>CAYZID010000054.1:0-9076 GCA_964478315.1 uncultured Myxococcales bacterium | reverse complement strand
CGCTCCCGCATCCGCATCCGCTCCCGCATCCGCATCCGCTTCCGCTCCTGCGCCCGCTTCCGCGCCCGCACCCACATCCGCACCCGCACCCGCTTCCGTGCCCGCGCCCGCATCCGCTTCCGCATCCGCGCCCCGAGCGGGCTCGGTGGCCCAGCCGTTGCCGCTGTTCTTTGGCTACCGCTCGCCTCGGGGGCGCGTCCTGTCCCAGGCCCAGCTCGATGCGGTCTTGGCCTCCCTGCGCGGGTGCTCCAAGGTCGTGCTCACCGGTCACACGAGCTCGGTGGGCGACCCCGAGAGCAACCGGGAGCTTGGCCTCCGGCGCGCCGCGCGGGTGCGCGAGGTCCTGTTGTCCCACGGGTTCCGGCGCGGTCAGATCAGGATCCGCTCGGCGGGCGCTCGCGAGCCTATCGCCAGCAACCGCACGCCGGAGGGGCGTGCCAAGAACCGGCGCGTGGACGTGCGCTGTATCAGACGCTAGGGGGCTGTCCCCCGAACCGACCTCGCTATTCCAGCAAAGGAGGAAATCTTGGGTACTTATGACGAACCACAGCAACGCCTTCTCCAGGACATCGCCGCGGGAAAGCGGTCGGTGGGGAACAGGGCGACCTTGGGCCCCATGGTCCCGATCCGGCTCTTCCAGGCGCTCCGCGTCGTGGGGATGGGCACGGCCCTCGAGGGGATGGTCGGTGGGGGCGCGCGGACCATCGTGTACCAGTCGGGGCAGCAGCTTGGACAGATCCTGGGCGACGCGGTGTTGCCCTCGGCCAAGGGGGACCTGGACGCTTACCTGGGGCTCATCCACAAGCTCTGCCAGGACTTGCGGATCGGCGTCGTCGGCGTGGACAAGATGGACCTGTCCAACGGCGAGCTGACCCTGCGCGTAGACGAGTGCGTTTCCTGCGCCGGGCTGGTAGCCAGCCACCCCATCTGCCACTTCGAGGCGGGGATGGTCGGGGGCATCGTCCGCGCCTTCGTGAAGGGCCCGGTCAAGGCCGTCGAGACCCGCTGCCACGCGGTAGGCGACGACACCTGCGGCGTCGACGTGCAGATCCTCTAGGTGGCTCGTCCCCCGAGAGGCCTCCGATCGTCGCGATGGCCGCCGTGCACGTTGAACCCAGCGTTCGCGGTGTGCTCGCAAGCCGTCGGAGCTGCCCCGCTGCCTGGGCGGGTGGAGTGAGCGCCGCAGACACGCGAGGAGACTCGCTTCTTGGGGATAGGAACGGACGCGACAGGACGAACAGGTCCAACAACCAGCTCAGACCATCACCACACAGAGACACGATTCGGAGGGAAACATGGCTCGGAAACTATCCGAGGAGATCGATCGGCACCTCGTGGGGCTGATGTCGGTGCGTGGCGTCACCGCCGCCGCCGTCGTCGACGCCGACGGGTTCGTGACGCACATCCGGCGAGACTTTGACATCGACGCTGACGCCCTGGGCGCAGCGGTCCAGATCATCTTTGGCGCGGCGCAGCGCTCGGCTGAGCACGTGGGGCAGGGGACTTCCCGACTCGTCGTGGGTGAGAACCGCGACGGCGTGATGATCCTGGCGCCTCTGTCCGCGGGCTTCCTGTTGGCCGTCGTCACCGACTCCAGCGCCATCCTGGGGTCGGTGCGCTTCGAGGTGAAGGAGACCGTCCCGGCGCTGAACCAGATCTTCGGTGGCAAGGGCGGGCGTTAGAAAGTTGATCCAGACCCCGGATCGAGCCGGTGCTGCTTCGTGATCTCCAGGGGGACCGAGGAGGGAGCGTGCTGGTCGCACGCCCCGGCCCGCGGGGAGGGCGAGGGGAACCGCCTGGAATCACGCGAGCCAGCGTCGCGGCGAGGGCCCATCCCGTGTGAGGACGGTCGCCGCGTCTCGTCGGTGCGCCCGGAGTCGGTCCCCTCGGGCCCCCCAGAAGGCTGGAGCCTGAGGCCGCGGGGCCGGCCTCCTCCGCGGTGCCCCGGTCCTCGTCCCGAGGGTGCGCACGGCGGTGGATTGATGAGGCTGTTTGGTCCCACGAGAGGTGAGGGAAGGAGCCTATCCCATGCATTGGTTGGCAGGCAGGTTGGAGCACCTCCGGCAGCTCCGCGAGCGGTATGACGCCCAGCGGGGCCAAGAACAACCAGCGGTCGTCGTACGCAAGGCGCGCGCGGCCTTACACCAGGCGCTGCGTGAGGTGGCGGACGACATCGCCGCGCGCGAGGGCGTGACGGCTAGCTTCGTAGCCCACGACGGCTTCGTCCTGGCAAACGCCGGGGCCGAGCAGGCGGCCTTCGAGGCGCTGGCCGCCACCGCCCAGCAGGTGGCGACCTTCGCGCAGGAGGCGTCGAACACGGTGGCCCTGGGGGACGTGTCCCAGACGGTCATCATCGGGGAAGCGGGGAAGCTCGTGCTGTTCCCCATGGGGGGCATGGTCGTGGGCATCCTCAGCCCGCCCAAGGTGTCCCTCGCCAAGGCGTTGAGCCGGTAGGGCCGGTGGGATCATGGCAGACGACGACGGAACCGAGCTCATCGGGCGGATCTTCGACGGTCGCTTCAAGATCGAAGGGATCTTGGGCGCCGGCGGGATGGGCCGCGTCTACCGGGGCGTGCAGCTCAGCATCGATCGCCCTGTGGCGCTCAAGGTTCTGCACAAGGAGCTGGCCGAGGACGAGCGACAGATCGAGCGGTTCAACCGCGAGGCATTGGCGTGCAGCCGGCTGACGCACCCGAACTCCATCCGCATCCTCGACTACGGGCACAGCGAGGACGGGAACCTGTTTCTTGCCATGGAGTACCTGGACGGCCAGGTGCTGTCCCGCGCCATTCGCGACGGGGGGCCCATGGCTCCCAAGCGCGTGGCCCGCATTGGCAGCCAGATCGCCAAGGCGTTGGCCGAGGCGCACGACGTGGGGCTCGTGCATCGGGACCTGAAGCCGGCCAACATCTTCCTGTGCGACTTCCACGGTGAGAAGGACTTCGTGAAGGTCTTGGACTACGGCATCGCCAAGTTCACGGCCGAGAGCTCCAGCGTGGAGGAGGGGCTGACCAAGCAAGGGTCGATCCTGGGAACGCCGGACTACCTGGCCCCCGAGCAGGCGCTGGGGTTGCCCGTGACCGCGAAGGCGGACCTCTACGCCCTGGGCGTGGTCATGTATCACATGCTCTCGGGGATCACGCCCTTCCGGGCTGACACGCCCGTGGCCGTGGTCATGAAGCACATCCACGAGGCGCCCGCCCCCTTTGACGCGGTCATGGGGGGATCGAGCGTCCCCGAGATCTTGGAATCGCTGGTCTTCGAGTTGCTGACGAAGAACCCCTCGCGACGCCCCGGGAGCGCGGCGGCCGTGGCCCGTCGGTTGGACGCCATGCTGAACAGCCACCTCCTGGACGGAGCGCCAGCTTCCGACGCGTCGCCGAGGCGGCGCTCGTCGGGCGCGCGGCGGCTGGTGCAGGCGGTGAAGCCCACGCCCCTCAGTCCGGCCAGCCAGGAGCTGCTGGGGGTCTTGGATGAGGCAGACCGGTTGGCCTCGGCGGACGACCCAGACGATCTCGATCTGAGCGCCTTCGAGGTGGATGGCGAACCCGGTGATGGCGCCGTGGTGGTGGCGGCGCCCGCGGGCGATCTGGGACCGGCTGGGGTGGAGGACCTGGACGACCTGGGAAGCCCCGGGGACTTGGCCGACGTCGAGGAGCTGCACGATCGAGAGCTGGATGACCTCGACGACCTCGACTTGGACGAGGTCGAGGAGTTGGACGACCTCGATGGCCCTGATGACCTCGATCTGGATGAGGTCGAGGAGCTGGACGAGCCGGTCGAGGTGGAGTTGGGGCCGGAGGAGTTGGAGGTGGAGCGCGTGGCGCAGCCGGAGCCTGTCGCCGCCGCGCCCCACACCGCGTCCGCGTCCGCTGTCGCTGCCCACGCCGCGCCCCCTGCTGCTGTCGCCGCGCCTGCTGCGTCGCCGGGACCTCTCCCTGGGCCTCCAGCCGCCGCTCCAGCGTCTTCTCCTACCCCCCGGTGGATGCTCATCGGCGGCGGCGCTGTCGTCGTGGCCGTGGTCCTCGTCCTCCTCTTTGCCCTGTAGCGACGCTCGAGCTGGCCTCCCGGAAGGCGGGGCAGGGGGCGGGGCGCGCCCGCCCACGCCGCCGCTCCGTCTTCGGCGCTGGTCCCCCACGCGTCGCCCTTGCTCGTGCTCGCCGTGGTCATCTTCACAGCCCACGCCATGGCGCGCGTGGCCGAGCGGCTGCGCCTGCCCGCCATCACCGGGAAGATCCTGGGTGGGATGCTCCTGGGGCGTTTCGGCTTGGCGGTGTTCTCCAACGAGGTCTACGAGGACCTGGAGGTCGTCATCGACATCGCCTTGGCGGTGATCGTCTTCAACATCGGCAGCTACTTGGACGTCCGGCGCCTGGGCGGAGCCCGCACGCCCATCGCGGTCATCGCCTTGGCCGACATGGTGTTCACGGGGGGGCTCGTCTACGCCGGGCTCCGCCTGCTGTTCCCGTCGCTCAGCGACCTGGAGTGCGCGCTCTATGGCTCCATCGCCATCGCCACGGCGCCCGCGACGACCCTGTATCTGGTCCGGGAGCAGCACGCTCGGGGGGTGTTCTCCAAGACCCTGCTCGCCGTCGTGGCGCTGAACAACGTCTTGTGCATCACGGCCTTCGAGGTCGTGCGCGCCCTGGGGCACGAGCGCTTCGACCCGTCGGTGGACCTCTCCACGCGCGGGCTCCAGCTCGGCGGCGCCTTCGTCATGGGCTTGGCGTTCGCGGCGGTGACGTACCTCATCTACCCGCGGTGGCGGCGCTCCTACCACTTCTCGCTCATCTTCGTGAGCCTGCTGATGATGGTGGGCCTGGCCGAGCTCATGGAGAGCTCCATCCTGCTCCCCTGCCTGGTCTACGGCGCCACCCTCGCCAGCACCATGCGCGCCGAGATGGGCGTCTTCGAGGTCTTCGTGAACCCGGAGAACACCCTCTACGCCGCGTTCTTCGCCTTGGCCGGGACCCACCTGGACCTGGACGCGCTGGCCGCTTGGGGGGGGGGCGCTGGGGCTGGCGCTGCTCGCCATCCGCTTCGGCGCCAAGAGCTTGGCCGCGCAGGTGGGAGGGCGCCTGGCGCGGGCGCCCGCGTCGGTGGACAAGTTCTTGGGGTTGGCCCTCATCCCCCAGGCGGGCGTGGCCGTGGGCCTGGCGCTGCTGGTCAACGAGGACCCCATGTTCCGACACTTTGCCGGGCAGCTCATGACGACGGTCTTGGGCGTGGTCGTGGCCAACGAGCTCATCGGTCCCATCACGGCCACCCGGGCGCTCAAGTGGAGCGGTGAGGCGGGGCGCGACCGGCTGGGACTGGTGAGCTTCTTGGAGGAGGAGCACATCGTCGTAGGGTTGGAGGGGGCGAGCTTCGAGGAGGCCGTGGAGCACCTGGCAGCGGTGCTGTTCCGCGTGCACCACGTCCGCAAGGCCCTGCGGCCGGCCATCCTCCAGTCCATCTATGAGCGCGAGGCCGAGGGGAGCACCTACATCGGCCAGGGGATCGCCATCCCCCACGGGATCTACGACGGGGGCCGGGACATCATCGGCGTCGTGGGGGTGAGCCGCGAGGGGATCCCCTCGTCTCAGCCCGGGGGCGAGCCCGTGCACATCATCATCCTCATCGCCACACCCGAGAGTCAGCGCGACCGTCACCTGGAGGTCTTGCGGGCCGTGTCCCTGCTGTTCGGTCGACACCAGGACACGCGTGACGCCATCCTCAGCGCGCGGACCCCTTGGCAGGTCTACGAACTCCTTCAGCGCGAGGAGGTCGCCGGGTACAACCCCTACTTGGAGACCGGGGCCGAGGCAGCCCGGGCCTGACGGTCAGAAACGTCCAAGAGTATCGCTTCACCTGGTGCTAGAAGCATGATTGAGGCGTTCGTATGAACCCCATCTTGCCCACAGTGGGTACCGTATGATGACCATGCTCGCGCCATCGGACACAATATGTGGTGCACGTGCGGGCTGGATAGGACTTGTTACGAACGGCTCAATCATGCTTCAAGGTTTCAGCTCGAAGGTCCCGGGCGCCAACGTGGCCGTCTCGTAGGAGCAGGCGACGTGCCGCTCGTTCGCCAGGCTCCTCGTAGGCCAAGACACCACCACCGTGCTCACGAGCGCCGCGATGAGGGCGAGGCTCGCGGGCGGACAATGCGCCGAATCCAGGGCCGAACCGCGTCGCGTGACGGAGCCCATGGAGGGGGCTGAAGGGCTCGGTGCCGCATGGGGATGTCTCTTTGCACGGTGTGTCTGCGCGCCCGGGCCCTGGGAAAGATGCTTCCGCCGAAGCGGACTGCCCGGGTTTGCAGGAGCAGCCACGACTACAACGAGGTGGTGTATCATCGTCTGGTGTGCAACCCGTGAGACACGAAGGGGAATCGCGTTGCGGCTTCGGCCATCCTCGCCCCGAACCGTCACTTGCCTTGGGATTTGGCTTTGGAGCCCGTGTGCGGGCAGCCTCGGGCTCGGCGCCCGATCATGTGCCTGGCCGCTCGCCGTCCGGGGGCCACGCCTCCGCACCCAGCCGCTTGCCGTCTTGCCCAAACGCGGCCTCCCGCGCCTCGGTCCGCGGACCAGGTGGCGGGCCAGGAGCCCGGACGCTGGGTTGCCTTGACCGGTCGAGAAGGCTAGCCCTTACCGTATGGACAGGAACGCCTCCCTCGCCGCCCGCCGCGCCTTCGCGCTCGCCCTCCCGCTGGCTCTCACCCCCGCGCTCGCTGCTGGGCTCGGGGCTTGTGACGGGACGGCACCCGCCGGCCTCACGTCCACCCAGGACGCGAGCGGGCACGGGGGGGTGGGGGACACCGGGGCCGGCGACGCGGCGCTGGCCGACGCGCCAGGCGGCGGGGACTCCACCTCTCTGGCCGACGCCGGGTCCGACGCCACGCCCTTCTGCCGGGGCACCACGGCGTCCCTGTACGCCCCCCTCGTCGACCCCAGGGCAGACTCCGCTCCCCTCGACGCCTCACCCGAGCCCCAGCAGTTCCCGGACGACCTCCTCACGGTACCCGACCCCGCCTCTCCCACGGGCCTCCGCCTCGCCTACACCGCCGACCGCGCCCCCTGGGCCGCCCCGAGCGTTGCCCCCACGCTCCTCCAGGGTACCTTCGCCCAGATGGGCCGCGTCAGCGGCTTCGGGCGGGCCACCGACATCCTCCTGCGCTTCGACGCCCCCTTCGGTGACGTGCCCCCAGACGCTGCGTCTTCCCTCACCGACCCGGGCCTGCGTCTCGTCGACCTCACCCCCGGTCCTACCTTCGGCCAGCGCCTCGCTTTCCACGCCGAGCTCGCCGACCAGGGGCGAGATCTCTACGTGCTGCCACTCCGCCCTCTCCGCGCTGGCGGGCGCTACGCCCTCGTCGTGACCACCGCGCACCGCCCCGCCGTGGGCCCCTGTATCCGGCCGTCACCCTTCACCCAGGCGCTCCTCACCGGCGGCGCCCTTCCCGCTCCCCTAGAGCCCCTGCGCGGGCGCTACCAGGGCCTCCTCGCGGCGACCGGGCTCGCCCCCCACGAGGTGAGCGCCGCCACCGTCTTCACCGTCGCGGACGACGCCCCCGCCCTTCGGGCCGTGGCCGCGGACGTGGCCAGCCGGGCGTATGCCTGGGAGACCCCGCCGGTCTGTGCCCCTTCCACACCCGAGTCGCTTCCGCCCGGGACCCCCGGTGCCGGCTCGGGCGCCGCCTGCGCCCGCGTCTGCGAGGGGGCCTTCCTCGCTTACGACTATCGAAGCGCGACCCCGGGCGAGAGCCCCGCGGTCCAGAGCGCCACCCCGCGGCCAACTCCGTGGCGGGTGCCCGTGACCCTCTGGCTGCCCCAGCCGCAGGGCGACACGGCTCTCGGGGCGCCCGTCCTCCTCTTTGGTCACGGTTTGGACAAGGATCGCACCGACGCCGTGCGCACCGCGCGCGAGGTCTGCGGCTTGGGCGTCGCCGTCGTCGCCGCGGACGCCGTGGGGCTCGGTGAGCACCCCGCGGCCGACCCAGACGCCGGGCCCGTGGCGCGCATCTCCGCCTTCCTGGGTGCCTCCCTGAGCCCCCTCGCGTTGGACGCTTTCGCGCTCCGCGGTCACTTCAACCAGTCCATCGTCGACCGGCTCCAGCTCCTCACCCTGCTCCGCCAGCACCCCGACGTGGACGGCGACGGTGTCCCGGACCTAGACACCGCGCGCCTCTTCTACCGGGGGATCAGCCTCGGTGCGATGCTGGGCGCCGGCACGCTGGCCCTGGACCGGCGCGTCCAGGCGGGCGCCCTCACCGTCGTGGGCGGGCGCCTCCTGGACCTCGTGACCCACCACCCCGCGCTCGCCGACCTCGCCGCCGTGTGGCGTTCGCTCTTTGGCAGCGAGGCCGCCCTCCGCCGCTGGCTCACGGTGACGCAGCCCGCCGTGGACCTGGCCGACCCGGCGATCTGGGCGACGGAGCTCCTCGCCGCCGCGGCGGGGGAGGGCGCCCAGGCTCCGAGCCCCGTCGGGAACCATCCCGTGGTCCCCGACCTCCTCGTCCAGCTCGGCCTCACGGACGAGATCGTCATCCCCCACGCGGGCCGCGCCTTCGCCTTCGCCCTGGGGGCTCCGGTCGTGGGGGAGCTGGGCGGCCCCCTCGACGGCCTGCCCTACCAGCCGACGCTCCCCGCCGCGGGGAACGTCCTCGGGGGCGCGGGCACCGCCGGCGTCTTCCAGTACGATCGTGTCACGACCTCCGACGGCGTGGCGGAGGTGCGCCACCGGACCCTGGGCGGGAGCCCCGAGGACGCCGCCCAGCTCCAGGCCTTCTTCGGCGCCTGGTTGGCGACCGGGCAGGCCGAGATCGTCGATCCCTACGAGGTCCTAGGGACGCCCCCGCTCCCGTAGCGGCTCACTCCGGACAAGGCGTAGCGAACGGGCCCGTCTGAGCGCGCCAAGGGCGAGGAGTGTGAGCAGCCAGGCCAACCCCTCCCGCTCCCCCCGCCCGGCCTCCCCTGGGCGCGCTCCCGCGCAGGCCCCGCACCCGGGTCGCGTCGCCTGCTCCCCCGTGTCCCCGGCGCCACCGCCCCCGTCTCCTGGCGCCGCCGCGGCCACCCCGCCCTCCGACGCGACC
>CAYZID010000053.1:0-26087 GCA_964478315.1 uncultured Myxococcales bacterium | reverse complement strand
CGAGACGCCGCGGACCGACAGGGTCGCGCGAGGGTCGGCGGTGTGCTGCGACGTGGGTGTAGAAGGGCGCGCCCCAAGCCACCGCCCGACTTTCGCCAAGCGGCCGAGCACGGCTTCACGCGCCAGGGGCGCGACGCGCCGAAGGGGGCCGGCGGGGTCCCGGTGTGGGTCTGGGTCGCTGGCGGCGTGGCGTTGGGGGCCGTCATCCTCGCGCTGGTCCTGGCAACCTAGACGACCGACAAATCCGCCGGAGACACGACCCACGACGATACGACCCACACCACGATGAGAGGGGGTCCCCGTGCATTGCCCAAGCTGTGGCCGCGAGACGCCTGCGGATGCGGCCTTCTGCCCGCACTGCCTGGCCCTGCTGCCGGCGCTGCCCCGGGGAGCCGAGGCCCAGGCGGGCCCCACCGCGCCCAGGCGAGGCGCGGGCCTCCCCCCCTGGCCCCCCCTCCCCTGGAATCCGCCCGATCTACCGGCGACCCCCATCGGCCGCGACCGTCCCCTGCGCCAGCTCGCGGAGAGCTGGGCGGCGGCCTCGGCGGGACAGGGAGCGCGGCTACACCTGGTGGCGGGCGAGCCCGGGGTGGGCAAGGGGCACGTCCTTCGGGCCTTCGCGGAGCGCGCGCGGGAGGAGGTCCCCGGGGCGCGGGTGCTGTGGGTGGAGTGCCCGGCCGGCTCCCCCTACCGCCTGTGGGACGCGGCGGTTCGCGCCGCCGTGGGGGCGTCGCTGGAGGCCTCGTCGGAGGTGGTCCGCCGGACGCTCCGGGCGTTCTTGGTGGGGCACATGCCACCGGACGAGGCGGAGCGAACGGCGGGGCACGTCATGGAGCTGGTGGCCTTCCGGGGCGACGTGGGCCCCGAGGATGCGGGGCGCATCGCGCAAGGCGTGAGCGCCCTGGCGCGGGTGGCGGCGGCGGTGGCAGCGCGGGGGCCACTGCTCCTGGTGGTGTCGGGCGCGGATCGAGCGTCTACGTCGAGCTTGAGCGTGGCGACGGCGCTCCAGGAGGAGTTGGGCACCGCGCGAGTCATGGCGGCGCTGGCCGTGTCCCCGGAGCTTCTGGACGCGCTCCCCGGGGCGGCGCGTCTCCCACGATCGCGGCTGGGCCCCCTGGGGGACCAGGACATGCGTGCCCTGACGCGGCGGCTCCTCACGGGGCTGGGACCGCTCCCCGAGGCCCTCGTGGGGCGGCTGGTGGCGACGGCCGAAGGGGTGCCGGCGGCGCTGGACACGGCGATCCGGTTCGCCATGGAGGAGGGCTGCATCACCCGGCGGGAAGACGGGACGTGGGTGCTGGACGCGGCGCGAGCCGAGGCGCTGGAGATGCCCGAGGACCGGGCGGGCCTGCTCCTGGCGCGCGTGGGGAAGATGGCGGCGCGGGACCGCGAGACGCTCGCCAACGCCGGGGTCGTGGGGCGCGAGGTGTGGTTGGGGGCGCTCGTGGCGCTGGAGCGTCGCGACGTGGACCCGGCGGCCCCGTTGGGCGAGTTCCCCGAAGACAACCTGCCGTCGACGGTGCGCGCGAGCCTGGAGCGGCTGGCGGACCACGGGTTCTTGAGGCGCGTGCCGAGTCGGATCCGCGGCGAGGAGGCTTGGGCCTTCGCCACGGACGTGCGGTGGCAGGTGGCGCGGGGGCTCCTGCCGCGGGCGGCGGCGGAGGCGCGGCACCGCACGGTGGAGCGGTGGCTGCTGGCGCACGAGCCCAACCCGGATAGGGAGGTCCTGGCGGTGCTGGCGGAGCACGCCGAGCTAGGCGCCCGGGCGCACCGCGCGGCGCGGTACTTGCTGCGCATGGCCCAGCGGCTCCCCGCCGACGGGCGGCACGGAACCCAACGCGAGGTCTTGGTGCGGGCCCGCGCGCTGGCGCACCCGACCGATTTGGTGACGCGGGGTGAGGTGCTCCTGCGGCTGGGGAGGGCCCTGGCCGCGGCGGGGCGCGCGGACGAGGCGCTGGGGGCGCTGCAGGAGGCGCTGCTGCTGTCGTGGAAGCTGCGCCAGCGGCGGTGGGGGGCCCAGGCGCTCACGGAGATCGGCCGCGTGGAGCTGGACCGGGGGGAGCTTGGCCCCGCATACGATCACCTGCTGCGAGCCCTGCGCCTTCACGAGAGCCTGTCCGACGCCGCGGGGGTGGCGGGGGCGTGTCTGCTCTTGGGGCGCATGTTCGGGTTGGAGGGCAACCTGGATGACGCGGCGCGATCCTACGAGCGCGCGGCGGCCTTGTACGAGGGGCTGAACGACCGGGGTGGGCTGGCCGCGGCGGTGCGCGCGCACGGGGTGCTGCTCTACGACCGGGGGGATCACGCGCGGGCGGAGGAGCGGTTCCGCCGCGCGCTCGGCCTGTTGCGGGGGAGCGGCGACGGGCGTGGGGTCGCGGAGGTGCTGCGCGAGCTGGGCGCGCTGTCCATGGCGCGCGGGCGCCCGGAGGAGGCGGCCGAGGCCTGGCAGGAGGCGCGGGAGATGGCCTTGGAGGCGGGGGACCGCTCCCTGGAGGCCGCGCTGTCGGTGCGACTGGGAGAGGCCTACCTGTCACTGGGGCGGCCCCAGGACGCGCTCGCGACCTTGCAGAGCGCCGTGCAGCTCGCCATGCGGCTGGAGCAGCCACACCTAATGGCGGAGGCGTGGCTGGGGCTCGCGCGGGTGCGGACACGGCTGGGGCACTGGGCCACGGCGCGGGAGGCCCTGGCCGAGGTCCGGCGCCGGGCGGAGGAGATGGGGCTCCCACGCCTGCTCGGGATGGCGGAACGGTGCGCGGGGGAGCTGGCGTTGGCGCAGGCGGGCGGCGATCGGCCGGAGGGGGGCGGCGAGCCGCCAGCGACCGACGGCGAGGCGCGCGCCGGCGAGCCAACCGCGCACCTGGAGCTCGCCGCGGCGGCCTTTCTCCGCTCGGGGGAGCGGCTCACGGAGGCGGGGCACGACCTCGAGGCGGCGGCCAGCCACGACCGCGCGGCGGAGGTCCTGGACCGGCTGGGCCGCGTACACGCGGCGGAGGCGGCACGGGACGCGGCAGACCGGCTGCGGGCGCGGCACCCTGGGGCCAAGCGGGCGCGGGAGTGAGGCAGAGGGGCGACGCGCGGCACCGCGGCGGCGGCCCGGGCGTGGTGGCAGGCGTGGCGGTGTGGACGGCGGGGCTCTGCTGTGCCCTTTGGTTGGCCTGGGCGCCGGCCGCGCGGGCGGAGTTCGACTACCCGGTGACGCTCCGAGTGCCGTCGTGGGACGTGGGGCTGGGGCTCACGGGGGGCGTGGCGTTCGGGGAGGGGGCGCGCCGTCTGAACTCGGGCGTGTTGGGCGGGGTGGACGGATACCTGCTTCACGGGGTCTTTGGTCTACACGTGGGGTTGCGCGCGCATCCGGAAGGGGAGTCCACGCGGGTGGAGGGGCTGGCGGAAGTGTCGTGGTGGTATCTGGTGATGTTGGGGGCGGGTGTGACGGTGGGTCGCACGACGGGCCCTGGGGGGCCCGGGGTGCCCGCTTCGTCCCTGGGCTTCCGCGCCCTCGTGGCCCTGCCCTTCCCACTGTGGCGGCTGGACGATGGCCGCGCTGGGACGCTGGTGCTCATGCCCTTCGTGCGCCCGGGGCTCCGCTTCCTGACCCGCGGCCAAGTCGTCGGCTACCACGAGGCTGGCCTCTCCCTGGCCTGGACCTCCTTCGGCTTCTAGAGCCCCCTCTCGTCGCGGCTCGCGGCGGGGCGAGGTCCAAAGGCGAATCCGAGAGTCAGCTGCGGCTTGAGGGTTCTCCTCCCCCGTTGATCTGACGCATGGCGGGGAGCAACGTAAGGGCCAAGGAACGCACGCGCGCTCGTCCGCACCCGCGGAGGGCCCTGTTCGTTCGGTCAGCCATCGTGGGGACGCCTCCCCCCGCCTCCCGGGTGGGCCTCGGAACGAGGCGCTCCCCGTCGAAACGAAACCCGACGCGCAGTCGACCGCGCGACGCGCCCTCCGCGCTCGACCCTGGCCCCCAACGGTCCCGAACACGGGAACGCACCCCTCTTGGAATCAGGAGCACCGTGATGAACTTGGCCTTCTTCGCCTCGCGCCCCCTTCACCCCGCTCGCCTTGTCGCCGTCGCGTTCACCGCGGCGACCCTTGGGAGCCTCGCGCTGGGCGGTGGCTGCCGCTCGCTGACCACCGGCAACGAGGGCAACCTGCTGTTCTCCTATCACGCCGATGACGTCCTCCGAGACTTCAACAAGCCCATCGCCGTGGGCGCGAAGCTGGAGCTCAAGGTCCAGGAGGCCGGAACGCGCAAGACCGTGGAGCTCCTCAGCGTCACGAGCGACAACCCCTCCCTGGAGATCGTGTCCTTCTCCGGCGACAGCTTCATCGTCCGCGGCGCCGAGGAGGGCAACGCCCTCATCGAGGTCGAAGCCAAGACCCCCAACGGCGAGACGGTCACCGACTCGGTGAACATGACCGTCCGCGTCCCCGACGTCCTGAAGCTCAACCACACCTGCACCAGCGACCGCGAGGGGTACTACCTGGCTGGGCAAGAGGTGCTCATCCCCTACGAGCTCAAGCGGTCCAACGGCCAGGACGTCATCGGCTACGGCTACTGGCCCGTCACGGCCACCCCGGCCGATGGCGTGGCCCTGGACCAGACCTGGACCGGCACGCAGTTCATGCGAATGACCACCCGCGCCACGCCCGGCACCGTGAGCCTCGCCAGCGACATCGACGACACCACGCTGGAGATGACCCTCGTCACGCCCAGCGACATCGACGGCGCGGACTTCTGGAGCGGCAACCCGCTGCCCACGGTGGTGGGCGTCACGGGGAGCTACTGGATCCTCCCCAAGGTGGGCGACCACCTCGTCTGCCAGGCGCGCACGACGGTCACCGTCGCCAGCACGACCCCCGACATCTGTGACGTGACCCTGGGCAACGCCGAGCTCCTGCCCCCGGCCGGCGGCCCCAAGGCCGAATCCGGGTGGGTCGTCGTGAAGGGCAAGAAGGTCGGCGTCTGCGAGTTCGACATCACGCACCTGGAGGGCCAGGGCGGCGCCGGCCAGACCACACACCTCCAGGTGGACGTCGCCGAGGTTCAGATGCCCGAGTGAGCCTTCGGGCCCCGTCTCCCCACGGCCGAGGACGCGCCACGCCGCCTCGGCCGTTTGATCCGTCCCCGCGCTCGACTCCATACTCTCGCCGGGAACGGAGCGCACCGGGCCGCCCGCGCGAACGCGAGGCCGAGCCCCGACGCCGCCCAGCGCACAGTAGGCACCGGGAGGAACCCCATGCGACACATGCAACTCGTGCGATCCTCAGCCCCGGCGCACCGGGCGGTCGGCTCCCGGGCGAAGGGCACCACGCGTGCAGCGCTCGTGCTGGCGTCGGCGGGCCTCGCCGCGCTCCTCGTCGGCGGCTGCGGCTCGTCCGCCCCCACGCCGACCTTCGGCCAGGTGGGCGTGGACGGCGGCGGCCTCATCGACAGCGGCTCGGCGGACGCCTGCACCGGCGCCGGCTGCGGCGGCTCTCAGACCTGCATCCAGAGGCCCGACGGCACGTGCGTGGACTGCACGACCGACGTGGACTGCCCCACCGGCGTGTGCGAGCCCACGAGCCACACGTGCGTGGCCTGCCTCACCGACGCCGACTGCGGCGCTCAGGGCGTCTGCCACCCGGCGCGCCTCACGTGCGTCGCCTGCGCCAGCGATAGCGACTGCCCCGACGGGGTGTGCAGCGCCGATAACACGTGCGTGGAGTGCGTCCAGGGCGACCAGTGCCCCAGCGGACTGTGCGACGAGGCCACCCACACCTGCGCCCCGGCCTGCACCGCGGACGCGGGCTGCGACGACGGGGACCCCTGCACCAACGACGCGTGCAAAGACGGGGTCTGCACCTTCACCTTCGCCCCGGACGGGACCGCCTGCGATGACGGCGACGATTGCACGGCGGGAGACGTCTGCACGGACGGGCAGTGCGCGGGCGAGGCCGTCCCGGGCCCCGGCTGCGGGACCATCTGCCCCGCCATGGAGCTCGCCTGCCCAGACGGAGCCCAACCGGTGGACACGACCGGCGATGGCTGTGAGGACGGGTGCGAGTGCGTGTCTTCGAGTTGCGTGCCGTGCGACGGAGATCCAGCCTGCACGGTCAACGACGAGTGCATCGTAGGCCAGTGCGTGCTGGGCGTCTGCGAGTTCCACACCGACCCCACGTGCTGCCCCGAGCTGGGCTGCCAGCCGCCCCTCGTGGCCACGGATACCGGTGGTGACGCCTGCCCCGACGCGTGCCTGTGCCCCGACGGCTCCGAGCCCACACCGGGCGGCACGTGCGCCGGGAGTACCAAGAAATCCCTGTGCGAGGAGACGGGCGGGACCTGGGACCCCACCTCCTGTGGGGACTACGACTGCGGCGAGGTCCCGCCGTGCGCGGCGGTCATCCCCGGCTGCGACTGCGGCCCCGACGCCAACTTCGTCCCCCTCCAGGGGTGCCAACCGGACCCGACGTGCGCCCCTTGCGCCCCCCTCGCGTGCGACTCGGACCTCGCCCCCTTCGACACCGACGGCGACGGCTGCGAAGACACCTGCCTGTGCCCCAACGGTTCCCAGCCCATCGCGGGCGTGTGCGCCGGCACCAGCCCCAAGCAGGCCATCTGCGAGAACACCGGCGGTACCTGGGTCCCCACGGCGTGCGGTGACTACGTCTGCGGTGTCCCCAACGACTGCACCGCCCTGGATCCCGGCTGCGACTGCGGCCCCACCAAGAACTACATGCCCTTCCTGGGCTGCCAGCCGAACTCCGACTGTCAGCCCTGCCAGCCCATCGCCTGCGCGGCCCCCACGCAGCCCGTGGACACCAACTTCGACGGCTGCGCCGACACCTGCCTCTGCCCGGATGGCTCCAAGCCCACGGACGCCGGCGTGTGCTGCGACCCGCCGCCGAGCTGCGCCTGGGACGAGCTGCCCCAGGACACCAACGACGACGGCTGCGCGGACACCTGCCTGTGCGTGGACGGCTCGCAGCCGGGCCCCGATGGGTGCACGGGGAGCGCCGCCGACAAGCAGCTCTGCAAGCTCACCGGGGGCACTTGGGACCCCAACGCCTGCGGAGACTACATCTGCGGCCAGCCCCAGCTCTGCGACGCCCTCATCCCCGGCTGCGACTGCGGCCCCGACGCCAACTTCGTGGACTACCAAGGCTGCGTGGAAGACCCCGCCTGCGCGGGGGAGTGTCCTCCCCTCAACTGCGGGCCCGGGCAGTTCGAGATCGACGTGGGCGGGGACGGCTGTGCGGACTTCTGCAGCGCCGACTGCCAGAGTGCTTGCGACTGCTACGACGTGGGGCTCACCTTCCCCGAGCCGTGCAACCTCCTGTGCCCCAACTGCGGCAACTACTGGAGCTGCGAGCCGGGCACGGCCTCCGAGCCGGGCATGTGCTATCCCCAGTGCGGCCCCTTCCCCGACGAGGTCCTCCAGTGCATGGACGGCACCCAGGGCGGGTGAGAGCGCGCGCCACCACCACCTCGGCCTCAGCGTCGTCGCCTCGCGAGTAGCCCCCAGAGGGCCGCGAGGGCGAGCCACGGCGCCGCGTCGCCCAGCCCACCACGGTCCCGCGGCCTCCCCCCAGCGCGGCAGGAGCACCCCGTGACGCGCCCCGGGATCGGCCCCGTCCCCAGGTCTGGGGCGCCCACGTCCGCCGTCCTGCCCTCCCCCAGCGCGACCTCGCTCCCACTCGTCGCCCCCTCTGCATCCCACTCGGCTGGGCCCTCACTCGCCCCCACCTCCGGGGCCAGCTCAGCGCCCGGTTCGGGCGTGGGCTCTGCTGTCGGCTCCGGAGGAGGCTCGGGCGCGGGCTCGGGCCCCGGCTCCCCCGCGGGAACGTGCACGGTCACGCCGTCCGACGACCGCGGGATGCTCCAGCCCCCTTCCCCCTGGGCTTGGACGCTCAGCACGTAACGCACGCCATCCACGAGCTCCAGCCCGCTCAGCGCCGCGCTCGTCGCCAGCCCCACCTCCACCGGGCTCGCCGTGATGGGCAGCCCGTCCACCGTGGCCACGGACACCCGGTAGCCCGTGGCCCCGTCTACCGCCAGCCACGCGCCGTACAGCGTGCCCACCGTCTCGATGTCGTCCACGTCCTCAGCCGTGAGGCCGCTGGGCGGGTCCGTGTCCCACACGTCCCCGGGCGCGTCCTGCGCGGCCGTGTCCACGCCCATGAGCGTGCCGTCCGTCCGGCCGACCACGACCTCCACCGCCCCGTCTCCATCCGTGTCCGCCAGCAGCGGTCCTCGCAGGGGGCGTCGCACATCGAGCGCCCAGCGCAGCGTCCCGTCGCAGGCGTCCACCGCGTACAGGTGCCCGTCCGTGGAGCCAACGATCACCGCCGGTCCCAGCCCCGCACCGCCGCCGTCGTCTGCCGGAGCCAGCGCCGCCACGGCGGCTGGATTCGACAGAAACCCGGCCCCCTCCACCGCGGGCGCCTCGCCTCCGCCCTCGGTGGGCGGCGGCGCCAGCGTCGCCGTGCCCCCCGCCAAGGTCGCCTCCCAGTCCGTCTCGCCGCTGGCCCCGTCTACCCGCCGAAGGCGCCCGTCGAAGGCGAAGGGCGTCACGACGCCCCACGCATCCCCGCAGGGCGCCGCCGCCCCCAGCAGCGGCCAAACGACCCCGGTCTCGTGGGTCCACGCCACCACCCCGCCATCCGCGACGCCGTCTGGCTCCAGCTCTTGCAGCGTGCTTCGGTTCATTGCCACGAGCTCATCCGCGCCGTCGGCATCCACGTCCAACGCCATAAGGTAGGCTCCCAGCCCGGCCAACCCCAGCGCCGACGGGGTCCCGTCCGCCGCCGCGAGCCGCCAAACCCAGTAGATCTGCCCGCCCACGAGCGCCGCCACCTCCTCGGGGCCCTCCAGCCTCGCCGCCGTGAGCCGCCGCATCCCAGCCGAGTTCACGTCGATGACCGGCTCCCAGCGCACCGCGCCGCTCTCGCCCTCCAGCGCGATGGCCCGCTGCTCTCCGCCTGGCCCGCGACTCTGGAGGAGCACCTCCTCCCCGCCGTCCCCGTCCAGATCCACACCGACGATGTCCCCGTAGAGCGACCGACCGCCCTCCAGCACCGCCGCCGACCACACCTCCGCGCCCGTAGCCCCGTCCAGCCCCCGCACGTCCCCGCCGCTAGCCACGACCACGAGCGGCACACCGCTCGCCGGCCACACCACCGCCACCTGCTGCACGACCGGCCCCGCCCACAGCTCCTGGGGCGCCTGCCCGGGCGCCAGCGCGGCCACGCTCCACGCGTGCACGCGACCGTCACTCGTGCGCCCCACCACCTCGGCGCCCGGTACGCCATCCAGATCCGCCGCCACGGGCGCCGCAGGAAGCCCCCCGTAGCCCGGGTCCAACGACCGCACGCGCAGCCCCAGCACCGGCTGCGCCGCGTCCGGCTGGAAGTTCACCGGCGCCAGCCCCTCGTCGAAGATCCACAGCCGCCCCGTGGACGACACGACCGCCGCCGTGGGCCCCAGCGCGTCCCCCCACACCCCCGCCGCGACCGTCTTCAAGGTCACGCCTGGCGGCGCGTCGAACGCGCCCACGACCACGGGCGCGTCCCCCGCGGTGCCGTCACCGTCCGGCGCCGCGGGGGCGTCCTCCGCTCCATCGGCCGCGTCGGTCGCCGCCCCGACGTCGGCCCCCTCGCTGGCCACCGCGGGCGCCGTAAACGCCAGCGCCCGGAGGCCCGTTGCCGCACCGGCCGCGTCCACCGGCGCCACGAGCAGCGCCGTGCTCCCCGCCGCCGTGACCACGCACGGAAGGCGGCGCGTGGCGGTAGGCCGCGCGGCCCCGTGCTCCACGCACGACAGCGGCGCCAGCGGGATCGCCGCACCCGCGGGCTCGTCCACCAGCTCGGCGCGAAGGGCCAGCCCACCCGCGACCATCCCGTAGATCCTCGTGGGGTCTGCCGGGTCGTCTCCTCGGGTCAAGACCTCGGCGGCCCCGTCGGCGTCCAGGTCCACGGCCCCGCGAAACCGCGCCCCCGGGAGGCTGGCCTCCAACGCCCCCGTGGCCGCGTCGCGCACCTCCAGCACCCACGCTGCGGTGCCCCCCTCCGGCGCCCCCTCGGCGAAGGACGCGACCACCTCCAGGGCGCCGTCTCCGTCGACGTCGGCGAGCGAGCTGTCCGCGACGGAGATCTTGTCCTGGGCCGGGGCCGCCACGGCCCGCTCCCAGCGCAGCGCGAGCGTCCCCGCCTGGGCGTCCCAGCCGATCACCGCCACGCGCACCGCGTTGTAGAGCGCAGACCACCCCCCGGTCGCGAGGAGGATCGCCTCGTCGGCCCCGTCGCCGTCTACATCCGCCACTTCCACGCGGCTGCGCGCAGCGTTCGTCTTGCCCACGTCGCTGGCGACCACCTCCCGCACCCCCGTCAGCGGGTCGTACAGATAGACCTCGTCCCGTCCCTGGACGAAGACCTCCACGGCCCCGTCGCCGTCGAAGTCGCCGAGGGCGTCAAAGAAGTCACCCCAGTAGTCGCGCGGCGGATCCAAGGCGAGCTGCGCGAGCTGCTCCGCCTCGTCGAAGCCCCCCGCGAACCGAAACGTAAAGGCCGCCCCGGGCGTGGCGCCAGCGTCCGTGCCCGAGGAGTTGGCGACATAGAGATCCAGCAGCCCGTCGCCGTCCAGGTCGACCAGGCGCGCCGAGTCCCCCACGACCCCCAGCGTCCCGGGCGGCGTGCGCCAACGCAGGGCGCCGGTGGCCCGGTCGAAGACGAAGGCCCCGGCCTCCCCGCCGCCATCGCGCCCAAGCGCCACGACCTCGGCCTGCCCGTCTCCGTCCAGGTCGAAGGCGCCCACGAGCTGCGTGAGGGCGTGGCCCCCGGACCGCCAGAGCGGTGCGTCGTCGGCGCGCCGGGCTTCGAGCTGCCCCGCGGCGACCATGAGGACCGAAGGCGCAGCCCCTCCGCCAGGCAGGAGCGCCGTATCGCCAAGCGTGCCGCCCAGGAACAGCTCCCACGCAAGGCCGGGCTTGGTGAGCGAGGCCCCCATGACGCTGTAGGCTTGTCGCCGCGCGTCCAGGCGCGCCGCCGGCCACGCCCCCGGCGGGGCGTCGGCCTGCGCCACGCCCACCGGTGAGAGCGCCACCACCGCCACCGCCATGAGCCCCCAGCACCCGAGCCATCCGCCGAGCGACCGAGCCCGGCGCCGCCCGCCCCCACGCACGCCCCTCACCGTACACATCCTCCTGCCACGTCCTCGATGAACGCCCACCACCGCGCGGACCGAAGATACCTTGGAGATCCGGGCGACGCGAGGGACGGGGTGGGGGGGGACAGACCGCCGCGGCTCGCGTACGCACCGCGATGCCGATCCGTAGCTCCCCCCGGAGACCCCGGCCGACCCCGATCCGCCACCTGCTCTGAGGACCGAGGTGCAGGAGGCCGCGTTTGGGCAAGGAGGCAAGCGGCTGGGCGCGGAGGCGTGGCCGCGTCACGTCGAGCACCCAGACGTGCAGTCCGACGCCGCCCACACGCGGGATCCAAAGCCGAATCCCAGAGTAGGTGGCGGATCGGGGGCCGACGCCGCCGGTTGACGCCGCTCGCAACCCGCTGGCAGGGTCGCTGCATGGCTCCCCGCGTGACGATCCTCACGAACATGCCCTCGGGCTACCAGAGCGCCTTGTTCGAGGCCGTAGCACGACGCGGGCGCTGCGACGTGCACGTCGTGTTCCTGCGGCGCCTCACGCCGGGGCGGCAGTGGAAGAACCTGGAGGCCGGTGACTACCCGCACACCTTCGTGCCCGAGGTGCGCCTCACGAGCGCCTTCTACCTGAGCCCCGGGATGCTGGCCGCCGTGGCCCGGACGCGGCCCGACCTGCTGGTGGTCACGCAGTACGCCGGCCTGGGGATGCAGGCCGCCATGCACCTGGCGAACGCGCTGCGCCGCCCGTGGGTCTTCTGGTCCGAGCGCCCGGGCGTGGAGTGGTCCGAGCTGCCCCCCGTGCCCATCGAGCGCCTGCGGCGCGCCCTGCGGCGCGTGGCCTTGGCGCCCCTGCGACCCCCGCGCGTCCTGGGACCAGGCCCGCGGGCGGTCTGGGGCATCGGCAGCCGCGCCGCCGAGGCCTACGCCCGCCTCACGCGATGCCCGGTGGAGAGCCTCCCCTATCACTCCGACCTGGCGCGGTTCTTCGCCATCCCACGCACCCCGGAGGGGCGCAGCCGCCCCCTGCGCCTCCTCTATTCGGGCAAGCTCAACGCGCGCAAGGGCGTGGACCTGCTCGTGCGGGCGGCCGATGAGCTCCTGGCCGCACGCCCCGGGTGGACGCTGTCGTTCATGGGAGACGGGCCCCTTCGCAGGGAGGTGGAGGAGCTCGCCGGGCGCCACCCGGGGCGCGCCGAGCTGTTGGGCTTCAAGCAGCTCCACGAGGTCCCGGCGGTCCTGGCCGACCACGACGTGGCGGTGGCGCCGAGCCGTTATGACGGCTGGGGGCTCGTGGTGCCCGAGGCGCTCGCGGCGGGGATGCCCGTGATCGCCACGACCGGTATGGGGGCCGCGCTGGACCTCCTGCGGGGCGAGGCGGGCGCGGGGCTGGGGTGGCTCGCCGCCCCGGACGACCTCCCAAGCCTGCGGGCCGCCCTGAGCGCCGCCATCGAGGCCGGGCTCCCGGCGCCCGAGACAGTGGCTCGGGCCCGAGCCGTGGCCCGGGGCTACACGGCGGAGGCCGGCGCCGAGAAGTTCGACGCCGCGGTGGAGCGGGCCCTGCGCTGAGGCCCTGGGGCCACGACACGGGCCACGACACGGGTCAGCCCGGCGGCTGGCCGTCGGGGGCACGGCCCGACGCGGGGGCGGGGAGCCCGTGGCGCGCCATGACGGCCGCCCCCACGGCGTCCCCCCAGACGTTCACGGCGGTGCGGAAGCGGTCTAGGAGCCAGTCCACGGCCAAGATGAGGCCGATCCCCTCGGTGGGGAGGCCCGCCGCCTGGAGGACCATGACGAGCGTCACCAGGCCCGCTTGGGGGATGCCGGCGGCGCCCACGGCGGCCAGCGTCGCCGTGAGGACGACCACGATCTGCGCCCCCGCCCCCAGGTCGATGCCGTAGCGCTGGGCGATGTAGAGGGCCGCCACGGCCTCGTAGAGCGCCGTCCCGTCCATGTTGATCGTCGCGCCCAGGGGGATGACGAAGCGCGCCGCGCGGGGGTCCACGCCGTTGCGCTCGGTGACGCCCTGGATGGTCATGGGGATGGTGGCCGCGCTGGACGCCGTGGAGAAAGCCGTGAGGAGGGCGCCCGCCATGCCCCGGGCGTAGGCGAGGGGAGAGCGACGCGTGGTGAGCCACAGGACGACGGGCAGGATCACGAGCGCGTGCAGGGCGAGGCCGCCGAGGACGGTGAGGCCGTAGGCCGCCAAGGTCTGGAGCTGCGACCAGAAGGCGGCGGGGCCGTGGGCGGCGAGCTCCTCGCCGAAGGCGCCGGCCACGAGACCGAAGACCCCCACGGGCGCCAGGTGCATGACCACGTGGACGAGCCCCATCATGGTGGCGTCCGCGCCGCGCACGAAGGCCACGACCGGCGTGCCAGCCGAGCCGACGGTCGTGAGCACGGCGCCGAAGGCCAAGCTGAAGACGATGAGGGGCAGCATCTGGAGCTTCGCCATGGCCTCGACGATGTTGTTCGAGACGAAGCTCAGGACGATGTCCGCGAGCCCCTTGGCGTGCTGGGCGGCCTCCCCGGCGGCCGCTGGGGAGCGGGTGAGGTGGGCGCCGGCGCCCGCCCCGGGCTGGGCCAGGTTCACCAGGACGGAGCCCAGGACCACGGCCGTGGCCGTCGTGGCGACGTAGAACAGGACCGTGCGACCGCCCAGGCGCCCGAGCTTGCGCACGTCCCCGAGCGAGGTCACGCCGCCCACCATGGCGAAGAAGATGAGGGGCACGATGAGCATCTTGAGGGCGCGCAGGAAGAACGTGCCCAGCCAGGCGTAGGAGGCCATGGCGCCGCCCAGCGTGAGGATCGCCACGAAGGCCAGCACGAGCCCCACGAGGATCCCTGTGAGGAGCCCGATCCGCTGGGCGGCCAGGGTGAGGGCGATCATGCCGAGCGGCGCGAACGTGAGCAGGAGGTCACGCTCGGCGCCCGCGGCTCCCGACACCTGCCAGAGCCCCGCCGCCGCCGCCGCCGCGGCCAACCCCACGAGGGCCCACCGACCCGCGCTCCGCCACCGGGGGGCCCGGCCCTCGTCGCGCTCACCGCCTTTCCCGCCGCCCATCGCCATCCCGCCTCCCACCGCTGGGGCCGTCCCTCCCGAGACCCACGAGGAGTCCTACCAGACCCGCGCCATCTTCGCGCCCCGCGCGACGCCTCGCCGGGAGCGTCGGCCCGAGGCACGGGGGCACCGCTGCCGCGCAGGCGGGCGCCCGCAAGCCCGCTCGCTCACCGGTAGCGGTTGCAGGCGTCGCTCTCCAGCGCCATCGTGTCCTGAAAAGCCGCGTTTTGTGGACCGAGCGTCAGGGTCTGGAGCCTGTCGAGCGGGATGTTCGGCAGCGCGGGGTAGTCGACGTCGCCGAGCAGGCCGTCGTAGGGGTCGCCCGCCACGCTGCGCGGGTCGATGGCGTAGAGGCCCATGCCCGAGTCACCGCCGTTGTCGACGAGGTAGAGGCCATAGACCTGCATGGCCTCGGCGATCGTGCGCTCCACGCCGGTCAGGCCCAGGGCGTCGAGATCGAGCGTCGGGTCGAGGCGGACATGGGCGCCCTCTGGGAGGGCGTAGGGTTGGTCGCTGGTCCCGTCGCTCTCGGTGGCGGGCGGCACGGGGCCGCCTGCTCGGGTGAAGGGATAGCTAAAGACCAGCGCGTGTCCGATATGCCCGGCGACCAGCTCGTCGGGCCAGATCACGCCCCCGAGCCACGCGAAACCGGAGCCCCGCGAGGACAGGCCGTGTGCGTGGATCCCGTCGGAGTCCATGGACAGCGCCGACGCCCAGCTCGCCTCCCACCCGCCCCCCACGCGGCGCGCCTGCCAGAGGTCGTACTCGCAGCGCGTGGACGTGTCGAGCACGACCAGGAAGTTGTCCTGGGCGCTGTCGTCGCTGCAGGTCCCCGGGCGCACGGGGTTCCCCGCGCCATCGACGTCGTCCGAGGGCTCCGCCCAGTCGGGGATGGGCACGCCCAGCAGCGCGTCCGTCCCCAGCTCCCACGCCTGACCGCAGGGCAGCGCGACGTCGTAGGTGGGCGTGGTTGCGTCCGCCAAGTACACGGGCGACGAGTATTGACGGAGCTGGATCACCAGCGCACCGGCCCGCAGAAAGCCCTCGACGTAGGTGTCGCTCGCCGGGTCGACGGCGGCGTCCGCCGCGATGGGCTGGTTGAGGGGGCTCGTCGGGGCGTAGAGCGAGAGGCTGGCGAAGGTGGGCAGGCTCGCCGGCTTGTCGGAGAGCGGACCCGCGTCGGAGGCGGGCGGACTGGCCGACTCATCGGGGAGCGGCCCCGCGTCCAGGGCGGGCTCACCCCCACCAGCGGAGCACCCCACACAGAGCAGCAGGGCGGCGGTGAAGAACGTGCGCACGGGACCTCCCCAGGGGGGCCATGGACCGAGTGCGGTCATGGATTCGTTCCGAGGACTCACCTTGGGAGGATAAGGGGAGAGTCCCCGCCGGACAACGCGTCGGGCCCGCGCCGAATGCGCCGCATACGCCCACGGCACGCGCTGGCGGCGCGCGCCCGGCGGTTTGGGCCGGAGCCCAGGTTGACGGGGCCCGGGGGGCGCCGCTAGTCTGCCGACGATGGGCGGATTCTCATGGGTTCGTGCGCTCAGGGGCCCGGCGCTAGCGCTGGTCCTGGGCGCGTTCGTGGTGGGGACGGTGGGCGGGGCGCCGCGCGCGGTCGCCGGACGGCACAAGCGCACCCGCGCGGAGCGGGCGCTGGCCAAGAAGGTCGAGGCGCTGGCGGCCAGCGCGCGAGAGGCCTTCGAGCAGGGGGACTTCGCCAAGGCCGTGGCCGAGTACATCAAGGCCTACCAGCTCCAGCCCGAGGCCCCGTTGGTCTACAACATCGCCTTCATCTACGACCGCAAGCTGGGTGAGCGGGCCCTCGCCATGACCTACTACCGGCACTTCGTGGAGGACCCCGACGCGGATCCGACGTTGGTGGAGAAGGCCCTGTCGCGCCTGGAGGAGCTCAAGGCCGAGGAGGACGCCGAGGAGGCAAGGCGCAAGGAGGAGGCCGAGCGACGCGCCGAGGCCGAGAGGAAGGAAGAGGCCCGGCGGCGCGCGCTGGCCCACCCGGTGGAGCGCCCCATGACCACCACGGCCCTCGCGGGGTGGGTGACCCTGGGGGCTGGCGTCGCGTTGGCGGCTGGCGGCGCGGGGCTCTGGGCGGTCGCGGCGGGGGATCAACACGACTTCGAAGCGTCCACGTCCCTGAGTGAGAAGAAGTCGCTCCGCTCCAGCGGCCAGAGCGCCGCGCTGGGGAGTGACGTCTTGCTGGCCCTGGGG
This sequence comes from uncultured Myxococcales bacterium, assembly GCA_964478315.1. Lineage (GTDB taxonomy): Bacteria > Myxococcota_A > UBA9042 > PHBI01 > JAAZYN01 > CAYZID01. Next base: position 9,672 of record CAYZID010000053.1, on the reverse strand, counting down.
GGCGCGGCGGTGGGGGCTGGGGCGCTGCTGGTCATCTTGGACGCCGCCTCCGCCCCGGCGCCGCCAGCCGCGGAGGGCGAGGGGCGCGTGGGCGTGACGTGGGACGCCCGCTGGGTCCCCAGCGGCGCCGTCGTGGGCGTGCGAGGTGCGTGGTGAGGCGAGCAGCGAGAGCGCGGCGACGAGCGGTGGAGTTGGGCGCGACGCTGGCGCTCGGCGCCGTGGTCGTGGGGGCGTCGCTGGGCGGGTGCGTGTCGGCGACCTACCCCTTCGCCGACGAGTGCAAGACCGCCGACGACTGCACGGCGCCCCTCGTGTGCGTGGACAACCTCTGCGTGGATCCGGCCTCGGTGGGGACGGGCTCCCTCCTGAGCGGGACGTGCACCCGCATCTACGGGGTGTCCGAGGCCGAAGCGCTGTCGCCGGACACGCTCCTCATCGGCACGCTGTTCCCGGCCACGGGCGACCTCGCGAGCTTGGGCCCGAGCATGAACGACGCCGTGCAGCTCGCCGTGGACGAGATCAACCAGGTGGGCGGCCTCCCGGGCGGCGTGAAGCTGGGCGTGGTGGCGTGCGACACGGGCACGGACGAGGCGACGGCCGAGGCCGCGGCGGAGCACCTCGCGACGGTGGTGGGCGCGCCGGTCATCCTGGGGGCGGGCGCGTCGTCGGTGACCCTGGACACCTTCAACGCCGTGGCGCGCCCGCGCGGCGTGCTCATGATGAGCCCGTCGGCCACGTCCACGGCCCTCACGAACCTGGACGACGACGACCTCCTGTGGCGCACGGCGCCCTCGGACGCCGGGCAGGCGGCCGCCATCGGGGCCTGGCTGGTGGCCCGCGGTGCGAAGCGCGTGGCCGTCATCCACCGCGACGACACCTACGGCAACGGCCTCCAAAACGCCTTGAGCGCCCCGGACGGGCCGCTCTGTCAGGCCATCGACTGCCTCAGCGACGACGCCTACTTCGCCCGCAGCTACAACCCCGACACCCTGGACGCCCAGCTCCCCGGGCTCATGGACGAGTTGGAGGGCTTCATCCCCGACGTGACCGTCGTCGTGGCCTTCCGTTCCGACGGGCTGGCCATCATGAACGCCATGGCTGTCCGGGGCTTCACGCGGGTCGTCCTCACGGACGGTTGGACGGGCGACGACCTCGCCACCCTGTTGGACTCCCAGGAGATGGTCTGCAGCCTGGTGATGACCCAGCCCGCGGCCCCGGCGAGCCAGTTCCTCCTGCGCTACAAGAGCAAGTACGGCACGAAGCCTGGGGCCTTCGCCGCCAACGCCTACGACGCCGCGTATCTGGTCGGCTATGGGTTGGCGGCCGCGTGGGATCAGCCGCTCCTCGACGGCGCCGCCGTGGCGGCGGGGCTGCGCCGCTTGAGCGCGGGCGAGGAGGTCCAGGTGGGCCCCGACGCGTGGGGCGCGACGGTGAACGTGCTCCGCGGCGACCCCGCGGCAACCGTGAACTTCCAGGGTGTCTCGGGGCCCTTGGACTTCGACACGCACGGGGAGGCGCCGGCGGACACCGAGCTCTGGGTCGTGAACGCCGACGAGCACCACAGCGTGTCCTTGGGCGTGGTCTATACGGCCGACGGGAAGTTCATCGACCCGCGGTTGGATGACCCCGAGTGGCCGGGCGCGGGCCCCACCTGCGAGGGGCTGTCGCAGTCCGGCGGGGTACCCCGGTGAGCGACGCCTCGCCGGAGCCGCGCGGGCGCCTGTGCCCGCGGTGCCGGGTGCCCTACTACGACCCGAGCATCGCGGTCTGCCCCGAGGACCGCGAGCCCCTCACCGAGGACCTCACGGGCGTCATCATCGCCGGGCGGTATCAGGCCGAGTCCCTCATCGGGGTGGGGGGCATGCGGGCCCCGGTGTGGAAGGCCATCCAGCGCTCCACCGGTCGGCGCGTGGCCATCAAGCTGCTGGAGCGCCTGGAGGGCCACCCGGTGAGCCGCTTCGAGCGCGAGGCGCGGATCGCCTCCAGCTTGAACCACCGGCACATCACGACGGTCTACGAGTTCGGCGAGACCGAGGACGGCAAGCTCTTCCTCGTCATGGAGCTCCTCCGCGGGCGCTCCATGCGCCGGCTGCTGGCTGGCGGTGAGGTCGTAAGCCCCGCGCGCGTACTCCACATCGGCGACCAGCTCTTGCGCGGCTTGGAGCACGCCCACGCCGCGGGCATCGTCCACCGCGACCTCAAGCCGGACAATATCTTTCTGGTGCGCCAGGATGACGACGAAGACTTCGTGAAGATCCTGGACTTCGGCATCGCCAAGTACTTCGCGAACCCTACCGAGTCCGAGCACGAGGGGCCCGCCCCCGACTTCGAGCAGCTCACCGCCGACGCGGCGCTGTGCGGGACGCCGCTCTACATGGCGCCCGAGCAGATCTCCGCCGAGCACATGGACGCCCGGACCGACCTCTACGCCGTGGGTATCGTCCTCTATCAGCTCGCCACGGGGCGCCTGCCCTTCGAGGGTCGAACCCGCATGGAGATCCTGGGCAAGCAGCTCTCCATGGCGCCCCCCGCCTTCGCGGACATCGCCCCGGAGCGTAACCTGCCGCCGGCCCTGGAGGCGGTCATCCGCAAGGCCCTGAGCAAGCAGCCGGCCGACCGATACGCCAGCGCCAAGGAGATGCGCCTGGCCCTGTGGCAGGCCCGCCGCGACCTGGGCTACCGCACCGAGGAGACCGCGGATGGGACGCTGCCCCCGGGCTGGGCCGCGGGCACGGCCCCTGCCTTCTCCGCCCCGGGAGGATCGCTGGGCCAGGGGCTCGCGCCCGCCGCCACGGAGGCCGCCGGGACCCCCATGCCCGCGTCGCGGCGCGGGAAGGGGGCGCTCGTCGCCGCCGCGCTCGTGCTGCTCCTCCTCGCGGGCGGTGTGGGGGTGTGGCTCGCCACCCGGGATCGGGGCCCGACTCCACCGCCCGAGCCCGCGAAGGCTGCGGGGACGGCTTCCGCGCCCGCTCGCGCGACCGCTCCCGCGACCGCGACCGCACCCGCAGCCGCGCCCGCATCCGCACCCGCTCCCGCTTCTGAAGCCGCACCCGCAGCTGCTCCCGTACCGACGCCCGCCGCCGCTCCCGCGCCCGCTGCTGCCGCTTCCGCTTCCGCTCCCGCTCCCGCAGCCCCCCCCGCCCCCCAGAAGGTCCGCGTGACCTTCGCCACGGTCCCGGCGGGGGCTGCCGTCTTCATCAACGGGGCGCTGTCGGGCAAGACGCCGCTCACGGCCCCTCTGGCTCCGGGGACGCACCTCGTGACGTTCCAACTCGACGGGTACGACGACGGGCGCCTGGAGCTGGCCCTGGACCCCGCCTGGGTGGGCCGCGAGATCCACCAGACCGTGGAGCTCAAGCCTGCGCGCCGCGGGCGAGGAGCCCGGCGCCACGGGGCAGGGACCGCCAAGCGAGCCGGTGGTGGGCAACGAAAACAAGCGCCTCCCGCGGGTGTGGGGGCGCGGGACGACAGGGGTGGCGGCGGCGGGGAGGCCACGGGCGAGACGCCGGAGGCAGAACGCGGTAAGCCAAGGATCCACGTGCTCGGGGAAGACGCTCCCCCCAAGGGGGCGCCCTCCGCGACGAAGCCCAAGAAGCCTCCCCGGCCCCAGATCGAAGTGCTGCAGTAGTACACTCAGGGGCCCCGTCCACTCGACGCCATGACGCACGACCCCCTCATCGGCACCCTGGTCGCCGACAAGTACCGCGTGGAGTCGCTCATCGCGCGCGGCGGCATGGGGGCCGTGTATCGCGCCGTGCAGGAGCCCCTGGGGCGGCCGGTGGCCCTCAAGGTGCTCGCGTCCAGGCGGGCCAGCGAGGCCGAGTGGGAGGTGGATGAGGCGCGCTTCTTCCGCGAGGCGAGCGTCGCGAGCAAGCTCACCCACCCCAACACGGTGGTCATCCACGACTACGGGGCCATGGAGGGGCACCACGGCTACTTCCTGGTCATGGAGTTCCTGGAGGGGAAGACGCTGGCCCAGGTGATCCAGGAGGAGGGCCCCTTGGAGCCCGCGCGCCTCCTGCACATCGCCAAGCAGATCGCCAGCTCCTTGGGCGAGGCCCACCGCGCGGGCGTGGTCCATCGGGATCTCAAGCCGGCGAACGTGATCCTCATCGACCGCGCCGAGGATCCGGACTTCGTGAAGATCGTGGACTTCGGGCTCGTGCGCGCCATCGACGAGGCGCCCGAGAACCGCGTGACCGAGGAGGGCACGGTCATGGGGTCGCCGCTGTACATCTCGCCCGAGCAGATCATGGACATGGACGTGGACCACCGCGCGGACGTCTACGCGCTGGGTTGCGTCCTGTACGAGATGGTCACGGGGCGGCCGCCCTTCATCCAGAAGCCCGGCGAGCGCGGCATCGGCGGGATTATGCGCGGCCACCTGCTGCTGGAGCCGCCGCCCATGGCCCAAGCGCGTCCGGGCCTCGTGGCTCCGGCCGAGATCGAGGCCATCACGCGGCGCTGCCTCAACAAGCAGCCGGACGCGCGCTACCAGAGCATGTCCGAGCTCTACGCGGCCCTGGACGCCGTGTGGCTCCCGCCTAGCCGCAGCGCGCAGCCCCAGGAGATCCCGGAGGAGACCGTGGAGATGGGGCTGGACGACCTGCGCGCCCAGGCGGCGCTGTCGGCCGCGCGGGCGGCCAAGGCCGCGCCTCAGCCCACCGGGACGCCCAAGCTCCAGCGCCTGGACGGCCCGGCGCCGTCGGCCGCGCCGCCCCAGCCGGAGGGGGCCAGGCCGGGCACGGGCCGACTGACGCGGAGGCCCCCCGGCGGCGCGGGGGGCGGTGCGGTCATGGGGGGCGCTGCCGCTGGGCAGCGGGCCTCTGGACCCGGGCGGCGGCGCTTGGTGTGGCTGGCGCTGGTCGTGGCGCTGCTCGTGGCCGGGGCCGTCACGGTCTTGCTGGTGGCCCTGCGTGACGACGAGCCTCCGGAGGCCGGGGCGCCGCGAGGGGACGCGGGCGCGCCTGGGGCGGTCGAGTCGGCTGGCGGGTCCGCCGCGGAGGGGGACTCGAAGGAGGGGAGCGCGGGGGAGCGCCCCGCGGAGCGGGCCACCGAGAAGGTGAAGGCGGCTTCGTCCGCGACGGGGGCAGCCCTCGCGAAGGCGGCGCAGGAGGGCGGGGAGAGCGCGCCGCCCGCCCAGGGTGTGGCCCGCGAGGCCGAGGTCGGTGCCGCGGACAGGGCCGAGCCGGCCGACGCCCAGCACGTGCGCGTGACCATCGAGAGCGACCCGCCGGGTGCCAAGGTCTTCGACATCGAGGAGCTGGTGGGGCGCACGCCCGTAACCATCGACGTCGACCGGGACTCGCTGCCGCGGAGCTATCGGGTGGTCAAGCGCGGCTATGTGCGAGCGACCGCGGAGATCCCCGAGGTGCCCGAAGGCGATGGCGCACCCTCGGGAGGCGACCAGGCGGCCCTCACGGTGAGCGTGCGCCTCAAGCGTCGCCCCGCGGCGAGGCCCCGCCCGGCGGCGCCGGTGGTCGCACCGGGCGGGGGGATCAAGCTCACACGGTGAGCGACGGGGGGCCGCGCCGGGCTCAGCCGGCGGCGGCCATGGACATGACCGTCTCGAAGAGCGCGGCGGCGTCGGCGCCCTTGATGGCGAGGGAGGCGTCGCCAGTGGAGACGTCGAAGACGGCGTAGCCGGGCACGGGCGAAGGGCGCAGGGTGTCGCAGAGCCAGATCCCCGCGTCCACGGACACTTCGGCGGTGGCCTCCAGGAGCGCGTCCAGATCCCCCTTGAGGTGGACCTGGAACAGGTTGGTCTCGGGAGGCTCGGGGGCGCAGGCCACGCCGGGGACCTCCGACAGCGCGGCGGCCAGCTCCTGGGCCTTGTCGATGTACTTGCCCATGCGGTCCAGGCGCTCGTCCAGGACGGCCTCGGCGGCCAGGACCCAGGGGTAGGCGTGGGGCACGTCGCCGCCGGCCTGGCCGCGCCAGAAGCGGGCCTCCTCCACGAGGTCGGCGGGCCCGGCGAGGATGGCGCCGCCCAGGCCGCCCAGCTCCTGGTGGAAGGAGACGACCAGGCTGTCGAAGTAGCGGCCGATCTCCGAGTACTCGCGGTTGTAGGCGGGCTTGGCGGCCCAGATGCGGTCACCGTCCAGGTGCAGGGCCACGTTCGTGTTGCGCGCCCAACGGGCGAGGCCGCCGAGCTCGTCCCAGGGGACCAGGCGCCCGCCCAAGGCCGCGTGGGGGATGTCCACGAGGACGGCGGCCATGGGGAAGGAGACGTCCTGGACGTCGCTGGCGAAGAAGGGGCGCCCCGCTTCTCCGAGGACGACCGGCGTGAGGCCGTGGAGCTGGGCGAAGGCGCGGCCGCCGCTGTTCTCCAGCCCGGAGCGCGCATGCACGCCCACGTTGCGGGTCATGCGGCGCTCGGCCCAGAGGCGGAGCGCCACGTGGTGGGCCATGGCGCTGGTGGGGAAGAAGACCCCCGCGTCCTTGCCGAACATCCCGGCCACGCGCGTCTCGAAGGCGGCGACCACGGGGCCCGATCCGTAGGCGTCGGGGGTGGCGTCGGCGTCCACGGCCTCGGCGAGATACGCGAACATGCGCTGGGGGAGCGAACGCTGGGGGTAGTGCCCCGAGAGGAAGCGGTTGCACTTGCTGCGCGCCGCCGCGCGCGTGGGGTCCATCGCCATGCTGTGCGCCATGAGGGGCTCCTGGGTCTGCTCGTCTCGATCCACACCGACAGCCACGCGCGGGGGTCGCGAACGACCGACCGAGCGCGCCTGGCAACCTAGCCAATGCCCACGGGGCTGGCAACCCGCCTCGTCCCGCCCAGATCCGCCACGTGCTCTGCGGACCGAGGCGCAGGAGGCCGCGTTTGGGCAAGGAGGCAAGCGGCAGGGCGCGGAGGCGTGGCCGCGCCACGTCGAGCGGCCAGCCGCTTGTGGGGCCGCGCAGCTCGACGCCGCCCACACGCGGGATCCAAAGCCGAATCCCAGAGTAGGTGGCGGATCTGGGTCCCGCCCCGACCCGCGGGGTGTCCGCGCGCCCGGGCCTGCTCTACGGGGCGTTGGCGGCGCCGAGGGTCGCGGCGGCGCAGGGCTTGGGCGCACCTTCGCCGTCGGGGACACGGCAGAAGGAGACACCCGCGTCGCCCGCGGCCCAGTCCACGAGGTCGACGATCCCCGCGTCGTCGTAGAGGACGACCGCGTCGTCCGCGCCCAACCCGAAGGCGTGGTCTTGGTCCTTGCGGAGCACGAGGAAAGCGCCCGGCGCGAGCGTCGTGCCCACCGGGAACGTGTAGCGCTCCTGGGAGTCGTCCCCGCGGGCGTCGGTGAGGTGCCAGCCGCCCAGCTCCACGGGCTCGTCGCCCGGGTTGTAGAGCTCGATGGGGTCATCGCCCGCGGAGCTCACCTCGTTGACGCGCACGGTCCCCGCGTCGGGCGCCTGGTTGGGGCGCCCAGGCGTGGGGACGTAGAGGGGGCGGAGAGCCCCGGCGCCGTCCGGGAGGCGGCCCAGGGCGTCGATCTTGGAGGCGCCCGACCAGCTCACGCGGTCCACCTGGTCGCCGGCGGCGTCGGCGAGGGTCAGCGCGTCATCGGGCCCGAGCCCGAAGGAGAAGCCCGTGGCGCCCGTGTCGTCCCGAGACACGAGGAGGGTGGCGTGCGGCTCCAGGGTCGTCCCCGCCGAGAAGGCGTAGGGGGCGTTCGTGGGATCGCTGTCGCGCAGCGTCCAGCCGCCGAGCTCCACGGGGATGTCGCCCGCGTTCCAGAGCTCGATCCAGTCCGCCGGGACGCCCGCTGGCGCCACCTCGTTGATTCGGACGGCGGGCGCCGAGGGGCCGGCGTCCTTCGCGACGTCGTCCGCCAGATCCGCGCTCGCGTCGGCTGGGGCGGACGTTCCACCGCCGCAGCCCCACGCGCCGGGCAAGAGGCCGGCGAGCGCCACGAGGGCGCGCAGCGCGCGGCTCCAGGGGCCGCCGGTGAGGCGCCGAGGCGAGCGCGAGGAGAGGCAGTAGGGAGAGACGGGTCGGCGGTGCACGGTGCTGCTCCTTGGGCCTGAGCTTTGGCCGGCTCTGCCCTTTGGTTGGGTCCGAGCCTTGGTCTGCGGCGGGAGGGACCTTATCATCCCGGTCCGCTCGGAACACGCCACGGCCCGACGGTTCGTTTGGGAGAAACCCTCTTGGAGCGGGCCGCGCGCGTGGGTAGGTTAGGCCCCATGCAGCGACGACCCCTCATCCACCTCTCGGGCCTCGTGGCCCTCGCCCTCACCGCGGCGCTCGGCGCGTGCGGGGCGGCGGGTACGTCCGGCGTCACGACGGACCCCACGCCTCAGGTCGAGCCCGATACGGACGCCCCCACGACCCCGCCTTGCGAAGCCGAGGAGTTCGAGGGCGACACGCTGGTCAAGAGCGTCTCCTACGTCTACGACGACCTGGGGCGGGTGGTCATCGAGACCACGGACCTGGACGGCGACGGCACCCTGGATCGCCGCGTGAGCTACGGCTACGACGCTGCCAGCCACCGCATCAACATGATCCGCGACGACGGGGCCGACGGCGCACCCGACCTCCGCGTGGACTACAAGTACGACGCCGTGGGGCGCCTCGTCCGCGAAGAGACCGACCGCGACCTGGACGGCGTGGCCGACGGCGTTCGCACCTACACCTACGACGGCATCGGGCTCGTGCGCACCGTGGCGTTCGACGCCAACAACGACGGGCTGCTGGAGGAGTTCACCGAGTACTCCTACGACGCCCAGGGGCGACTCACCCAGGAGCAGGTCTTCCAGCACGAGTCCAGCGTCCCGAGCGAGACGCGCACCTACGCCTACGACGACGACGGGCGGCTCGCCGAGAAGTACGAGATCCTCAAGAGCACCCTCCACGAGTCGCGGCTCGCCACGACCTACCTGTACGACGACCGGGGCCTCTTGATGCAGGCGGACGTGGATCTGGACGCCGACGGCACCGTGGACCAACAGGTCTTCTACACCTACGACGCCCAGGGCGAGCCCGTGAGCGAGGCGCTCGACAAGGGCGCCGACGGGACCGTGGACGAGCTGGTCACCCGCACCTACGACGACGAGGGGAACCTCCTGACCGTGGAGGTGGACCGCGACGGCGACGGCCAGATCGAGGAGCGCCAGCGCTTCGGTTATGCCTGCTGGGGTGTGGCCCACTGAGGCGTCCCCGGGCGAGCTCGCTGCCCGTTTGACAGGCGGGCCGGGCGGAGACGACCCTTCCCTTGCGCCGTGCGGGACGCGCGTCGCGAGGAGGGGGTATGCACGGGCAGCTCGGACTCTCTGACCCCACGGCCCGACCGTGCGGCACGGCGCCGCGGGGCACGGCGCCGCGCGCCTGGGCGCTGGCCTGGGCGCTCGCCCTGGTCGTCGCCTCCCCGGCGTGCCGCTCGTCGCGCGAGGGGGCCCCGTCTCCGGGCGAGGCGCCCGCCACGAGCAAGCTGGTCACCGTGCCCGACGGTTGGACCGCGACGCCCCCCGCGGGCGCTGACGCTGGGGCCCCTTCCGAGCCCGCAGGAGGTGCGTCGCCCAACGCCTCCCCGGGAGGGGACGCGTCGGCGTCCGCCGAGCCCGGGGCCCCCCCCGCCCACCGCGGCCCCCCCCCCGCGCTGCAGCCCCCCCCCCCCCCCCGCGCCCCCCACCCGCCCCCCGCCGAGATCGCCAAATTGCAGGAGGCCGGCTATCTGTATATCGAGGGCGACG
>CAYZID010000052.1:0-26112 GCA_964478315.1 uncultured Myxococcales bacterium | reverse complement strand
ACGGCTGCGGACACGGCTGCGGACACGGCTGCGGACACGGCTGCGGACACGGCCGCGGACACGGCCGCGGACACGGCGACTGACACGGCCTCGCCCACGCTCCCCAACATTTGCGACGGCGCCTGCGCCCACATGAACCTCACGGTGACGGCGGTGGGTGAGACCTACGCGCGGCCCATCCACACCGGCCACTTTGGGCTCACGGTGACGCAGGGCGGGCCGACGGAGCTGTACGTCGAGGCGACGGAGGGGGATGACGGCACCTGTCCCCAGGAAGACTCACCCACGCCGGTGTACTTGGTGACGATGACCGGCATCACCTTGCCGCTCACGACGGCCCCGGGCACCCAGGACGACGGGGTGTCGGCGACGCTCGTGGACTTCGCGGGTGATCTCCTCCCCGCGGGCGTCATCTATGCGACCTCCAGCGCTATCACGCTCACGCCCGAGGCGGCCGCCCTGTGCGCCGGCTGCGCCCCGCCCATCACCACCACCGACTCGGGCGCCTTCGTAGCCTTCCAGGTCGAGGCCGAGCTCGCCGATGACCAGGGCGCCGTCGTGGCGACCCTCTCCGGCCACGTCTACGCCACCCACTGCGACTCTCTGGACGCCACCGAGTAGGTCGCCCCCGCGCCGGCCGGCACGAGGCAGGTGAACCTCCTGCCCCCAACCGCCCCAAGGACTGGTTTCAGCAGGCCACGACGGAACCAAGATCAAGGCGCGCTACACAAACCTCCAAGCCACGCCCCGATCCGTCACCTGCTCTGGGATTCGGCTTTGGATCCCGCGTGTGGGCGGCGTCGGGCTGCGCGGCCCCACAAGCGACTGGCCGCTCGACGTGACCGAGCCACGCCTCCGCGCCCAGCCGCTTGCCTCCTTGCCCAGCCGCGGCCTCCTGCGCCTCGGTCCGCAGAGGAGGTGACGGATCTGGGTCGGAATCGTCTCGCGCCGCCTGGCTGGCTCATGTGGTTTCAGCCACTTCCGCTCATCGGCCACATGCTAGAGCATGCTCCATCTTCGCGTAAGCGCCTGAAACCACATCCCTGGCGCCTGGCTCGGTCCGCCCTCGTGAATCCAGCTTCTAGCGGGTTCCCATCCTGAAAAGCCTCCCGTCGCCGCGACGGCCGCTGCACGCACCATGCGCGTCCCCGCAACCACTTGAAGTAGCGCTGCTACTCCGGCGGGTTGCGTGAACGCACCTGGCACGCACATCGACTCGCCGTGGCTCGGTCCGCCTTTTCAGGATGGGAACTAGCGGAAACGGTCGAAGGGGGAGATCTTGTGGGTGCGGCCGCGGAAGGTGCCGCCGTAGACCTGGGAGGCCAGCCAGGCCTGCTCCTCGGGCCAGGCGTCCTCCTCTACCTCGCGCCACCAGGCGCGGGCGTCGGGGTCCCAGCGGTAGCGCCGGGACTTCAGCGCGTCCTTGGTCTCGAAGGGCGCCCCCGCCGCGATGACCCGCCGCGCTGGCTTGCGCGCGTTGTCCAACAGCTCGCGCAGGTAGGTGGGGGCGCCTGCGCCGTCGGCCGCCGGGCCGTCGACCGGGTGGCTCACCAGGTGCAACAGGGCGTCAGCGTCGTCCAAGGCCCGGTGGGCGTCCACGAAGAAGCCGTGCCACACGCTCAGCAGCTCCAGCTTCGCCGACGAGTAGCCGTGCCCCGCCCAGTCCACCTGCGTCTGGGAGCACCCCCACACCTTGCGCGGGTTGCCCACCCGCGGGTCCACGAAAGCCCGGTCGAAGCGCGCGTTGTGGGCCAGCACGATGTCCGTCGCCTCCAGCAGTGACCGCACCCGCGCCCAGTCGATGGCTTGGCCCGCCACGTCCGCATCCGTGATCCCCGTGAGCCGCGTCACCCCCGGCGGGATGGGGAACCCCGGGTCCTGGAGCGCCGCGTAGCCCGACTCCACCGACACCAGCCGCCCCGTGGTTCGGTCGAAGGTGAAGGGGCGCACGCCGATCTCCAGCACCTCGTCCGTCCCCGGGTCCAGCCCCGTCGTCTCGCAGTCCAAGGCCACGCCCCGGCGAAGGTCCGCGGGGTGCTCGGGCGGCTCCCCGAGCCGGAACTCTCCCTGGAAGCGCCGCAGCACCACCGTCTCGCCGCCGTCCTCCGACAGCCGGTCCCAGATGCTCCCGTGGGTGTTGGCGTGGGCGCTCGTCCCACCTTCCGTCGTGCTCATGCTCTCGTCCTCGCCCGCGGCGTCGGCCGGCGCCGGCGCGCGCTTGCTACACAGGTGTTCAGGTGTCGCGCACCCCGATGCTTGGCCCCCCCGGCCCCCCTGTCAACCCCGCATCAGGCCCACCGCACTCGGAACAGGGAGCCCGGGGGCGCGGCTGGACCTCTGGCGTCCGCGGGCGGCGTCCGCCCCGGGCTCGGCGCGTCCCCCACGCTCAGCTCCACCTCGGTGCGCCCCAGCGTGTGCAGCATGACGCGCATGGCCACGAGCTGCAGCAGCCGCCAGGTGGGGTGCGTGAACAGCGGCGCGCCCGCGACCTCGACGTCCGCCGCGCCTCGCCGCGTGCTCGCCGTGGCGGTGCCCGCGTCGTACAGGCGTCGGTGGGCGCGGGCGGCTCCGCGCAGCATGGGCGCGGGGCCTACCTTCGTCAGCGCCCAACGCACCACGCGGTCCGGGGACGTGGGGCCCACGGCGCGCAGGAACTCGCCCAGCGCCAGGGCGTCGCCGTCCAGGCACTCGTCCACGAACGCCTCGGTGACGCGGAGCTGGAGGTGGGCGGCGTACCAGGCGCGGGCGTCCGGCTGGTCGGGGAGCTGGTCCGGCGAGATGTCGGCGCGGGCGCGCACGGCAGCCAGGGCTCGCGCGCCGAAGCGGGTGCGGACGTGGGCCGCCCAGTCGCGCAGCAAGATGCCGCGCACGCGCGTGGTCAGCGCCCGGGTCCGCGAGGGGGGCCAGCGCGCGGCGCGGGCCAGGTCCTCGGGGGTGGCGCCTCTCAGCGCGGGGCTCCGTCGAGGTCGCCGCCCACGTCGCCCACCGGTTCGTAGCTGCTGGCCTCGGCCACCGAGCCGTCCGAGAAGACCTGGGCCGTGAAGGCCAAGAGCTGGGTCTCGCCGTCCCGCCAGGCGTCGGCGGGGAGGCCCGCCTTGCGGCACGTCTCGGCCAGGAAGCGCTCGCGGTCCCAGCCGTATTGCACGGGCACCTGGGGCAGCAGGACGCCGCGACGGCGCCCCCGGGCCACCATCAGGCCGTGGACGCCCACCTCGACGTGCTCGGGGGCGATGGGGGTCATGGGCGTGAGGACGCTCACTTCCAGCTCCGTCTGGCGCAGCTCGGTGGCGCCCAGGGGGTTGAAGCGCGGGTCCTCGGTGGCCGCCTGCACGGCCACGTCGGCGACCGTCTCGTCCAGGGGACCCGAGGCGTAGAGCGAGCCGATGCAGCCCCGGAGCTGGCCGTCGCGCAGGAGGGTCACGAAGGCGCCGCGCGGGGCGCGCAGGGCGTCGTCGTCCACGCGGGGGGCGAGCCCGCTGGTGCGCCCCAGCTTGCGGGCGATGGCGGCGCGGGCGATGGCGAGCAGGGCGCGCTGCTGGGCCAGCGTCAGGCGCTTGGGGGGCGCGGGTGGGGTCGTCGCCCGGCCGCCGCCGGTGTCGTCATCGGTCGAAGCGCCCATCGAAGTAGTCCTCCAGGATCGTGGCGTGGTCGAAGACGATGGGGTGGGGCAGGGCGTCCCGGCGGAAGACGCCGACCTCCGCGGCGTCGTCGTCCGCCACGGGGGTCCCCTGGGCGCGGGCGACGAAGACCGTGCTGATCGTGTGCTGGCGGGGATCGCGCGCGGGGTCCGAGTAGGTGTGGAGCTGGCGGACGAGTTGGACGTCCAGGCCCGTCTCCTCCTTGGCCTCGCGGCGGGCGGCGTCCTCCAGCGACTCGCCGTAGTCCACGAAGCCGCCGGGGATGGCCCAGCCGTGGGGCGGGTTCTTGCGGCGGATGAGGACGACGGCGCCGGGCTCCGTCTCGATGAGGATGTCCACGGTGGGGACCGGGTTCCGGTACGTCTTCGTCGTCATGACCACTCGGGTAGCAGAGGCGCCGCGGAACGACAAGCGGTGGTGGTCTGGGCACCGCGAACGGTGGTCGCGCGACGGATCACGCGAGCTTGGGGGTGTGGGATTTCACCCAGGGTGTGCCTCGCGCTACGAGGTGTCGATCTGAGCGGCGCGCGCGGTAGTATGCGCCGGTGAGCACGACGACGCGACGACGCTGGACGCCCCGCCGGGGCCCCTCGGGGGCCTGGCGCGAGGTGGGGGTAATGGCTTGGGTCCTGCTGGGCGGGCTGGGCGTCGCGGGGCTCCCCGCGTGCAGTGACGCTTCCAGCGGGGGCGGGGGCGTTCCCGTGGACGCCGGCCCCGCCGAGGGGTTCTCGTTCCCCACGACCGACGGCGGTCTGCCCTTGGCCGATCCGGGCGGCCAGCCCCAGCCCGACGCGGGCCCCACGCCCGACCTGGGCCCGTCCCCGGACCCGGGCGCGGAGACCGGCGGTGGCTGCCCGGACGGCACGGCTTGCAACGACCACGACCCGTGCACCTTCAACGACCAGTGCAAGGGCGGCGTGTGTCAGGGCACGCCCGTGGACTGCGGGCCCGACGACGGAGCGCCGTGCACCTATAACAAGTGCGTGGACGGCGCGTGCCAGAGCGGGGTCGAGCCGGGTTTCTGCTACGTCGACGGCGCCTGCTGGGCGGACGGGCAGCCCAACCCCGCCAACGCGTGCCAGACGTGCCAGGCGTCGACGCAGCCCAAGGCCTGGACGGCGGGCGTGGGGGCCTGCGACGACGGGGATCCCTGCACGCAGCTCGATAGCTGCCAGAGCGGCGTCTGCGCCGGGACGCCCATCACCTGCACGGACGACGGCAACCCTTGCACGGACAACACCTGCGTGGGGGGCACCTGCCAGGCGGTGGCGAAGGTCGGGCAGCCCTGCGACGACGGCGACGGGTGTACGCTGAACGACACCTGCGGGGCGGACGGGACCTGCCTGCCGGGGGCGCCCAAGGACGCCGACGGCGACGGCGTCGTGGACCAGGTGTGCGGCGGGACGGACTGCGACGACAGCTCGGCCCAGGCCAAGCCGGGGCTCACCGAGGTGTGCGGCGACGGGCTGGACAACGACTGCGACGGGCTGACCGACGACGAGCAGGACACCTGCACGGGTGGGACCGGCGGCGGCTCCAAGGTGGGGTTGCCGTGCAGCTACCACACGGATTGCTACCCCGAGGCGGTGTGCGCGGTGTGGGCGGCCACGGGGCAGGCCCAGTGCAGCGCGCCGTGCGCGGGGCCGGCGGACTGCGAGGCGGGGCAGGTGTGCTCCAAGCTGCCGGGGAGCGCCCAGGTGGGCTTCTGCCAGGCGCCGCGGCCGGGCGGCGCGCCCAACGGTGCGAGCTGCAGCCAGGACGGCGACTGCGGCAGCATGATGTGCGCCAACTACCAGTGCGTGAGCACGTGTCTCAGCGAGGGCTACTGCCAGGGGAGCCCCACGTGCTCTCTCGTCGGGGATCTGTCCATGGGCTACCTCAGCGGCGCCTGCGCGCCGGACGCGACGGGCACGCTGCCCAACAACGCGGTGTGCTTGGATGGCAACGACTATGCGGCGGCGGTGTGCGCCTCGGGGCACTGCGACTTTATGTACTATTGGCTCACCAACTTTCAAGGACCGCCGCGGTGTTCGCCCATGTGCAAGACGCAGCTCGACTGCGCCGCGAACGAGGAGTGCGGCATCGTCATCTACTCGACGACGCCCAACCCGGACGCGCTGCTCTACGACCCGGTGGTCGAGACGAGCGGGACGCCTGGGCAGAAGGCTCCGCGCGACGCGGCGACGGCGTGCTACACGCGGGCAACGGGACAGCCGGGAACGATTTCCGACGGGACCCCGTGCTCGTCGCCGTCGTCGTGTCAGGGCGGCCAGTGCCTGCCGCTGCTGCCGGGCAGCAACACGACCTACTGCACGCGCTACTGCACCCACGACGGGGATTGCCTGGGGGCGGGGATGAAGTGCAAGCTGGAGATGACGACCATGGCCAGTTCCTTCCTCGTCAACGCGCAGAACTTCGGAAGTACGGAGTATCCTCCCAACACCAGCTTTTGGACCTACGTGCGGGTGTGCAAGTTCGAATAGGGCGTGGTCGCACCGGCTGCGACGGGCTATGAGGCGCAGGGCGGCAGGAGCGAGGTGGGTCGAGGTTCGTCCGGTCGAGACGCGAGGAGACGGGATGCGTGGGTGGATGGTGCGCGGGGTGGTCGGGAGGACGAGGTGCCTGGCGGCGGTGGGGCTGGCGGTGGTCGCGCTGGTTGGGGGGATCTCCCTGGCCGCGTGCAGCGACGCGGCGTCCGGGACGACGGGCGAGGGCGTGGACGGCGGGGTAGCCGACGGTGGGGAGGACGGGGCGGTGTTCCCGACCGCCGACGGTCGGGTGGCTGACGGCCAGGTGACGGAGGCGCTGGAGGATGGGCAGGGCCCGGACGCCGGGCCAGACACGGCTGGCGCGGAGACGCCCACGGACGCCGGGCCAGAGACGACACCAGACACGGCCTCCCCCGACACGGCTGGCGGCCCAGATGTCGCGCCTCCGCCGGACGAGTGCGCGACGCACGCGGACTGCGCGCCGGACCGGGTGTGTGCGCGGTGGGTGTCCACGGGGGCGCGGCGGTGCAGTCAGCCGTGTGCGGGGGGCGTGGACTGTCCTACGAAGCAGGTGTGCACGAAGCTGCCGGGTGGGGCGCAGGTGGGCTTCTGTCAGGCGCCCCTGCCGGGCGGGGGCTATCACGGGACGCCGTGCGACGTGGACGCGGACTGCGCGACGCTGTCTTGCGTCCAGGGGAAGTGTGCGGACATCTGCCAGAGCCAGAACGCGTGCCTGGGCGACAAGGTGTGCGGGCTAGTGGGTGACCCCAAGGCGGGGGACATGCGGGCGGCGTGCTCGGACGGGGCGCCGGGCAAGCTAGCCCTCGGCGAGGTCTGTGAAGACGCCGCGCACTACTACGTGTCGGACGTGTGCGCGTCGGGGCACTGCGACCTGCTGTACTTCCAGGTGTCGGGGGGCTTCCCCACGAAGTGCGCGCCGTTGTGCATGAACCAGGCGGACTGCTTGGACAACCAGACCTGCGGGATCGTGGCCTACGCGCACGCGGCCAGTCCGGACGTGACCCCCTTCAGCCCGGACGTGGTGGCGGAGGGCACGGACGCCATGAAGGCTCCGTTGGACGCGGTGGCGGGGTGTTACACGCGGGTGACGGGTGTGGCGGCGGACACGCCGGACGGCGAGCCTTGCGACACCGGGGCCCAGTGCGAGGGTGGGCAGTGCATGACGCTGCTCAGCGAGCTGGACGGCTTGAGCGGCAACATCAACGACGGCGAGCGGTACTGCACGCGCCTGTGTACGAAGGACCCGGACTGCCCCAACCCGGCCATGCGCTGCGTGCTGGAGCTGACGACCATGACCAACCCCTTCCTGGCGAACGACGGCGGCGACGACTTCCCCTTCAGCTACGCCGACTGGACCTACGTCCGCGTTTGTAGACTGCCGTAGCCCCTGGCTCGCCGGTTGGAGCATCGAGGGCTGCCAGGGGGCGGCGTAGCCACCCGATGAGGGCCAGCCCGGGCAGGGCGGCCAGGGCGCTGGTCAGGTAGAAGCCGCTCCAGCCGAGTCCCGCTTGGAGGTAGCCCGAGGTGGGCCCGGCCACATAGCGGCCGATGGCGGTGAGGGCCGACAGCAGCGCGAACTGCGTGGCCGTGTAGCGCGCGTCGCACAGCGCCATGAGCAGCGCCACCAGGGCCGTCGTGCCCATGCCCCCGGCCAGGTTCTCCTGGGCCACGACCACCGCCAGCACCGCGTCCGAGGGGCCCGTGGCCAGCAGCAGCATGTAGGCGAAGTTCGTCACCGCCTGGAGGACGCCGAAGACGAGCAGCGACCGCACCAGGCCCAGGCGCGTCATGAGCGCGCCACCCAGCCCCGCGCCCACCAGCACGGCCGCCACGCCCACGCCCTTGTTGATGACGCCCACCTCGGTCTGGCTGAAGCCCACGCCGCGCAGCAGGAACGTGTTCGCCAGCGACGAGGCGTACGAGTCGCCCAGGCGGTACAGGATGACCAGCGCCAAGAACCACAGGGCGCGGTCCCGGCGCAGGAAGGCGTGGAAGGGGCCCACGACCGCCTGGAGCAGCGACGGCGGCGCGGCGGCGGGGTGCTCGGGTGAGGGCGCGAGCAGCGTCCCCAGGAGCCCCACCGCCATGAAGGCCGCCATGAGGCGAAACGTCGCCGGCCAGCCCAACGCGTCGGCCAGCACCAGCGCCAGGCCGCCCGACACCAGCATCCCCAGGCGGTAGCCGGCCACGGACAGGGCCACGCCCAGACCGCGCTCGTCTTCGTGGAGGACGTCCGTGCGGTAGGCGTCGAAGGCGATGTCCTGGCTGGCGGACAGGAAGGCCACACCCAGGGCCACGACCGCCAGGGCCCCCACGTGCGTGGCCGGCGGCAGCAGCCCCATGGAGAAGATGCCGCCCACCAGGGCGAGCTGCGTCACCAGCATCCAGCCGCGGCGGCGCCCCAGCAGGCTGCGTCCCAAGGCCCTGGGCACCCAGCGGTCCATGGCCGGCGACCACAGGAACTTCAGCGTGTAGGGCAGCCCCACCAGCGAGAAGACGCCGATGGTGCGCACGTCCACGCCCTCCACCGTGAGCCACGCCTGGAGGGCACCGCCCGTGAGCGACAGCGGCAGCCCCGAGGCGAACCCCAGCACCAGCATGAGCAGCACGCGCCGGCTTCGCAGTACGGCCAGCAGGGTCTCCACGTGCGTCCTCCTCGCCCACGCCCGGGTCCCGGCGCCACCTCGGCCCCCAAGAGGGGGGGCGGGCGGCCCCGGCGCGCGACGCCCCACGCGCCGCGCAGGGGGTTGTATCGCGCCCGGCCGTGCGCCGTCACTTCCGCCCCCTTGCCGCGACCCTGCCACGCGGGTAGGAACGGAGCCACGCGAAGCGAGCAGAGCGGGCAGGAGCGGGTGGGATGCGCCCGCCGCAGGAGGGGCGACGTGGGCAAGGTGCTGTTGTTCTTGGTGCTGGTCGTTGGCCTGTTCGTGGGCGGCGTGTGGCTGCGCTACGGGACCGTCTCGCCTTGCGGCGTCCTGCGCGTGCAGGTCCGCGAGGTCGCCGAGGACAAGGCCCAGCAGGGGGCCGAGCTCCTGGGTGGCGAGCTGGGCAAGGTGGCGGGCGCCCTCACCGGCAGCCTCTCGGACGCCGCGGCCGCCCAGCTCGTCGAGCACCTGAGCCCCACCCAGTGCGCCCGCGGCGTGGTCCGCGTGTGGATGGGCGACGCCCCCATCCAGCCCGGCGACGTGGACCTGGACGTGAGCTTCGACCTGGACTGAGCGGCGGAGGGGCGCCCGCGCCCCCACGTCCATCCATCAGCGCGCGACACTGGGGACGGGGAGAGGAGCCATGAAGATCCACCAAGCGAGCCGCCCCTGTGCCACCGGAGAGGGCGGCCGCCAGCCCGCGAGCCCTGCCGTTGTCTCCGTCGTCTCGATGTTGAGGTTGGGCAGGATGTTGGGCGCGGTGTTGGTCGTCGTCACGCTGGCGTCGTCGTGCGCCCTGCGACATGCCCGCCCCGCACAGCGACCCATCGAGCCGGCCTTGCCCCTGCTCGCTCCGCCCACGCTCGCGGCCGCGCCGGTCCTGGATGTCCCCATGCAGCAGGCCCGCCCCCAGCTCCGCCGTGCCTGGGGCCTCATGCGCCGTCTCCAGACGCACATCCCACCATCGCCGCCCCCCCAGGCCACCATCACACACTACAGCCGCTGGGCCCAGCGCTCCATGAAGCCCTGGCTCAAGGACCAGATGGGCACCCTCAAGGAGCTGCGCGCCGTTCTCAGGCCCTTCCAGACACGCACCGCTGGCGAGGAGCTGTTCGTCGCAGCCGTGGGCGCCGTGGCCTTCGACACCGTGCGCCACCAGCTCCTGTCCATCCCGCCGCCCGCGGAGGGGCCCGGGCAGGAGGGGATGGCCGCGACCTTCCGCGAGCAGCTCGTGGCCTCCAGTCAACCGCTGGCCCGGAGGGCGCGCAGTGACTACATGACGTGCGTGGGGCGCGGGTCCACGATGCCCCCGCACCTTCGCCGGTGGAAGACCCTCTGCCAGCAGCGCCTGGCGGCCCTGCCCGAAGCGGCGCTCAAGCCCGAGTCCAAGCCCCAACCCGCGCCCAAGGCCAGGCCTCTCACTATCCATCCGCTCACGCTGGCCCCGGAGTGCCAAGGCCCTGGACCGTGGCTGCTCTGGTCGGGTGGCGCGCCCTCCGCCCCGAGGCCGGACCTGGCCCAACCCATGGAGGTCGCCGTGCTGGCGGACATCGACGGCATCGCGCCCGGCGCTCGGGCCCGGCTGGAGGCGGCGGTGAGGTCCAAGCTCAAGGCGCTGCACCCCGACCTGGCGTTCATCCCGGCGGCCGAGGTTCGGCGCGCTCGCGCCCTGGTTCGGGCGCGTCGGCTGGACCAGGGGGGGCTCGTCTGCGAGGTCGCGCCCGGGTTGGAGCGCGTGCTGGCCCGACGCCACCCCCACCTCGCCGTGGCGGAGGTCTTCCACCGCGAGGTGGTCTTTCCGTTGGCGGCGGGCGCGCCGTCCACACCCGAGGCGCGAGGCGACGCCGAGCCGCCGGAGGGCCAGCTCACCGTGCGCTTCCTGCGACCGGGCGCACCCGATGAGCGCAGCGGCTTGCCTGGGGCTCTCGAAGCGTCGATGCCCGCGGGGCGCCCGGCCCTCAGGCGGCTCCTCCGGGCGGCCAAGAGGTTGGGGCCGCCGGCACCCGCGAGGAAGTCGAGCGTGATCGGTGTCCTGGCCGGCGGTCTGGGCGTCGCCCGCGAGGTCTATCAGGTGGTGACGTTTGCGCGCCCGGATCCCCTGCTGGACGTGGGTGGAGCGCTGGAAGCTCCCGCCCTACGCCGCGCCGTCATGGCCTGCGTGCCGCCTGGCGCGGGCGTCGTCAGCCTGCGGGTGGAGCTGGTGTTGGGGGCCACGGGTGCCGTCGAGGGCGTCACGGTCACGCCGGTCACGGCGCCCGCCGACGCCTCCCAGGCCCTCGCTGGGTGCGTCCAGCGCGCCCTCCGCGCCACCCGCTGGACGTGCCCGCCCCACCTCGACGACACGGGCCACGCGCGCGTCCAAGCCACCCTCTGCGCCAGTCCCCCGGCCTCCAGCCCCGGCTCTCGTTGATCTCAACCCGCTCATTGCGGGCGAGGCTGGAGGTGGTCACACTCGCGCGGCCGGGGCGGTGGGCGTTCGGGCGTGTGAGTCACGGGCCAGGAGGGAGCGGGTGCAGCGGAGCGAGCTGGAGCGGGCGTTGGTGGAGACGTTGGAGGACCGTCGGCTGTCGCGGGGCGAGCGGCGGGCCTTGGCCGAGGTGCTGGCCGAGGCGGCGCCGGCCGGGGCGGCGGGGGCGGACACCCGGGCGTGGCTGCGCAGCCGGGCCTTCGAGCTGGCGCGCCAGGCGCAGCCCTGGGACGGCGACGCCCAGGCCGTGCTGGACTGGCTGGAGGGCGTCGTCAAGGTCCTGGCGGCGGGCGATCGCGCCCAGGACGGCGAGGGTGGCGCCAGCGTGGACAGCCGGGTGTTGTTCTCGCCCCGGGACGACTGTGCTGGCGAGATCGTCCGCGTGCTGGGCCGGGTGCGCCGGTCGGCGGACATCTGCGTGTTCACCATCACGGACAACCGCGTGGCCGACGCGGTGCTCCAGGCGGCGGGGCGGGGCGTGCGCGTGCGGGTCATCACCGACGACATGAAGTCCATGGATCGCGGCTCGGACATCGAGCGCATGGAGGCCGCCGGCGTCCCCGTGCGCATCGACCGCTCCCAGGCCCACATGCACCACAAGTTCGCCATCCTCGATCACCGCACGGTGCTCACGGGCTCGTACAACTGGACCCGCTCGGCCGCCCGGGACAACCAGGAGAACCTCGTCATCACCGACGACCCCGCCCTGGCCCACGCCTACGCCACCGAGTTCGACCGCCTCTGGGCGGCCTTCGCGTAGCCGCCACCAGGTTTCCCTCGTCGTTCGGGAGACGAACCCACGAGGTGGCAGGACCAAAGCGGTGGTCATGGGCTTGCTTGTCGGGGCCCATATAACTACAATGTAGTGCGTTGGCGGTGGGAGGCCGGATAAGGTTCGAGTGGAACGAGCGCACGGCCCGGACGAACTACGAGAAGCACGGCGTCCGCTTCGAGGAGGCGCGGACCGTCTTCTTCGAGGAGGACGCCCTGTTCTACGACGACCCCGACCACTCGGACGACGAGGAGAGGTTTCTGCTCGTCGGGCCGAGCGCCATGCTACGGTTGCTGGTCGTGGTCCACTGCTGCCGGGAGCCCGACGAGGTGATCCGGATCATCTCCGCCAGGAAGGCGACACGGCGAGAGCGACGGGCTTATGTCGAAGCGAGGAGTAGATGATGCGAGGAGAGTACGACCTGAACGAAATGGAGCCTCGCAAGAACCCCTACGCCAAGCGGCTCAAGAAGCAGATCACGATCCGGCTCGGCGAGGACGTGCTGGGGTACTTCAAGGACATGGCGGAGGAGACGGGCGTGCCGTACCAGCGGCTCATCGACCTCTACCTGCGGGACTGCATGACCAACCAGCGCCGGATCTCGGTGCAGTGGGAAGAGCGGCCGTAGACGAGGGTGACGACAGGCTGCCCGGGGGCTCCCCTCGCGCCACCTCCCGCAGCGCCCGGCGGACGCGCCGTTCGGCGGACATCTGCGTCTTCACCATCACCGACAACCGCGTGGTCGACGCGGTGCTCCAGGCGGCGGACCGTGCTCACCGGGTCCTACAACTGGACCCGCTCGGCCGCCCGGGACAACCAGGAGAACTTCGTCATCAAGGCGCTCGTCGTCACGCCTGCTCGGCCTCCGCCGTGGCGGCGAGCAGCGCCTCCTCCAGGTCCTTGAGGCGCCTCCCATCGTCCGTCTTCCAGACCTCGCGGCCGTTGCGTGAGCCTCCGCACACGACCGCGGCGGCCATCGATGGGCTGCTGAAGAGCACGTCATCCACGAACTCGATGGAGTCGTCGCGGATAGCAATTCGGCCTTCATCGATGAGCCTTTGGCGCAGGGCTTGAGCGCCTTTCGATACGGAGTCCGACGCATCCTTGCGCCCCTTCGAGCCGGCGAAGACCACGAAGCCTTCGTCCGTGGACGCGCCTTGGGCTCGCGTCGGTTTCTTCTTCTCAGTGAAGGAGAGCATGACCTCCGCCAGCGGACCGGTCGGACCCTCGGGCCCTCCGGTCTCGGGGTTCTTGGCAGCGATGCGGCGGAGCAGAGGGAAGCCCAGCGCAGGCAGGAGGATCTGGACGCTCTCCAAGAACTCCTCCATCGCGTCGCGGTCCGGCCGTGGCAACGTGGGGATCTGCGGGACGTTGCCGTTCTCCAAGGCAGCCCGTCCTGCCCGCTGCGCCAAGGAGACCATGCGGCTCTCCAGGTACTTCACATGGGATTTCGTGAGGTTGTCGTCCTTGCTCGTGAAGAACACGACCTGGTTCCAGAAGTCCTTCTTGTCCACATGCTGCTTGAGCCTCGTGAGCACGTTCTCTGTCTCGCCGATGTAGGCGGCCGGCTTGGAGCCTACCGAGTCTTCACCGAGCAACACGTACACTCCGGGGCGTTGGCTCTGCTCCCAGTCCGCCAAATCCGACACGCGCCCCCTGGGACAGACGATGGCTTGCCCCGACCAGTTCACGACCTCGGCGTGGCGGATCCCAGTGGCGGTCCCATCGGCCAAGTAGATCCGCACGGTCTTCCCCAACGCAGCCATGAACTCCTCCTTCGCGCGGCCAGGTCAAGAAAGGCGTGGTCGCGCAGCCCGATATCCCCGCCCCACCCCGAGGTCGCAAGACTACCAGCCCTCCAGATCCTTCGGCAGCCCGTGAGTGCGCTCGGGCGACAGTGCGCAGGTAAAGTACTACCAAACTACTAATCTGTACTAAATTAGTAGTTCACGCGCGCAACGACCCCCACGAGTTGCCCGTACGGCTTTCGGAAGGGCCTGGTCTTGGTGGACGCTTGCGCCCGCGATTGGGTGTCGTAAGATGCCCTCATTCAGACAAGGAGGGGGCCGTGGAGGCGACGCTGGCGAGGAAGGCCGTCGTGTACCCAGGGATCGTGGCATGGGCGGGGATCCTCGCCTTGGCGGGGCCGGGATTGGTCGGCTGCTCGGGCGAGGGGGACTCGGGGAACATCAACCCGGTCAACAGCCACCCCGACGCCGCCCAGGATGCCGGCTCGCACCAGGACGGCGGCGTCTCCTACGGCGTGCAGCCCGTCATCTACAAGGTCACGCCGGCCACAGGCCCCACGGCGGGTGGCAGCGTCGTCGCCATCCAGGGCGCCGGCTTCCGCGAGGGAGCCCGCGTCTCCTTCGGCGAGTCGGACGCTTCGCTCGTCCGCTTCCTCGACGCCTCCCACCTCGTGGCCGTCGCGCCCCTGGGCGTCGCCGGCGTCGTGGACCTCGTCGTTACCGACCCCGCCGGCCCCCAGGGCGTCTTCCACAACGGCTTCGAGTATTACGAGCTGGACGCCAGCGCCCCCAGCCCCCCCGCCCCCAAGATCCTGCTCCCCGTCCCCAACACAGGCCCCGACGCTGGCGGCACCGCCCTGATGATCCAAGGGGCCAACTTCCAGCCCGACGCCACCGTCTTCTTCGACTGGAGACCCGTCCCCGCCGTCGTCGTCGCGTCCGACCAGGTCCTCACCTTCACCACGCCCGCCGTCCCCGCCGGCACCGTGGACATCGCCGTCACGAACCCCGACGGCCAGTCCGACATCGCCGAGAAGGCCTTCGCCGTCTACGAGGGCGACGACCAAGGCCCCACAATCACCCAAGTCCACCCGGTAGGGGGCTCGGCCGAGGGCGGCCTCGAGGTCACCCTCACGGGCGAGGGGTTCGTCGACGACTCGTTCCTCCTCCTGGACGGCGTCCCTGTGGACTCCTGGCAGGTCCAGTCTCCTACCCAGGCCACCTTCGTGACCCCGCCCCACGCCCCCGGCGCCGCGAGCCTGACCGTGACCAACCCCAACGGGCAGTCCGCCCGGGCCCCCGACGCCTTCCTGTTCTTCGTCGACCCGCCCGTCGTCCACGCCGTCGCCCCCCCCGCGGGCCCCGTCGCCGGTGGCAACACCATCACCCTCCGCGGCGCCCACCTCGCCGACGGCCTCAAGGCCTGGCTCGGGGGCAAGCCGTGCACCTCCGTGTCGGTCCTGAGCAGCACCGAGGCCACCTGCGTGGCCCCCGCTGGCGACGCCCCCGGCCCCGTGCCCCTGCGCGTGGAGAACCCCGACGGCCTGTCCGGCGACCTCCCCGACGCCTACAGCTACGGGGACGACCCCGTCCTGTCCGAGGTCGAGCCCTCCACCGGGCCCACCGTGGGCGGCGTCCTCGTGGTCCTCCACGGCGCCAACCTGGACGACGGCCTGGACGTCTACTTCGGCGACGCCCAAGCCACCCTGGCCAGCGCCAGCCCCCAGGCCCTCACCGTGTGGCTGCCCCCCGGCATCGAGGGCCCCGTGGACGTGCGCCTCGTCGCCGACGGCGCCGACCTGGCCACCCTCCCCGGCGCCTTCGCCTACGTGGCCCCGGAGCAGCCCCAGGGCGCCGAGCTGGTCCTCTCCCAGGTCGTCCCCGCCGCCGGTCCGACCACCGGCGGCTGGGCCCAGCTCAAGGGCTTCCACTTCCCCGACCCAGCCGCGGTCACCTTGGGCACCGTTCCCGCCACCGACGTCACCGTCGTCTCCTCCACCGAGATCACCTTCCGCGTGCCTCCCGCCGACACCCCGGGCGCCGTGACCGTCACCGTCACCGACCCCGCCACGGGTCTCTCCGGCAGCCTGCAACAGGGCTACCTCTACCTGGACCCCGAGACGCTCACCGAGCCAGCCCCCACGGTGTCCTCGCTCCAGCCCTCCGTGGGTCCCGTGACGGGCGGCACCCAGGTGCAGCTCGTGGGGACGAACCTCCAGGCGGGCACCGCGGTCCTCCTGGGCGGCCTCCCCACCGACGTCCTCTGGCGCGCCGACGACGGCACACGCCTGGTCTTCCGCACCCCCTCGGGAGAGGAGGGCCCCGTGCCCCTGGTCCTCGTCTCCCCCCTGGGCGGGGCCGCCGAGAAACCCAACGCCTTCAGCTACCTCGCCACCACCGAGCCCAACCCGCTGAGCCTGGGCTCCGCGGCCCCCAGCCAGGGCTCGGTCGCGGGCGGCACACCCGTGACCGTCGTGGGCGCCGGGTTCGAGCCAGGGCTTCAGCTCTTCTTGGACGACATCCCCGTGGCCTCGACGCTGGATGGTCCCACGTCCCTCCACTTCACCGCCCCGCCCCACGCCCCGGGCCTCGTGGACCTCACGGCCACGACCGCCGACGGCTGGACCGCCACCCTCTCCGACGCCTTCAACTTCGTCCTCCAGCCGCCCTTCATCGGCCAGGTCACGCCGGACACCGGGCCCACCGCGGGCGGCTATGAGGTCACCCTCCAGGGCCAGGGCTTCCACCCCCAGGCCACCGTCACGGTGGGCGGCGCGGAGGCCCCCGTGACCTCCGACCCCGCCCCTACTGGCACGCGGCTGACCATCACCGTGCCCGCCTCGCCCGACGGCGCCGAGGGCCCCGTGGACGTGGTCGTCACGAACCCCGACGGCCTGTCCAACACCCTGGCCGGCGGCTTCACCTATTCGGACGCGGTCACGGGGGTGGCCGTGACCCTCTCGCAGATCACGCCGGCCGTGGCGCCCATGGACACGCCCACCGCCGTCACCGTCCACGGAAGCGGCTTCGCTTCGGGCGCGTCGCTGCTCGTGGGCACCGCCCTGGCCTCCGATGTGCAAGTGCTGTCCGACGACACGCTGACCGCGCTCGTCCCGGCCTCGGACGTGGCCGGCCCCAAGGACGTGCAGGTGGTCGTGCCCGCGCTGGGCCAGGCGACCCTGCCCGCCGCCTTCTTCCACTACGACCCCGTGACGCCCGACCCGCTGCCCGTGATCCTGGGCGTCCAGCCGGCCACGGGTCCCACCGCCGGCGGCACCGTCGCCCTGATCACCGTCCTGCCCGCCCACCCAGACGCCCACGTCTACGTAGCGGGCCTCCCCGTCGAGGTCCTGGGCGCCGACGGCGACGAGGCGCTGCTCGTGCGCATGCCGGCGCACCCCGCGGGCGTGGTCCCCGTGGCCGTGAGCTACCCCGACGGGAAGTCCGCCGTGCTCCCCGACGCCTTCGCCTACTACGAGGCGGCCCCGGACGTGGTCCCCCCCACCCTGTCCGCCGTCACCCCGGCCCAGGGCTCCGCGCTGGGCGGCGACGCCGTCACCCTGAGCGGCGGCGACCTCGCTCCCGGGTCGGTGGTCTTCTTCGGCTCCCGCCCGGCGGCCGTCCAGCCGGGCTCCCTCAGCGACTCCCTGGATGCTCTCACCGTCGTCACGCCCGCCCACCCCGTGGCCCAGGTGGACGTCACCGTCACGCGCCCCGACGGCCTCAGCGCCACCCTGCCCGGGGCCTTCGCCTTTGGCACGCCCGACCCGGTCATCGACGACGTCTTCCCGGCCGTGGGCGATGTGGACGGCGGCCTGACCGTGGCCCTGGCCGGCGCCAACTTCGGCGCCGACACCCAGGTCTTCTTCGGCGGGCAGCCGGCCACCGACGTGGTCGTCTCGTCCGCCCACGTCCTCACGGCGCGCACGCCCGCGGCGTCCCAGCCGGGCCCCGTGGACGTCCAGGTCGTGAACGCCAGCGGCCAGAGCACCACCGCCCCTGGCGCCTTCACCTACACGGACGACGCCTTCACCACCTCGCCGCCCTCGGTGCTGAACCTCGTCCCCTCGGTGGGCCCCCCTGCGGGTGGCACGGTGCTGGTCGTCTACGGCGCCGACTTCCAGCCGGGCGCCCTGGCGCTGTTCAACGGCGCGCCGGCCCAGGTCCACGTCGTCGAGCCGTCCTGGCTCACCGTGACCACCCCCGCGGGCCTCACGGGGCCGGTGGACGTGACCGTCGTGAACCCCGACGGCCAGTCCACGACCCAGGGGAGCGCCTTCACTTACACCCCCGTAGCCGCGCCCGCGCCCAAGCTCTACAGCGTGACGCCTTCCCAGGGGCCCGAGGCCGGCGACACGCCCGTGATCCTCACCGGCGACGCCCTGACCGGCGGCGGCGTGGGCTTCGTGGGCTACCGACCGCTGTCTAGCTGGACCGTGCTCAACAGCGTCATCGCCACGGGCCGCACGGCCGCGCAGGCGCCCGACCCCACCCAGGGCGCCGACGTCGTCGTCACCAACGGCGACGGTCAGTCGGTCACGCTGCCCGGCGCTTACGTCTTCGTGGGCGCCCCGGCCATCGACAGCTTCGACCCCACCGCGGGGCCCGTGGCGGGCGGCCAGACCGTGACCCTGGCCGGGCGCAACTTCACCGAGGGTTGCCAGGTCACCTTCGGCGGCGAGGCGTCTCCCGCCGTGAGCGTCCAGAGCCCCTTCGTCATCACCGCGCAGACCCCGCCCGGGGCCGGCGCGGGCCCGGCCGAGGTCCGCGTGAGCTGCGCCGACGGCCAGACGGGGACCGCCGCCCAGCCCTACGTCTACGCGCTCCCGCCCGCGCCCGCGTCGCTGTTCCCCGCCCAGGGCGCCGCCGCCGGCGGGACGCCCCTCATCCTCCGCGGCGAGGGCTTCCTGCCCGGCGCCACCGTGACGCTCGGGGACGCGGCCGCCACCGACGTCGTCGTCGTGGACGCGCAGACCTTGACGGCCCGGGCGCCGGCGGGCGACGCGGGCCAGACGGTGGACGTGCGCGTGGACAACCCCGACGGCCAGGCCGGGGTCCTCTACGACGCCTACACCTTCGTGGACGCCGCCCAGGTGGGGGCCGCTCCCACGCTGAGCGCCGTCCTGCCGCCCAGCGGCCCCACGACCGGGGGGACCTGGGGGCTCGTGCAGGGCGCCGACATGCGGCCGGGCGCGCGGGCCCTGTTCGGGGCCGCCCCGGCGGCGGCCTTCCAGGTGCTGGAGGTCGCCCAGGGGGCGGCGGGGACGCGGGCGCGCTTCGTGTCGCCCGCGGCGCCCCAGGCCGGCCCCGTGGAGGTGACGGTCGTGAACCCCGACGGCAGCTACGGCACGCTGGGCGGCGGGTTCGCCTTCGTGGACCCGGCGACCCTGGGCGCCCCGCCCGAGGTGACCTCCCTGAGCCCCACCGCGGGTCCCACCGCGGGCGGGACGCAGGTCGGCCTGACCGGCACGGCCCTGTCCGGCGAGACCCTCGTCTTCTTCGACACCACGCCGGCGCTGGGCGTGGCGTGGGCGGACCCCACGCTGACGTTGACGACGCCCGCACACGAGGCGGGGGGCGTGGACGTCGTGGTGACCCACGCGGACGGACGGACGGTCACGCTGCCCGCCAGCTACACCTTCGTCTCGCCGCCCACCTTGGAGGGCTTGAGCCCCGAGACGGGCCCGGCGACGGGCGGGACGGTGGTGACCCTGACGGGCCAGGACTTCGTGGCCGGGGACACGGCGGCGCAGTCCAGCCGCGTGCTGCTGTGCACGGACTTCGCGGCCTCGCAGGGCTGTGTGCAGGTCCCGTTCGCGGACACGACGGTGGCCGCCGACGGGACGGCCCTCACCTTCACGGCGCCGCCCACCACGCCCGGGCTGCTGGATGTGGCCGTCGTGAACCCGGACGGGCAGAGCGACGCCCTGCTCGGGGCGTTCTTGAGCGCGCCGCCGCCCGAGATCCAGCAGGTCTCGCCGTCGTCGGGTAGCACCTTGGGCGGGACCGCGCTGACCCTCACGGGGAGCGGCTTCCAGACGGGGGCCGTGGTGACGATCGGCGGCGCCCCGTGCGAAGACGTGCAGGTCGCCGATGGGCTGAGCATCACGTGCACGACGCCGCCCGGCGCGCCGGGGCCGGCGGCGGTCGTCGTCACGAACACGGACGGCACCACCGGCACCCTGGCCGGGGGCTTCGTCTACCTCGCGCCGCCGGTCATCAGCGACGTGTGGCCCACGATGGGGCCCGAGGCGGGCGGCGACACGATGACCATCCAGGGGAGCGGCTTCGTCCCGGGCGCGGGTGGATCCCGCGTGAGGCTGGGGACGACCTTGGTGCCCGAGGCGGACACGGTGGTCCAGAGCGAGACCGTCATCCAGCTCACCATCCCGGCGGGCCAGGGGCTGGTGGCCGTAGAGGTGGACAACCCCGACGGGCAGAAGGCCGTGCTGGCGGGTGGGTTCCTGTACCTGCCGCCCACACCGCCGCCGGTGATCTCCTACGTCACGCCCAACAGCGGCAGCACGCTCGGGGGCACGGCGGTGTCCATCGTGGGGACGGGCTTCCAGGAGGCCGCGCAGGTGGAGCTGAGCCTGGACGGCGCGACGTGGGTGCCAGCCTCGCAGGGCACCGTGGAGGTCAAGAACGGCGGGACCCTCATCACGGCGGTGACGCCCCCGTCCGGCGAAGCCGGCGTGGCGGACGTGCGGGTGACGAACACCGACGGGCAGAGCGGCGTGGCGCCGCAGGCCTTCGAGTACGTGGCACCGGCGGGGCTGCCCGAGATGGCCTTCTTCCAAATCACACCCCAGCGCGGGCCCAGCGCGGGCGGCTACGACGTGAGCATCGCGGGGCAGGGCTTCTTCACGGACGTGACCGTGTTCTTCGGCGACGAGGCCGCCGGGACGTGGGTGCAGGCGGCGTCGGTGACGCGCCTGGGTCCCACGCTGCTGCGCGTGACGGTGCCCGCCTATCCCACGACGGGGTTGGTGGACGTGCGCATCGTGAACACGGGGCTGTTCGGGCCGCCGGACGAGGTCATCGCCAGCGACGTCTTCACCTTCGGGCAGTCGGTGGTGTGGGAGCTCAAGGGCCACCGGGCGGCCTTGGACACGACCCAGAGTGACCAGCAGGCGGCCCTCCTGGACCTCGACGGGGACGGGTTGCGGGACGTGGTCGTCTTGCGGGACGACATCCACGACCCGGACGACGTGCTGCTGAACACGCGGGACGCCCAGGGGCGGGCGGGTGTGTTCGTGGACCACACGGCGGCGCTCGCCAGCGCGACCCACAAGGCCACCTCGTCCCCCGTGGTCACCGACGCGGACGGCGACGGGGATGAGGACGTGTACGTGTGGAGCGGAAACACGATGCTGCTCTACCGCAACGACGCGGGGAAACTCGTGACCGTGGACAGCGGTGTGGCCTCCTCCTACGTCCGGGAGGCGCTCCTGGGCGACCTGAACTGTGATGGCGTGGACGACCTGTTCCTGGCGCGCAACGGTGCGAACCAGATCTGGGTGGGGGCGGGGGATGGGACGTTCAAGCTGGACGGGGCCGCGCTCCCCTCGTGGTCCCAGAACTCCCAGGGGGCGGCGCTGGCCGACGTGGATCTGGACGGGGACCTGGACATCCTCGTGGCCAACGAGACGGCGCAGCAGAACCGACTGCTCTACAACAACTGCGCGAACACGCCGCTGCCGCCGGCCTGCTCGTTCGACATGCCCGACTGCACACCCTTCGAGCACGGGGGGCATCGCTATGTGCGGTGTGACGGGGCCAAGCGGTTCGGGGACGCCAGCGCGAGCTGCCGAGCCCATGGGATGGAGCTGGCGACCGTGAACGACCAGGCCGAGCAGGACGCGCTCGTGGCGGCGATGGGAGCTGGTCAGGACGTGTGGATCGGCTACTCCGACGAGGCCCAGGAGGGCACGTGGACGTGGACGGGGGGCGAGGTGTCGTCCTTCGAGTCGTGGTGTGACGGCGGGTCCAACGGGGGGGCCGCGCAGGACTGCGCGCTCATGACGGCGGACGTCGGGTGTTGGAACGACACCTATTGCTCCGCGTCGCGTGCCTACTACTGCGAGGCGCCGACGACCGATCTGTGCCCCCAGCCGTGGGGCTTCGTGGACGCGACCTACGGTGATGGCAAGAACTTCCCCGTGTCGGGGTTCAACTCGCGGGACGCGGTCTTCGCGGACCTGGACGACAACGGCTTCCCGGACGCCATCATCGTCAACTACGGGCAGCCCACGAAGGTCTACCTGAACAGCAACGGCAACTTCTTCAACGACACGGGTTTCCACTTCCCCCAGGACGTGGCCACGGAGGAGCCCGGCCACGCCATCGTCTTGGACTACGACCGGGACGGGGACTGGGACCTCATCATCCCGCGCAAGAAGGGGACCACGGCGTGGTTCCCCGAGGTCTACGCCAACGACCTGAACGACGCGGGGCCCCACACGGGGATCGGGGCCCTGTCGCTGCGAGCGCAGGCGGACGTGTTCCCGTCTTGGCGCGGGCCGTGGCCGCGGTCGTTCGCCGTGGGGGACCTGGACGGGGACGACTACCCGGACTTCTACTTCGTGTCTCGGGACCAACAGGACTGGGTCTTCTTGCAGAACGGGTTCGCCGACGACCAGGCCATGGTGGACGCGAACCGCGTGGGGATTGGGCGCTTCGTCAACAGCTCCTTCGAGGGGCTGCCCGAGGACGTCTGGGACACGCGCGCGGCGGACAGCGGGGATGTGAACGGTGACGGCCACGTGGACCTGGTCATGGCCTATGGGGGGACCACGAACGCCTTCCACCCGCCTGCGTTGTGGCTCAACGACGGGGCGGGGAACTTCTTCGAGCAGCCGGGGGCTTTCCCCGACGTCTCTTGCGACGCGCGGGTGCTGAAGCTCGTGGACCTCAACGGCGACGGGGATCTGGACGTCATGCTGGGGTGTGACGGGTTCCACGGCGTGGGCTTCGCACAGCTCGTCAACGATGGCGTGGGGCACTTCACCGACGTGTCCACGCAGAACATCCCCGACCAGCCTCACTGCGACGGCATGGTCCTTGCCGACCTGGACGGGGACGCCGACCTCGACGTCCTCGTGCTGGGGTACTACCGCACCTACTTGTGGGCCAACGGGAAGGATGTCCTCAACAACGACGGGGCCTACTTCGTGGACCAATCCGGCGTGCTGCCGTCTTCCAGCGACAACGGTGGCCGAGACGCGCTCATCGTGGACCTCAACGACGACGGGTTCCTGGACATCTACATCGCGCGGAGTGGGCAGAACATGTTGTGGGAAAACGACGGGTCGGGGGGCGGTAGTGGGCTGGGGATCTTCGTGGACGTGACGATGTCCAAGCTGCCGGCGCTCTCGGACACGTCGCGGGGGGTCGTCGTGGACGACGTGGACCAGGACGGAGATCTGGACCTGTTCGTGGCGAACGACGGGCAGAACCGCCAGTACATCAGCGAGCTGGACCACAAGTACGCGGACGTGACGGTGACGACGGTGCCTCTGGACATGGTAGCCAACAGCACGTCCATCGCCCTGGGCGACGTGGATCAGGATGGGTTCAAGGACGTGATCACGAGCACCTGGGGTGGTCCCGAGCAGCTCCTGCTCAGCCAGGGCGGGGCGTCCTGGGCGGACTTCTCCCAGGACCTGCCCCAGTGCCCCGACGACTCTCGGGTGCTGGTCCTCGACGACTTCGACGGCGACGGCCGCCCGGACGTCTTCGTGGGCAACACCCAGGCGAACCGCATCTACATGAACCGCACACCCTGAGGAGCCGCGCCCCTGGGCGTGGAGGCGTGGCTCCGGTGACGCGCCTTGCCGGAGGACGAGGACGCGTGGGCGGTAGGTGGCAAGGTGAGCGAGGCTTTCAGGAAGGCGAAGTGAGCTGGAGGGCGCGATCTTCGGGAGCGGTGTGGCTCCTGGCGACCACGTGGTTCCTCACCGCGTGCTCGGCGCACCCTCACGCACCTCAGCCGGACGCAGCTCGGCCCACGTCCCAACGCGCTGCGCCCCCACCTCGAGCCCCGTGGAGGCCCCGATGACACCCACGACGACGCCCACGACGACGCCCACGACACCGGGCAGCGGCTTCTCCGCCGACGCGAGTCCTCTCGACGTCGTCGACGGGCTCTGCGACCGCCTGTCTCGACGCGCCCTGCGCGGCCCCGAGGTCGTCGCGCTCCTGGGCCAGCAGGTGCAGCACCTCGACACGACCTACCGCGCAAGCTCGCGCGTCCGGGCCTTGGGGCGCGTCCTCGTCGGGGTCGAGCGCGAAGACGGCCACGTTTCCTCGGTGCAGCTCCCTCTCCGCACGCCCGGTGCCTTGTCCTTTTCCGCCCTGAAGGCGCGTTACGGGGCGTACACGGAACCGCCCGTGCTGAACTGGGATGCGCCGCTCAAGGCGATCTTCTCCCCCAAGCTCCCCGGCGACCGGCCCTTCACCTGCCAAGTGCGCGCGCACGTCGACGGCGACGAGGTCGAGGAGGGGCCCGTCGTCGCCCTGGACGTCCTGGTGAGCCCGCGCGGATGATGAGGATCGCGCCCTCGGGCCTCGCTCACCGGGCCGGGGCGTCGGGTTGGTTGTCTGGGTGGGCGGCCACGAAGGCGGGGAGGGGGGACAAAGCCTCCTCGACCCGGAGCAGCGTGGGGAAGGGGGTCAGGTCCACCCCGAAGCGGCGCGCGTTGTAGAGCTGGGGCACCAGGTAGAGGTCCGCCAGGGTCACCGCGTCCCCGAGGGCGTAGCGCCCCGACCAGCGCGTCGCGAACTCCTCCAGGGCCAAGAACCCCTTGTGGATCCAGTGGCGCGCCCAGGCGCCCCGCGCCTCCCCCGTGAGCCCGTAGTTCCCCTCCAACGCCTGGAGCACCGAGAGGTTCTGGAGCGGTTGGATCCCCGCGTTGACGATCTCCACCATCTGCCGCACCCGTGCGCGGTCCAGCGGTGCCGATGGGAGCAGCGGCGGCGTGGGGACCAGCTCCTCCAAAAACTCCACCAGCGCCACGCTCTGCGCCAAGGGCTCGCCGTCCACCAGCAACACCGGCACCTGCTCCATAGGGTTCAGCGCCCGGTGCTCGGGCCCATGCTGCTCCCCCCCATCGCGCACCAGGTGCACGGGCGTCGCCTCGTATTCCAACCCCTTCCAGTGCAGCGCGATCCGCACCCGCCAGGTGCTCGACGAGCGCCAATACGTCCGCAACTCCAGCTTCATGCCGGCCTCCCCGTTTGGGCTACGCGCCGGCGGGCTTCACGGGCACGACCGTCTGGTCGATGGTCCCAAAGAGGTCCCGCCCGTCCCCATCGGTCATGCGAATCGTCACCCGGTCGCCATACTGGAGAAAGGGCGTGTGAAAGGCCCCCGTGTCGATCTTCTCGATCATCCGCTTCTCCGCCAAGCACGACGAGCCCCGGGCGCGGTCCTCGTTGCTCACCGTCCCGCTGCCGAGGATCGTCCCCGCCCCCAGCCGCCGCGTCTTCGCCGCGTGCTCGATGAGGTCCAGGAAGCTGAAGTGCATCTCCGGCCCCGCATTGGGATCGCCAAACCGCTCGCCGTTCAGATCCACCCGCAGCGGCAAGTGCACCCGCCCCTCGCGCCAGGCGTCGCCCAGCTCGTCCGGCGTGATGGCGAAGGGGCTGAAGGCCGACGACGGCTTGGACTGGTAAAACCCAAACCCCTTGGCCAGCTCCGGCGGGATGAGGTTCCGCAGCGACACGTCGTTCACCAGCATGAGCAGCTTCACGTGCCCCTCGGCCTCGTCCGCCGTCGTCCCCTGGGGCACGTCGTCCGTGATCACGGCGAGCTCCCCCTCCATGTCGCACCCCCACGCCACGTCCCCCAAGGGGATGTCGTCGCGCGGCCCCAAGAAGGTGTCACTTCCCCCCTGGTAGACCAGCGGGTCCGTCTTCAGCGTGGCCGGCGGCTCCGCCCCGCGCGCCTTGCGCACCAGCACGATGTGGTTGATGTACGCGCTGCCGTCGATCCAGGCGAAGGACCGCGGCAAGGGGCTCTCCAGGCTCGCCTCGTCCACGGCGAAGACCCGCTCACCCCCGGGCCCCCACACGTCCTCGCCCGCGTTCAGCGCGTCGTAGAGATCCCGCAGCCGAGGCTCGGCCCGCCCCCAGCCGTCCAGCGCCGCCTGGAGCGTCCTCAGGCTCGGGTCGGCGGCCGTGGCGAGGACGCCCCGGCGGTTGTCGCGAGAGACGACGATGAGCGCACCGTCGCGGGTGCCGTTGCGGCGCGTTGCTAGCTTCATGAAGGAGACTCCTGGGCGTGCGTGGTCGGGGGAGGGGCGGGGAGGGGGGCGGACAGGGGCGGCGGC
>CAYZID010000051.1:0-26596 GCA_964478315.1 uncultured Myxococcales bacterium | reverse complement strand
GTTCATTGGCTGCAGACCACTTCAGCGGTTCGAACTGCACTCAATGCCATACCCACCGCGACGGATTCGCACCCGCGGCCTGCAACGCGTGCCACGGAACACCGCCAGAAGATTCGACATCGGGCGGTCCAACCGGCCTGGTAGCGGCCGCGCTCGCAACCGGCGCCACGACACCAGGTGCGCACGCACTGCATGCGACTCCTTCGGGGTATGGCTACTCTTGCGATACCTGCCATTTTGGCGGTATGCCCACTACCCCGATCTCCGGCAACTACCAGATTCAGATCGGCTTCGACGTATTCGGTAATCCCGGCACAGGCACCAACTATGATGGTCATGCTTTGACCGCACCGTATGCCTACGAAGGGACCAATGGCACCACTGTCACCTCTGGCGGTTCAATGGTGTGCAGCAATACGTACTGCCATTCCAACCCCCAATCCCTCGCATTCGGGACATCGCCGTCGGGCGTCTCCCCGTCCTGGGACTCCAACACTTCCTCGCAGAGCAACATGCCATGCGATGGGTGCCACGGCTATCCGCCGACCCAGGATAGCCACTATTACCATATATCGAGAGGTTTCAATTGCGAGGTGTGCCACAACGGCACCACCAAGGATGGGACGACCATCGCCGACAGATCTCTGCACGCCAATGGCACGTACGATGTCATACCTGCCCAGGAATTCTATTCCCGCAGGGCATACCATACCTTGGACTTCGACTACACCTTCGCTCCCGGAGGAGGAACGTGCTCCAATAACACTTGCCATCAATACTTTATTTATCAAGATCCAAAGCGTTGGAGGTATCCGACCACACCCTGAACAGATATCATCCAACCACGCCAATGCCCTTCTCTAAGGCAGCATCGCCTTACACTCATCATCCGATTGGGAATAACCATAGGGGCGGTGTCTATGGCTAAGGGGCGGCATCTGGCTTAAACCCAAAGGGGGCGCAGGATTTGGCGGTGTCTATGCCTAAAGGGCGGTATACCAAGGGGCGATGTCTAAGGCCACGGGCCCTCGGCATCCAGACGCGAAAAAGGCTAGCACGGAACCCGTACTAGCCTTCTCTATATGGTAGCGGGGACAGGATTTGAACCTGTGACCTTCGGGTTATGAGCCCGACGAGCTACCTGGCTGCTCCACCCCGCATCAGCTTGCTTTCACAGGCCGCCGTCGCCAGCAGCGGGAGGGTTTGTAGGCGCTGAGCCCTGGGGTGTCAAGGGAGAAAAGCGGTGGCGTGGGCGCGTCGGCGGAAAGCGTAGTGAGGGCCGCTATTTGCGTGTGAGCCAGCCGTTCCGGCGCACGGTCAGGGTCGCGTAGGGCTGGATCCACGGCAGCGCGAAGAGCGCGAAGTAGGCGTAGAGGACCCCGAAGACCACCTCGGCGCTGCGCTCGCTGCGGAGGTAGACGAGCGCGTACAGGAGCGCGAAGCCCGCCGTGGCCCCCAGGGCGCCCAGCAGGGCGTGGGGGTGGACGACGAACAGGAAGCTCCCGGCGAAGAGCCCCGCGATGCGCAGCGCGATGGTCAGGGGCTGGAGTACGGCGTCCAGCAGCATGAGGGGCCCGCGCACGGGGCCCAGGGCCAGCGCGCGGCGGGGGGCGAAGCGCAGGGCGCGGAGGCCCTCTCGCGTGGCCGAGCGCCCCCAGCGCAGGTACATCTTCGAGAGGCCGACGTACGTGGCTGGGACGACCGTCTCGACCTGGGCGGAGGCCTGATAGACCGTCTTGTAGCCCAGCGAGAGGACGAGGTTGCTCATGGCGTGGTCGTCGCCGTTCGTGCACACGGCTCCCAAGAAGCGCTGGTCCCGCCAGGCCTCCAGGTGGGGCGCGATGGCCTCGCGCCGATAGGCTTGCAGGGCCCCCGGGCAACACCACACGGTGTCCAGCTCGCTCTGATAGGCGCGGATGAAGTCGAAGCCGATGATGTACCGCACGCCCAGCATCCGCGTGATGAGGCTCTCCCGGCGGTTGAGGACCAGCACCCGCCCGGCGACCCCGCCCACGCGTGGGTCCGCGACGAAGGGCGCCACCAGGTTCGCCAGCCCGTCCGGCGCCACGAGGGAGTCCGAGTCGATCGTCGCCACCAGGGGGGACTCCGCCAGCCTGAAGCCGGCGTACAGGGCGTGGCGTTTGCCCCGGTTCTCGGGGAGCCGCACGACGGTCACACGGCCCGGATGGGCGCGGGCCGCTCGTTGGATGTGGGTGAACGTGTCGTCGGTGGAGCCGTCGTCCACCGCGATCACCGCGAGGCGCTCGGCCGGGTAGTCGGCGGCCAGGACGTGGGCGATCGTGTCCGCCACCATGGCCCCCTCGTTGAAGGCCGGGATGACCACGGTCAGCGCCGGCAGGGCGTCGTCCGGTGGGCGCGCCGTGGGGCGATACCGGAGCCACAACACGAGGCGAACCGCCAAAGCCCCCAGGAACAGCGCGGTGAGCCCCACGGCGACGGGCGAGCCGTGCGCGAAGGCGCGGCCCAGGCGCGTGCCGCCCAGGACCGCGACCGTGACGAAGGCCCCCGCGCCCAGGGCGACGTAGAGCGCCCGCTCCCAGCGGGTCGTCGAAACGGGAGGACGGGCGCCGGGCCTCATCGAGGGATCAGAGCCCAAAGAAGTCTCGCGCCTGCGCCTCGATGGCGTCCAGCGACGCGGCGAGGCTGTGGTCGTCGTCTACCTCCACCAGCGTCACGCGATCCGGGTGAGCGGCGGCGTAAGCGCGCGAGGTCTCCACGGGGACGACCTCGTCGGAGCGCCCGTGGACGATCCGCGTGGGGCAGGGGACCTCGGGGACCGGCGGGTGGTTGTCCATGGCGTCTTGCAGGAAGCCCCAGTGGACGCGCACGAGCTCTCCGGTCGCGTCGGGGACGGCATGCCAGCCGTGGGCCCGCCACGAGGCGATGGCGTCGACGCCGTAGATCTTGGGCCAGCGCTCGTTCATCTGGAATCCCGGGCACAGCAGCAGCAGCCGGTCCACCCGCTCGGGGTGGAGCTCGGCCCAGCGCGCCGCCAGATAGCCCCCCATGCTCGACCCCACCAGCCGCCACAGCACCGGGCCCTCATCACCCCCTCTGGTCGCCTCCCGCGTGGCCTCCTCGTGGAGCGCGTCCAAGGCCCCCAGCGAGCCCGTGATCGTCAGCTCCGCGAAGGACGGGACGTTCAGGTCCGGGCGCGCCAGGTTCACGCCCCGGGGCGCCAGGCGCTCGGCCAGCGCCACGCCCTTGGCGGACAGGGGGCTGGAGGCGAAGCCGTGAAGGTAGGCGTAGCGGATGGGCATGGGCACCTCTCGGACTCGGTGGGGCGGGGTTCCGGGGCCGGGCCGCCGCACCCCGCGGAGGCGCGCGAGGCGTGCAGGGCGGCGGATCGGGCCTCGTCGCGCGGTGAATCTAGCGCGACGCGCACGGCGCGGTCACGCGCCGCGTGGGCAGCGAGCCACGCCCCGCTGTGACACAAACCCGTCTGCGTCGTTGTCGGCTGCCCGCGCGGGGGAGTATAGTCTTCGTCATGCAGGGGTATGGGGCACGGCGGCGAGCGCTCGTGCCGCGGGAGGCGCGCGACGTGCGTCCCCCGCGGGCGGCTCGCGGTGCGTCCGGTCCCCTGCGGAACCGTCACGTGGGGGGGCCTCCGAGCTCTGCCCGCTGGCGTCAGCCCAGTCGTCCACCCCGGACCGGCGCCCTGCGCGCGGGGTCCGGTGGGGTCACGCGCGCGCTCGTGACCAGGCTGTCTTCACCGCCGAGGTTGGGGAGGGACGAACCCAGCCACCTGGCGGTCCCCGTGGTGGCGCTCTCCGACCCTCTCGGCGGAGGGTTCGCGCGCGCGGCGGTGTCTCGTTGGGCGTCTGCGCAGTCCTCTGCGCGGGGGGCCGCGGGCGCTGACCACGCGCTGCGAGGGGGCGCGCCGCGGGCATGCACGCGTCGAGGAAAGCATGAGCGTCTCCACCGATCTCCAGCAGACCCAGGATCGTAACCAGACCACGCCTTCGGGCGACGGACAGGTCACCAACCAGCAGGCTCCCGTCTCGGGTGGCGGCGCCAAGAAGCTTCGGCGCGGGACCGGCTACGCGGCGGGCCAGGCGGCTCTCACCCCGGCCAAGCCGGGCGGCGGCGCCAAGCCGGACGCGGGCCCCAAGGCCGAGACCCGGGCCATGCTGGACGGCCCCAACGCCGACGAGCGCAAGAAGCTCCTCAAGGCGTCGGACAAGACGATCGACAAGATCGAGGGTTTGCTGTCCTACGGCGCCTTCGACTGGAACGTCACGGCCAAGGAGGCCAAGCAGGCCGCCGGGATGCTGGAGGGGGCCGGGGACCAGGCGCGGATCGTCATGCTCCAGGAGCTCAACCGCCGCGACAAGGCCTACGTCGGGCGGATGATGGACAACCTGGACGCGGCGGCGCGCCGGGCCTTCCCGCGGACGACGCTCACGCACCTGGGGCTCACCCGGGACCAGGGCGCCATCACCAAGCTCCTGACCGACGAGCCGGCCGCGGCGGGCGTGACCGCGCAGATCGCCCCGGTGGCCTTCCTCATGCGCACGGTGAGCGCCGGGCAGCTCACGGGCTACGCGCGCCAGGGGGGGAAGACGGCGGCCCACGTCAAGGCATGGCTCAAGCTCACGGACAAGCCCGTGGGGCCGCCGCTGCTGGCGAGCTTCACGGCGGCCGAGGGGGAGGCCGCGCAGCAGCGCCAGGAGAAGGAGGAAGCACAGAAGAAGCGGGCGGCCGACGAGAAGGCCCTGGCGGACAAGACCGACAAGGCCATGAAGGAGGACAAGACCTTCGCCTCCCAGGTGAAGTCCATCGAGGATCTGCTGTCCTACGGCGCCATCGACTGGGCCATCACCGACAAGGAGGCGCGCAAGGTCTTCTCGCTGCTCGCCGGGATCGGCGACGCCGAGCGCGTGCGGATGGTCGTCTACAAGCTCGACCAGGGTGGCTACATGGATCGGTTCATCTCGAACCTGTCCGAGGGCGACCGGTGGAAGGACAAGAAGACCTTCCTGCGGATCCTGAGCGCCCGGGCGCCCGAGAAGAACGTCGCGTACGTCAAGGAGCTCATGAGCCGTGGCGTGTTCGACTGGGCGGTCACCGACGAGGAGGCGCGGCTGGCCTTCCAGCTCGTGAAGACCATGCCCAAGGACATCCGTCAGCAGTTCAAGGACGCCGACGGGGGCAAGTGGTGG
Organism: uncultured Myxococcales bacterium; assembly: GCA_964478315.1. Classification (GTDB taxonomy): domain Bacteria; phylum Myxococcota_A; class UBA9042; order PHBI01; family JAAZYN01; genus CAYZID01. The sequence goes on along the minus strand of CAYZID010000051.1, from coordinate 21,413 downwards.
GACCGCATGGAGGGCAACCTGTCGGTGGAGGACACCTCCGACCGGGACGCCAACCTCTACGCCAACACCGAGCAGTCGCAGAAGCTCAAGCTGTCCTTCCAGGAGGACTGCGCCAAGCTGTCCCAGGGGCAGCTCAAGATGCAGATGGAGATGCTCTTCCGCATGGGCGAGGTGGACTTCGTGGAGTCCGCCCTCATCGCGGCGGGGCTGGACAAGTCCGCCGAGCACGCGTGGATCTACGCCACCTACGGGCTCAAGAGCTCCAGCGCGCCGCGGAACGATAAGATCTGGTCCAAGTGGATGGACAACTCCGTGGCCAAGCCGAAGGAGAGCAACGGCTGGGCGGCCGCGGGCGCCGCGCTGTCCACGCTGGGCGACGCCGCCGGGGAGGCCCTGGGCCTCGGCGACGGGAACGTCCATGTGGACTTGCAGAAGCTCGCCGGCGTCGGGGGCGGGACCGTGGCGGGGGCCACGGTGGCCGAGCGCAAGGAGGGGGACGAGGAGACGAATACGGCGGATCTGGACGTCTCTGGGTGGGACGACGGGCGCGTGGCGTTGACCGTGCCGGTGTTGGCGCTCTCCAGCGTCAATCGGCTGTCGGGCGGCGTGCAGCTCCAGACGGGGGCCATCACCGCCAAGGGCGTGCGGATCGAGGCCAAGTGGGCCACCGAGAAGGACCCCTCCGCGTTCTTCTCGGTGGACGTCGCTGGGCTGGACGTGGCTGATCTGTGGCAGGTCACCGAGGACCAGATGGTGGGCGCCGGGCACCTGAGCCTCACCGCGCTGCGCATCCAGGCCAAGACCCCCAAGGCCGCCAAGCCCAAGGGGAAGGCCGAGAGCCTGGGGCTGCTCATGCAGGAGGTCCAGGACACGCTGACCCTCATGCTGCGCTCCGTGCAGATCGAGGAGCCCAAGCCCGAGGCCGTCTCGGCGGCCCTGGGCAAGAGCTTCGGCGCCAAGGCCGAGGCCCAGGTGAGCCTGGGCGGGCTCACGGTCACGGACTTCGCGACGTCCAAGGGCGACTACGCGAGCAAGGTCGCGGTCAAGGATGTGAAGCTGGACCTCAAGCGCACCCTGCGCACCGACGCGCTGCGCAAGGAGATCGCTGAGCTGGAGAAGGTGGCGGAGCCCACCGGGGAGCAGACGGCCAAGCTGGAGGCGGCGCGCAAGCAGCTCGACGCGCTGGCGAGCAAGGAGGCGCGTTACAAGGAGCTGAGCGCCAAGTACGACGGCAAGCCCGAGTCCTTGGAGGGCTGGGAGCGCGAGGAGCTGCTCCAACTCCGCGACGCCCTGAGCGTGTCGGAGGCCACCGTCGAGGTGGGCGCCGTGAGCGTCCAGAACGCCGACGTGGGCGGGACCAAGGTGGACTCCCTGGAGGTCAAGGGGCTCCAGGGCTCCATGAGGACCCAGAAGGCGGGCGCCGACGGCAAGACGGCCCGGCTCGGCTACGATCTGGGGGCCAGCTTCCAGGTGGCCTCCGTGGACGTGAAGGGCCTGGACAAGCCCGGGCAGTCCAAGCTGGAGGCCTACGACGCGCGGATCGCGGAGCTCAAGAGCAAGCTGGACGCCAAGCGGGGCACGGACGCGGATGCCGCCGAGTACGCGCGGCTGAGCGAGCAGTCCCGCGCCATCCACAAGAAGATCGTCCGGCGCGATGGGCTCAAGCTGCGGGAGGACAGGCTCGGGCCGGAGGAGCAGGAGCTGCTCGCCAAGCTCAACCAGGAGCTGGCCGGCTGGGAGGCCAAGGGCGCCGGGCTCAAGGTGGACGCCATGCACCTCAAGGGCGTCCAGGGCGGCGTGGACTCCAAGGGTGCGGCCAGCGTCAAGGTGGCCGAGGCGACCGTGGAGGGCGTCGAGCAGGACGGCCTGAAGGTTGGCAAGGTCCAGGCCAAGGGTGTGGAGCTGGGCGTGGGCCTCAAGGGTGGGCTTGGGGACGCCCAGAAGGCCATGACGGACGGCGGCGGCAAGGGCCTGCTGGGGCAGGTGGCGAGCCTGGACCTCAAGGCCAAGGAGCTGGGCGTCGCCGACGTGGAGATGAAGGGCAAGCGGCCCAGCGACACGCTCCAGGCCGAGCTGGACGCGCTGAAGCTCAAGGCGGAGCTGCACCCGGCCGACATGACGGCCAAGGACAAGGAGCGGCTGGCGGAGCTCCCCACGAAGATCGGCGAGGCCAAGAAGAACGAGGCGCGGCTGGCGGAGCTGCGGGCGCTCCAGAAGGCGGATCCCAAGGCCTTCACGCCGGAGATGGCCGACGAGCTGCGCCAGCTCCAGAAGTACGACGCCACGGTCAAGCGCGTGGCCTCCGTGCAGGCCGCGGACGTGGCCGTGGGTTTCGACAAGGACAAGGGGACGCTGAGCGCCAGCGTGGGAAGCGGCAAGGACGGCGCGCCCGCGGGGCTCGACGTCAAGGGGGTCCAGGTGGGCCGCGTCGTGGACGGCCAGGAGGTCACCGACCTCAAGGTGGACGAGGCATCGGCCCAGTCGCTGGGCGTCACCGCGGACGTGGGCAAGGGCGACGTGCTGGACGTGACGCGGCTCACCAAGGGCAAGGCCGACGTGAAGGCCAAGCTCTCGGCGCGGGGGCTGCACGTCAAGGGCTTCGAGCAGGGCCAGAAGGGGCAGGGGACCTACCGGAAGCTCGACGAGGGATCGGTGGCCAAGCTGGACGTGGGCTACGACTCCAGCAAGTACGTGGATCGCGCCCCCGGGCAGGCGCCGGTGGAGCGTCAGGGCAAGGTGACCCTGGACATGGACGGGGCCTCCCTGAAGGGCCTCACGATGGAGCACGCGTCCAAGCTCCAGGAGGTGGTCGCCTGGATTCGGCGGCTGGAGGCCAAGGACACGCTCACGCCCGGCGAGCAGAAGACGCTGGCGACGCTCAAGGCTCAGCGGCAGCAGTACGACGCGCTCCAGGCGCAGCTCAAGGCGGCGAAGTCCAAGAAGGCGCGGGCTCGGATCCAGCGGAAGATCGCGGCGTGGTCGAAGCACGCGGAGACCTCGGTCACCGAGGCGCACGTCTCCGACACGCAGGTGAGCCTGGGCGGTGTGGGCAGCGTCAAGGACATGACCAGCCCCGGCTACGATCCCAAGACCCGGGACCTGGCCGTGTCGGCGCACGTGGGTGAGGTGGGCGTCAGCGGCGTGAAGGCCCAGGGCGCGAAGGTCAAGAGCGCGAGCGTGCACAACCTGAACGTTCAGGGTTCCAACCTTTTGGACGCGGACAAGCGCTACCTGCACGCCACCATGGACAAGGCCACGGTCAAGGGTGCCTCGGGCAAGGGCGCCTGGGTGAGCAAGGCGACGGTCAAGAAGGCCGACGTCACCCTGAACGGCAGCGACGCGAGCGCCAAGGCGCGCTACATCGGCGTGGCTGGCGCCGGCAAGGGCGGCGACTCCGTGGGGTACGCGGGGCTCAGCGGCGCCCAGGTGAACGTGCACGGGCTGGGGACTGGCAAGATGTCGGCCTCGGGATCCTTCGCGTCGGTGAGCGCGAGCCGCCTCAAGCACCGTGACAAGGGCATGACCGCCACGGTCAACAAGCTCAAGGGGCGCAAGGGGAGCTTCTCCCTGAGCCCGGGCGGCAAGGTGACGGCGGGCCTCAAGCAGTTCAGCGGGGATGGCGTGGAGGTCGTCACGACGAACAAGGATGGCTCCAAGTCCACCTACGGCGTGGGGGACTTCAAGGGCGAGGGCGTGAGCTTGTCCAAGGACAAGGGCGGTATGCACGCCGGCCTGGGGAGCTTCGAGGCCAACGAGGTCACGGCCGACAACGCGGGCGGCACGGGGCGCACGGCCGAGATCGGCAAGGTCAAGATCAACGGTGTGGCCGTGGACACGAAGTCCGACGGCAGCGTCGACGCCAAGGTGCAGTCCGCAGGGATGTCCGGCGTCACGTGGGACGACGGGGCGGGCCACAAGTCCACGGTGGGCGAGGTGAGCGCCACGGACATGCACGCCCTGGTCAACCCCAAGACGAAGACCGTGGCCTCGGCGGGTGTGGGGCACTTCCAGGTCGCCGACGCCCACGTCCGCGAGGGCGACAACAAGGTGGACGTGGACCTGGTCACCGTGGACGGCGTGAAGGCCACGGGTGTGGACTACTCGAACACCAAGGACGTCAAGGGCGCGGTGGACGTGAAGGCCATCCACGCTACCAAGCTGGATGCCACGCTGGCCGGCAAGGACGGCGCGGGCCCCACCACGGCCCACCTGGACAGCGGCGACATCAAGGGCATCCATGGGGAGGCCAAGGGGGGCGGAAAGTACGAGGGAAGCGTGGCGGACGTGGATCTCCGCGGGCTCAAGGGCGACGCCACGCTGTCCGACGGCACGAAGGTCGGCGGGGGCGCGGACCGGCTCCACCTCCAGGGCCTCCAGGGGAAGGCCGACACGAAGGAGGGCAGCTACGAGGGCGGCTTCAAGAAGGTCGACGTCAAGGGCATCCACGGTGGGATGCACAAGGCCAACGGGGACTACGTGACGGCCGATGGGCTGGACGTGTCGGTGGGTGACGGCAAGAGCGTCTCCAGCGTGCTCTACAAGGACGGGAAGCTCGACGGGTCCATCAAGGCCATCCACCTGGGCAGCAACAAGCCCCAGGGCAGCGGGCCCAACCTCAAGTTCCGCATGACCGACGCCAAGAGCGGCAAGGTCAACGAGGGCAAGGCGGCGCTCGCCAACGGGTTCGGCAAGCAGAACACCAAGGCGGGCAACATCGACGTGGATGAGGTCCGGTTCACCAACTTCAACCCCAAGGAGATCCACGAGGCGGGCTCTACCGTGCAGGTCTTCGGTGTGGGGGCCGACCACTTCGTCTACAACGACAAGCACAACACGGTGTACGGCGACGGGGTGAAGCTCCAGGCGGCCTTCCTCCAGGGGCAGGGCGGCGGCGAGGTCCAAGCAGGCTTCAAGGGGGCGAGCGTCGACAACCTCCAGGCCTGGAACGATGGGGGCAAGGACGGCAGTCGCGAGAACTACGTGGGCGTGAAGGATCTCAAGTCCAGCGGCGGGTACGCGAACCTCGCGGGCATGGACGGCAAGGACTTCAAGCTCGTGCACGCTCAGCTCAAGGACGCCTCCGTGGGCAAGGTGAACGTCCGCTACAAGGTCCACACCAAGAAGTACGGCAGCTACCAGGAGGCGCTGGAGGCCTGGAAGAAGGCAGACGCCGAGCACAAGGCGGCGCCGCCTTTCGATCCGGCCAAGGACCAGTTGGTTCTCGACGGGCTCGGGAACACGGACGGGCGCGTCAAGGCGAGCTACGAGTACTACAAGAAGACCGGCAGCGTGGGGAACACCATCGCCGGCTGGTTCATCGGCCACGAGGCGGGCGCTTCCGGGCGCATCAAGGACGGCGAGCTGGACGTCGGCGGGCTGGACCTGACCAGCGATGGGCTGCTCAGTGGGGCCTTCGTCAACACGTTGCAGCTCGGCGTCAACGCGGGCGGTGGCATCGGCCGCATGGTCCGTGGGAAGAAGAACGGCGTCGTGGGCGTGACCGACCTCAACGGCATGAAGATGGGCGGCGGCGACGGGCCTGCCAGGCCCACGCCCACGAACTACAACCAGCACACGGACCTCTCCAAGCTCCACCGCGTGAAGGCGGACGTCCAGCTCAGCGACATGGGCGGCGGCAAGATCCAGGCGGGGCGCAATTTCCAGGGGAACATGGTCCGCGGCGGCTCGGCGTGGCTCAAGACCAAGGACGCGGGCTCCTACCTCGAGGCCGCCACGGACAACATCGGCTTCACCGACGTCCAGGCGGGCGACGGCAAGGCCAAGATGGACTACGTGGGCTTCGACCACCTGGGCGTCCAGGTCTGGGACGCGGCCTCGGGCGAGCCCGTCATCGCGGGCAACCTCCAGAACGGCAAGCTCACGGGCGTCCAGACCGGGCAGATCTCGTCGCAGAAGAAGAAGGCCTCGGACGCGAACTACGACGCCCTCACCACCCAGTAAGCTCCCCACGGCCACGAAGCAGGCACATGGCGAACCCACTCAGCGACCTCACCCCGGAGGCGCGCGCCGAGCTGGCGCGCGTCTTCGGTGGCATGCTCCCCGACGAGCGGCGTCGGCAGGTAGAGGGGCTCCTCGCCCACCTCGCCGCGCAGATCCCACGGGCCCGCGTGCCCGACGAGCTGTGGGCTGAGCTCCTCGACGCCTTCGACGGCGCCGTTGCCTCGGGGGACATGGACCCCGTGCTGGAGGTCGCCGGGCGCATCGACGCGGTCGTGCCTCCGGCGCCGCCAGAGCCGGCCTCAGACTTCTGGCGGCCCGGAGAGCTGTCCGACCTCGACGAGCCACCTCCGCCGCCCTCAGCGCCCCGGATGGGGCCCGATGGCGTGCTCTTGGAGGACTGACGGGAGGCCGTGAGCGCCGCCCCCCGCCACGTGGCGGGGGGCTCAGGCCGCGTCGTCAGTGCGCAGCGCACTCCTGGACGAAGTGGGTGCGGGGGCGCTCCAGGGTCCAGCGCTCCAGGATGTGCTGGAGCTCGCCGTCGTCCTGCCCCTGGCGCAGGAGTCCGTAGAGGTGGTCCAAGATGCCCATGTGCTTCTGGCACCACGAGGACTCGCCCATGCGGCCGGCGAGGCTCCCCTGCTCGGAGTAGTTGTGCACGGGGCATGAGCCGCAGTAGGCCTTGTAGACGCACGTGGCGCAGCCCGGCTGGCCGTCCAGGGTGCTCGCCATAGCCAGGGCGCGCACGGGCTCGGCACGGATGAGCTCGGGCCAGCGCTGCTCCTTCACCGTGCCCATCTTGAACAGATCGTCGCCCATCTCGGCGACCATGCGCCCTTCGTCGCAGGTGTAGACGCTGCCGTCCCAGTTGTAGGCGACCTGCCCGATGCCGGCGCCGCAGGGCGAGCGGATGTCCAGGAAGTTGGGGTCGTGGCCCGTGAGGATCTTGGTGAGGAAGATGGCCGCGTTGCGCTCCAGCACGTCCGTTCCCTCGCGGTTGAGCTGGACGATGTAGTCCAGGCTCTGCCGGTAGTAGTCCAGCCACTCGGTCATGGAGTAGCCGATCTGCTTGGCCGTGGCCGTGGCGAACCCGAAGGGGTTGAGCGCGCGCAAGAACAGGGATCGGCAGCCCACCTCCAGGTAGGTGTCGATGATCTCCTTCCACCGCGGCAGCGACGCTCTCGTCGTCGTGTTGATGGCCTCCACTCGGTAGAGGTGCGGGTCCAAGCCCATCTCCCGGTAGCGCGCGTTGATCTTGCGGATCCACTCCACCGCCTGCGCCCACGAGTCGCCACGTCCCAGGAGGCGGTTGTAGTTGTGGAGGTCCTTGGGGCCATCCAGGGAGGTGGAGATCTCCACCCGGTGCTCGATCAGGTAGTCGAGCTTGTCCTGGGTCATGAGCGACATGTTCGTGACGAGCGCGAAGGTCAGCTTCTTGTTGTAGAGCTTGTTCTTGTTCTCCGCGTACTCGATGATGTGCTGAACCACCGGATAGTTCGCGAGCGGCTCGCCCCCTTGGAACTCGATGGTCACGAAGCCGCTCGGGGACTCGAAGATCGTGTCCACCACGCGCTCGGCGATCTCCGGCGTCATGTCGCGGTCGGACCGTGACATGGGCACGCGGCTCGCGTGGCAGTAGCGGCACGTGTGGTCGCACCGCAAGGTCACCACGATGATGTGCAGGTGCGGCCCCTGGCCCACCCACGCGAGGCGCTGGGCGGCGTTGGCGACGGCGTCCTTGCGGAGCAGCTTGCCCCCCAACAGCCCCTTGGCGGCAAGCGCCTCCCACAAGGGCTCCCCCGGCTGGACATCACCGCGCACGAAGCGCCCAAACTCCTCCCGGCTCAAGAAACGCCAGTCCCCTAGGTCGTTGCTCACCAGGACGTCATCGCCCACCTGCCGGTAGTGGAAGGGCAGGGCGATGCGCTCGGTGGGGGCCTCCGGCGCCACGCCGGTCACCGCCTCGCGCACCACGTCGGCCAGGGCGCCGCGGCGCTCCTCTTGGGCCGCGATCTGGGCACCGCGGAGGCTCAGCTCGGCGCGGAAGGCAGCGGCCGTGGCTTGGGGATCCCACCCGTCGCCCGGCACCTTGGGCTCCATCCGCACCCGCACCTCGCCCCCGGGCCCCCGTCCCAAGACGACGAAGCACTCCTCCGCGCGGCTGTAGGCCGTCGTGAGCACCGCGTCCTCCGAGAGGGCTCCGGGCGCCACGTCAAGCACGAGGCGCGCCGTGCTCGCCTCGACCACGGACACGGTGGGTGTCTCGTTCGTCTCCCCGGTGCCGAAGGAGGGGGGCGGGGATCCGGCTGGCGCGGCCTGGGGAGGGAGGGGCGTGGACGTCGTCGTGCTCATGGAGGCACGCTATCGGGCGGCCGTAGGGGTGTCCAGGAGCGCGGCGCTTTGGCCCAAGACGCATGATCCGCAGCCCCCCCCCATCGTGGATTGAGCGCGCCGCCGAGCGGTTGGACCGGACCACGCCCTCCCGTACACTATCCCCATGGCATGCACCCGATCGACAGCGCTGGAGGCCCTCGTCGCCGCGCTCACCGCCTCGTGGCTCACGGTGGGCCCGGCCCCAGCGAGCGCCGCGCCTCCGCCTCCGCCGCCGGCCCCGTCCCCCGTGACCCCGCCTCCGGGTGAGCCGGCGCTGGACCCGTCCGCCGGGCGGGTCCAGGTAGACAAGGTCTGCCCCGCGGCTCGAGAGGACGCCAAGCGCGTCGCGAAGCTCCAGGCCGCCGAGCGGCGAGCCCAGTGGCTGCGCGTCACGGACGCGACCGTCGTGGAGGCCCAGAGCATCGCGAGTCGCCGCTGGGATGCTGACGAAGACCGTTGGATCGCCGAGACCTATCGACGTGCTCACGGCAAGGAGCAGCAGTCGGGCGCACCCGCTGCCCAGGCCGCCGCGCTGCCCGACATCTTGTCCCCTTCGCTGTGTCGGGCCGTGGCGCGCCGGGCTCCCCGGCGCTGCGCCGAGCTCCCCCAAGGGGACCGCGCCATGTGCGAGGTGTTGGCGCAAGGGTTCCGATTTCAGGGGGGCGTGGAGGTCTGCCCCTCGTCGGGTCCCATGGCGGGTCCGTGCCGGTTCCTCAAGACCCACGACCTGGGGGCCGTGCGCGGTACGCCCTTGGAGGTCCCCGCCTCGCAGTACCTCGCGGCGGCTCGGTCGCTCGACACCCTGTGCGACCGGGCCCGTCGTGGCGCCGAGTCGGCCGTGGACGGTGCGCCGACTTGCATCGTCACCTCGTTGTTCTCGGCGGTCCGGGACGGCGTGGCGGCGTGTCCGTCGCCGCGTCCCGGCGACCACCGCGGATTCGGTGCGCTCATCACCCAGTGCCGTGCCATGGTGCAGGGGGACGCGTCCGCGTGCGACCGCGTCTCCCCCAAGGAGCGCCTGAGCGTCCCGGCGCCGCCGCCGTTTTTCGTCGCCGCGCGAGTCTTCGGTAGTAGCCGCGGGCCCACGCTGTCCGCGTTCTTGGTGGCGCCCACACGCCTCGCCTGTGTGCTGGAGTTCGAGGTGGACACCTGGGAGGGCCCCCCCCGGCGTGTGACGGTGTCGGGGACCACCTCCAGGGTTCCGGCCGACGGGGACTTCCTGCCCCGGACGCCGCTTCCCCCTGACGTCCGCCCGGGCCGCGACGCGCGACTCGTCTCCAAGACCTGCGTCCCGTGGGCGTTCTAGAAGCATGATTCACAGCCCCCTCCCGTCGCGGGCCGATCTCGGACAGGTGCGATCGCGGCGCGTCCGCGGCCGCCCAAGCCCTCGAATTGGCTACGGCCAGGCCTTCGGGCTTGGGCGACCACGGCCGCACCACCCTCGCTCGCGCCCGTGGAGGCGCGTGCGGTGGTCACCTGCGTCCCTTGGACCCCCTGGGTGGGCCGGGGCGGTTTGCGCTGAGCCACGCGGGTCGCGATAGTCCTGGGCATGAGCGACGCAACGGCAGGACGGTGTGACGGCCCCGCGTCCCCAGCGGAGCGCCTCGCTCGCTGGGGGGGCGCGATGGCGCTGGGGCTGGCGCTCGTCGCGTGTGGTGGGCCTGCGCCCGGGCCGGCGGACGCGGGCGCCGACGGGGCCCCCGACGCGGGCTGGGACGGAGGCGTGGATGGCGTCGGCGTGGGGCTCGACGACCACACGCACGGCCCCTTCGAGTCGGTCGACGAGCTGCTCGCCTACGCAGACGGCGAGCCCCCCGCCCCAGCGAAGTCCGTGAAGCAGGTGAAGTTCGTCCTCACCGGCTTCTCCACGGACCCGCCCGGCGTGGGGCGGCTGCTGGACGGGAGCTTCTACCAGCTCCACGACGAGTGGGAGTGGTTCCGGCTCCTCAACGGCGCGCCCATCGACGGCTACGGCGTGGAGCCCATCGTGGGGCTCTCGTTCGATTCGGTGGCCGCGGTCTATGAGCACTTCCAGGGCTGGCCCGCCGGCAGCCTCCCCTTGGGGCTACGGTGGCTCCCCGGGCGGCTGTACTCCCCGCGCTTTTACGACGCCGCGCTGGGGCACGGGGACTGGGCATCGGGGCGGTTCTTCGGCGTGGGGTCCATCCTCCACTACCCACCGGATTCGGCGCGCCCCTTGACCGATGAGCTGTGGCTCTTCGAGCTGGAGTACGTGGACTCCGTCACGGAGGCCGAGCTCGGGCGGTTCTTCGAGCAGGTGGGAGCCCTGCTGCCCGCGTCCGTGCGGGGCGAGCTGCGCTGGCTCGCGCGGAGCTCCGATCCCCAGCGCGCCCTCGCCAGCGCCGTGCGCTCCGGGGGCGGCCCGTACGCCGACCGCGTGGTCACCTACGACGACCTCATCGTTCCCGGCACCGTGGAGGGCTACAACACCGGCGTGACCGCAGGGCCCGTGCGGCTGGTGGAGGCCGGGGCCGCGGGGGGCGCCTCGGTGGACGCGAGCGACATCGTCGTCCTGGGGGCGCTGCCGGACTATCTGCCGCCCGTGGCGGGGATCGTCACGGCCGTACCCCAGACCCCGCTCGCCCACCTGAACCTGCTCGCAAAGGCGCGTGGCACCCCCAACGCCTTCGTGGCGGGGGTCATGGACGACATGCTCCTGGAGGACTGGAGCTGGGCGCGGCGCCCGGTGATCCTCAAGGTGGCGCCGGACGCGGTGACCTGGAAGCCCTTCGAGGAGTTCGATCCCGAGCGCCGCGTCTACGTCCAGTACGACGCCTATCGAAAGCGGCTGGGCGCCGGGGGCTTCGAGGTGCCCAAGGCGGACCTCGACGGGGCCCCGGACACGGTGGATCTCCGCGCCCCCACCCTGGCCGAGATGCGCGGCCTCGTGCCCCTCATCGGCGGCAAGTGTGCGGGCTTCATCGCGCTTCACCAGGTCCTGGGGGGGCAGGCGGAGATCCCCTACGCCCCGCTGTGCATCACCGTGCGCCCCTACGCTCAGCACGTGGCCGGGCTCACGCCCCGCATCACCGCCATGCTCGCCGACGAGGGCTTCCGGGGCTCCAAGACGGGGCGCTTCTTGACGTTGGAGGGCGAGGACGCTTTCCGAAAGGAACACGCGGGCGATCCCGTCGCCCTCGCCCGCGCGGACACTTGGCTCAAGGACCACCCGGCCGGGAGCACGCTCGGGGACCTCGTAGCCCAGGGCGGCCTCAAGCGCGTGCTCCGCGACGCGCCTCTGGACCCCGCCTTCGAGGCGTCGCTCACGGCCACGCTGGCCGAGCACTTCGCCGCCTTGGGCGACACCCAGGGCCTGCGGTTCCGGTCCTCCTCCACCGCCGAGGACGCCCCGGGGTTCAACGGCGCCGGCCTGTACGACTCCAACACCGGGTATCTCCACCCGGAGCTCCAGCCCACGCCCAAGCTCCAGAAGCGGACGGTCGCCTGGGCGCTCAAGAAGACGTGGGCCTCGTACTGGTCCTACGAGGCCTTCGAGGAGCGGCGGCTCGCGGGCATCGACCACCTGGACGGGCGCATGGCCGTGGCCGTGCACCCCCGCTTCGACGACGACCTCGAGCGCGCCAACGGCGTCGTCACCTTCACCCTGCGGCGCCCGCCCGCGGGCGATGACCGCGAGCTCGTCGTGAACGTGCAGCTCGGCGCCCTGTCGGTGACGAACCCCGACCCCGCCAGCGCCGCGCTGCCCGAGGTGGACCGCGTGGTCGCCTCGGGGGCCGGCCCCGCGTCCGTGGAGCGCGGGCAGCCCAGCACGGAGGTAGCGCCCGGCGAGTGGCTCCTGAGCGACGAGGAGCTCCTCACGCTGTTCGGCTGGATCGATCAGCTCTCGGCGGCGTGGCTGGACGAGGTCAACGGGACCCTGGACGCCGGTCAGGGGGCGCTCACCTTGACCCTGGACCTGGAGTTCAAGCGCATGGCCGGGGCCTGGCCCGCCGTGGCGCCTGGCGGCCCCCCCATCGGCCCGGGCGAGGCGCGGCTCGTGCTCAAGCAGGCGCGGGTGCTGGACCACGTGGCCCCCGTGGGCGCTGCCCTGGAGGCCCAGCCCATCCCCCGGGACGTCTTGGGCTTCGCCGACTACGTCCGCGCCCGCTCCTGCACCAGCGGGGATCTGGCGCTGGAGACCGTCGAGGTCTTCACGGACCCCTCGCGCTCTCAGCTCCTGCCCTTCTCCCAAGCCCCTTTCACGGCCTACGTCTCCGCCCAGTTCAAGCACCCCATCGATGGCTTCGACCTGGACCTCCAGGGCTACAAGCCCACCTGGAACCAGCTCGCCTCCTGGTCGCATCCCGGCATGGAGGAGGGGGGCGCCTGGGCCCTGGCGTTCACCTTGCCCGGGTGGCTGTCCGGGCTGTGGGGCTTCGACTCCATGACCGTGCGCGACGACGGGAGCTGGCACCTCCAGTCCGGCACCGTCACCTACGATGGGGCCGGCCTCACCTGCACGGACCAGGAGCTCTACGTGGGCGCCAGCGAGTTCTTGGAGCGCATCCTGCGCGGCGAGCTGCCCCCGTGAGCGGGCCTCTCGGCCCGCCCCCAATCCGCCACCTACTCTGGGATTCGGCTTTGGATCCCGCGTGTGGGCGGCGTCGGGCTGCGCGACTGGGTGCTCGACGTGACGCAGCCACGCCTCCGCGCCCAGCCGCTTGCCTCCTTGCCCAAGCGCGGCCTCCTGCGCCTCGGTCCGCAGAGCAGGTGGCGGATCGCGGCCCGCGCCACACGCTTGCGCCTGGGCGTCCCTCTCTATAAGGTCGGCCGCACCGTCCGGACGCCAGGAGGGGCCTCGTATGGCTCGACTCGCCGCCGCCTTCGCCCTGCTCGCGCTCACCGCCGCCCCCGCGTGCGGCGGGGACTCCGCCCCCCCGGCGGACGTCACGACCTCCGACACCACGGACGCCAGCGACACGTCTGTCGATGCCTCCCCCGACGCGTCCCCGGACATCCTCGCGGACGTCCCGGGCGTGGACACGGCCGAGCCCGACGGGGGCGCGGACACCGCGGGAGACGGCTCGGCGGACGCCGGCGATTCCGGGCCGGGGGACACCTCTGAGCCCGACGGGGGCGACGGCCAGCAGGGCGACGCGGCCGACGGCGGGGACGACGCCGGGACCGACACCGCCCCGGTGTGCGGAGACGGTGTGCAGGAGGGCGATGAGGCCTGTGACGACGGCGCGGCCAACTCGGACACGGCCAAGGACGCCTGCCGCACGGACTGCGAGCTGCCCCGCTGCGGGGACGGCGTCACGGACACGGGGGAGGCGTGCGACGATGGCAACACGGACGACCTCGACGGCTGCACGAGCGCCTGCGAGCTCGGCGCGGCGGTGCCACCGCCAGCGCCCGGCGAGCTCGTCATCACCGAACTCATGGTGAACCCGGCGACGGTCAACGACCCCGTTGGCGAGTGGATGGAGCTCGTCAACACGAGTGATGGCGAGCGCAATCTCACCGGCTGCGTCGTGCGCGACGAGGGGACGGACCACTTCGTCATCGGGGACGCCACGACCCCCGTCGTGGCGCCAGCGGGCGGCCATGTCGTGCTGGCCATGGACGGCGACGCCGCCGCCAACGGTGGTGTTGACGCCGACTTTGCGTACGGCGCCGGGATGCTCCTCGACAACTTCGCCGACGAGGTCATCGTCGAGTGCGCGGGCTTGGAGGTGGACCGCGTCGCCTACGCCGCGCCTGGTTGGGAGATCCCCAACGGGGCCTCGCTGAAGCTGGACCCCAGCGCCCTGGACGCCGGGGCCAACGACGCTGTTGACGCCTGGTGTGCCGGCCAGACCCCCTACGGCGCGGGGGACGGACCGCACGATCTGGGGACGCCCGGCGAGACCAACCCCGCCTGCCCGCCGCCGGACACGACCGTCGACCTGTGCGTGCTCGCGGGGGCGCCGTCCATCGCGGGCTTCGCCGGCTATCCGCTATCCATCGAGGTCTACGTCACGGAGGCCGGCCTCACCGATCAGACCGACGGCGTGGACATCCCTGCGGACGGGTCCGGCCTGCTCGTGGAGGTGGGCCTGGGGCCCGACGGGAGCGATCCTGCCGCCGCGGGCAGCGGCTGGACGTGGAGCCCTGCGGCCGGGTCTCCCGGCTGGCACAACGGCGCGGGCGTGGACGCCTACCGTGGCGACGTGACGCCCGCCGCTCCGGGGGCTTACGACGCGGCCGCCCGCGCGAGCCGGGACGGCGGCGCCACGTGGACGCTGTGCGACTACGGCGCTGGGTCGGCGGACGGGTACGCGCCCGGGGACGCCGCGCAGCTCACCGTCGCGGCCGACCCGTGCCAGGGGGTCGTGTGCGACGACCCCCCAGCGGAGAGCTGCGCGGACGACCAGCTCACGGTGTTGGTGCCCCCCTCCCAGGGGCTCTGTGTACCCACCGCGCCCGGGGAACATACCTGCGACTACCCCCCCGCGGAGACCTCGTGCGCCCCCCAGGGGCTCCTCTGCGCGGGCGGCGCCTGCGCGGGCGCCGTGCCCCAGCCCGCGGCGGGCTCCCTCACCGTGACCGAGGTCATGCCCAGCCCCAGCGCCCCGGACTATCTGGGCGAGTGGTTCGAGCTCACCAACACCTCGGAGGATCCCGTGGACCTGGACGGCTGCGTCCTGGGCGATGGCGCCGCCGACAGCGTGACCCTGGCCGGGCCGCTGGTCATGGCTCCGGGTGGGCGCCTGGTGTTCGGGCGGTCCGCCAACGCGGCGGTGAACGGCGGGCTCGCCGTCGACGTGGCCCTGGGCGACGGGTTCGTGCTCGACAAGGCCGACCGCCTCACCCTCACCTGTGGCGGCGCGGTCGCCGTGGACCTCCAGTGGAGCGCCCTGTGGCCCTTCGGTGGGGGCACCGCCATGCAGCTCAGCCCCTTCGCCGACCCCGCCTTCGCGGGGGATCTCGGGGCCTGGTGCCAGGCGTCGACGCCCTTCGGCACGGGGGATCTGGGGAGCCCCGGTCAGCCCAACCCCCCGTGCCCCGGCGACGTCGTGCCCGTCACCGCCTGCCGCGTGGCTGAGCAGGCCGTGTTCAGCGGCGCCGCCGGCGTGACGACGGAGCTCCACGCCACGGTCACCGTCGCCGGGATCACCGACGCCACGCCGGGCCAGGACGCGGGCCCCGAGGTCCGCGTGCGCTTGGGTCATGCGCAGGACACGCCCACGCTCGGGGCCGACGCGGCCGCCTTCACCTGGTACCCGGCGGCCCCCATCGTGGGCTGGACCGATGACGACGCGCCCGGCGCCGACGGCTACCGCGTGCGCCTGCGGGCGCCCGCGGCGGGCGACTGGCGCGTGGCCGCCCAGGCGAGCGCAGACGGCGGCCACACCTGGACCCTGTGCGACGGCACCCCCGAGGACGGCGTCTTCGCGCCGGGTGACGCCCCGCTGTGGCAGGTGGCGCCCAGCGCTTGCGACCCCGATCCCTGCGGGGCAGCGCCCGCGACCGCCTGCGACGGGGACTGGATCGTCGCGCCCAAGGGGCTGGCCATGTGCTCGCTGGACACGGACGCTGGCGGCGCGGCGGTGTGTTCCTGGGCCTTCGACCCCGTCGAGGACTGCGCCGCATCCCTGGCGACCTGCGACGCGGGCGCTTGCGTCGGTGGCCCCGTGGCGCCAGCGCCCGGCGGCGTCCTGCTCAGCGAGCTGGCCGTGGTGCCCGCCGCCGGTCCCCTGGCCGAGTGGGTGGAGCTCACGAACGCCAGCGGCGGGGCCGTGGATCTCAGCGGCTGCACGTTGGCCGTGGACGGGGGCGGCGCCGCGGCGCTCGAAAGCCCAGGTGGCGGGCCGCTCTACATGGACGCGGGCGCCGTGTGGCTCGTGGCGCGGACCAGCGAGCCCGGCGGTGCGCCCCTGAACACCGCGGGGCTCCCGCCAGCGGACGCCACCTATGCGGGCGCGGGCCTGCCCAACGACGCGGGGCGCGTCGCGCTCGTGTGCGACGGCGTGGAGGTGGACGCCGTGTCCTGGGGCCCGAGCGCCCACCTCACGGCGCCGATCCACGGGACGCTGTCGCTGTCTGGGTCGTGGCAGGCGGCGGGCGTGGGGCAGGGCGCCGAGCGCTGGTGCGCCGGGGCAGTCGTGGACGCCACCGACACCCCACCCGGGACGCCAGGCGCCATGAACCCCCTGTGTCCCGCTCTGGACGCCACCGTGGACGACTGCGCCCTCGTCGGGTTCGGTGGATCCACCGCGACGCCCGGGCCCCTCAGCGCTTCGGTGACCGCCGGGGAGGAGGTCCACTGGCTCGGGCGCCTCTTCGAGGCGTGGGTCACCGACGCGACCCACGGCACGGACGCCGCCCCCGGCGTGTCCGTGGAGGTCGGCTGGGGGCCGGCTGGGACCACGCCCGACGGGACCTGGGTGTGGACGGCGGGCGCCCCGGACGCGAACTGGGACGACGCCCAGGTCGCCGGGTGGGGCGGCTGGGACCAGTGGGAGGGAGCCCTCGTGTGGCACGACGTGGGGACCTGGGACGTGGCCGCCCGCGTGACCGTGGACGGCGGCCAGAGCTGGACCCTGTGCGACGGGGACGGGGCCGCGAATGGCTACGACCCGGCCCAGGCGGCCCACGTGGCCGTGGCCGCGGGGCCGTGCGAGCCCTCGCCCTGCCAGGACGCGCCGGCGACCGCCTGCGACGACCAGGGCGCGCTCGTCATCTCTCTGAGCCCCGGCGCGTGCGCCGTGGACGAGCAGGGGGCGCCCACCTGCTCGTATGAGACCGTGAGCTTCGACTGCGAGCCGTTTGGGGGCTGCCAGGCGGGGGAGGCTACGTGCGCGTCGCTGAGCGCGCCGTCGGCCGTGGGGCAGCTCATCGTCTCCGAGATCCTGCCCGACAGCGCCGACGGGGGCGTGGACGACGGCGAGTGGGTGGAGCTCACGAACACCACGGACCACGGGCTCGATCTCCGCGGGTGTGAGCTGCTCGTGGACGACCAGGTCGTGACCGAGGTCGCGGGCGAGGCGCCCGTGGCGGTGGCCGCCGGGGCCGCGCTGGTGGTGGGACCCGGGGAGGGCGCCTCTGGGCAGGACGGCGGCATCGGCGCCTCGCTGGCGGCCTCTTGGGGCGGCGCGCCGCACCTGGGCAACCTCAGCGGGAGCTTCGCCGTGCGCTGCGGCGGCGTGGAGCTGGACCGCGTGGCCTGGGGCCCCGGGTGGCCCTTCGCGCCAGGGCAGGCCATGGCCCTGAGCGGCGGGGCCACCGAGGACACCGGGGCCGACCCCGCGGTGAACGACGACCCCGCCGTGTGGTGCGGGGCCGTGACGTCCTACGGGGATGGCTCCAACGAGGGGACGCCGGGGGAGCCGAACCCGGCGTGCCCCTGAAGTCCGAGCGCGCGGCCGCGAGCCGTGGCGGGCCGCCGCCGCCCGAGACGATCGCCTCGGGTGGCGCGAACCGGGGGGCCTACTGGATGTGCCAGACGCCGTCGATGGGACCGTAGTCCACGCCCACCCGGCCCAGGGCCGGGACGCGCACGAAGACCGAGCCTTCGGCGCTCACCGGGACGTCCAGGGAGGCGGGGCGACCGGCGAGGTAGTCTTCCACGTAGTCCAGCGCGGTCCGCTGGAAGACCGTGAGCGCCTGGTCGATGCCCAGGACGAAGGCCAGGTTGAGGGTCACGTCGCCGCCGGCGGCGATGGTGGACTTGCGCAGCTCATCCTGGGCCTCCCCCGTGGCGAGGTCCTCGATGAGCCCCGGGAGGCGGTCCACGAAGTCGTCGATCGTGCGGATGGTGTCCGGGCCGTCCAGCGTGCAGGCGCCCGGCTGGGGCGTCCCGTCGCAGTCGGGGTTGTCCTCCGAGCACATGCTCACGCACAGGGCTCCAAGCTCTTGGGCGCCCTCCCCGCGGAACAGCGTCAGGGCGACGAGGAGGTCCAGGGCCGGCACCGGCACGTCGTTGGGGTTCTTGATGGTGATGGACAGCCCGAACTCGAAGGCCATGGACGACTTGGAGGGTTTGGGGCCGATGGAGACCTCACAGCCCAGGGCCACGAGGGGATCGTCGATGACCTGGGGGCAGTAGTAGGCGGCGAGCTGCTCCAGGGAAGGGCCGTACTTGAGCGTCGGCTCGCTGACCTCCACCTCGGGCGTGAGGTTGTCCACGAGGGAGGCCTGCTGCTGGAGGTCGCCCAGGCGGTCTCGGAGCTCGCAGCTCGTCGCGGTGGCCGTGAGCGCGAGCACGAGACCCGCAAGGAGCGCCGGGGTAGCGAGGGCAGCCAGGGGCGCGGGGCGTTGCATGAGGGGACCTCCCAGGGGCGTGGGCCGGACGCGGCGTCGCGGCGTGGTGGCCAGACGCTCGCGCGTGAGGAAAGATTCAGCCGGGGGCCGGGACGCGGTGTGCGTGGTGTCGGCCGCGCACCGCGATGGGCCCCTCCCGACGCCGGCGCGGCGATGCACCTTTGAGCCGCCGGTAAGGAAACCCTACACTGCGGCAACCATCCGACGCGAGCCCCTGGTCCGCTCGGGGGGGCCGGCGAAGGAGTAGAGCGATGGAGAGCGCGGTGCGGTTGAGGAGCCTGGGGTTCCGGTTGGTTGTTCTGTTGGCCGCCGTGACCCTCACGGCGTGCTCGGACGCTGCCACAGCGGGGGGCACGAGCGGGGAGGGCGACATCCTCGCGGACGGGGCCGGCGCGGATGCCGGGGGCGACGCGGCAAGCGGCGCGGACGCCCGGGGCGACGCGGCAGGCGACGCGGCTGTGGGAGACGCCCAGGTCGAGGACGTGGGAGAGCCCGGGCCCGTGTGTCCCCCGGGCGCCCTGGGGTGCCTCGACGGCGAGCGCTTCACGTGCAGCGAGGATGGGGCGACCTTCGACCTGGAGCCGTGCGGCGCCGGGACGGTGTGCGTGGACGGGGCCTGCGTCCAGTGCGCCACGAACGCCGACTGCGCCGTGGGCGAGGCCTGCGCCGACGGCGTGTGCGAGAGCGCGCCCGTCCAGATCGTGACCACAGCCCTCCCGCCGGCCCTGGAGGGCGCGTTCTACGCCGCGCAGCTCCAGGCGACCGATGGCGTCCCACCCTACGCCTGGTCCGTGGTCGCCGGGGCCCTCCCCGCGGGGATCGAGCTGGTGGGGTCGGACGGAACGCTGGGGGGCGCCAGCGCCGCCGTGGGGACCCACGAGGTGACCGTCGCCGTGGACGACGCCCAGGGCGGTCATGACGAGCGCACGCTCTCGCTCGTGGTGCTGGAAAGCGGCCTCCACATCGCCACCGGATCGCCGTTGCCGCTGGGGCACGAGGGAGAGCCCTACGCCGTGACCTTGGAGGCGCTCGGCGGGACGGCGCCCTACTTCTGGGGCGTGTCGGGGGGCACCCTACCACCCGGCCTCACGCTCACCTCGGGCGGCGTGATCCAGGGGACCCCTGGCGCGGACGGGACCTTCGAGCTGGACGTCAAGGTCTTCGACGACGGCAACCCGCCGCTCACCGACGAGGCCCACTTCGAGCTCCCCATCGCTTTGGCGCCGCTGGAGATCGTCGGCGCTCAGCAGGTGGACCTGTTCGTGACCAAGCTCATCGTCCTGCCCCTCATCGTCGTCGTGGACGGCGTGCCGGTCCCCTACTCGGCGCAGCTCCAAGCCAAGGGGGGCAAGAAGCCCTACCACTGGGCCGAGGAGCCCATGCCGGGGCTCGTGAGCGGCTTCCTCCCCAATGCGGGGCTACCCCAGGGCCTCACACTCGCAGACGACGGCTCCATCTCTGGCGGCGTCTCCGACCCGAGCCTCGTCGTGACGGTGAACATCCCGGTGGTGAACATCACCCTCTCGGGCTTCTTCTTCGCCGCCAAGGTGACCGACAGCCAGCCGGTCCCCTCTAGCGCCTCCGCCGTCTACATCATCCCCACCGTGCCCGTGGGTCCGTAGTCGGCTCCGCCGGGCCCTCTCAGAGCTTGCGCCAGGTGTCTCGCGGCGTCTGGCTGGTGGTGCCGGGCTTCTGGCTGGACAGGAGGTAGAGCGCCCGACGGTTCCGCGGCTCGTCGGTGTCGTCGGGTGTCTTGACCGCCAGGCCGTCCTCACCGAAGCCCGTGTAGTAGATGGGGATCTTGAGCCCGTGCTTGCGGAACCAGGCAGCGATGGAGCGCGCCCGGCGCAGCGACAGCTCCAGGTTCGACTGGCGGCTCCCCACCGTGTCCGTGTATCCCGCCACGAACAGCTTGAGCTGGAGCAGCGTGCCGTGCTTGGCGAGGGCCGCTCGGATCTGCTCCATGGTCCCCTGGAGCTTGGGCTCCTCGCTGGCCGCGATGGCCGCGCTCCCCGTGGCGAAGGCCACGTCCTCGTGCGGGATCTCGATGGAGAACGGCGTGATGGCGAGCCCCACCCAGAAGCCGGCCACGTCGGTGACCTTGAGATCCATGCGCAGCAGGTCACCGTCGGGTGCGTCCCAGGAGAGCGTGATGGGGCTCCCGGGGTCGGGCGCGTCCAGGTCCTCCTCCACCGTGTCCAGCCGCCGCCCGTGCTCGCCCAGGAGGACGAGCTCGGCCCGCTTGAGGGGGTTCGAGGCCCGGAACGTCATGGTCCGGGCGTCCAGATCCACGTCCTCGGGCTTGATGTCCAGCGTGAGCTTGCCCACGCGTGTCGTCTTGAAGCTCGTCGTGAAGGTGCTCGTGCTCTTGTCCCCCCAGGTGACGTCGAAGCGCGCCTGCCACACGAAGACCCCGGGGCCGTGCCGCAGGAGCAGCTCCTTCGTGCGCCCCGGCTTGAGCCGCTTCGCCTTGAGCGTGAGGGGCTTGGGCGCCGCGGGGCTGGTGAGCGTGACCTTCACGGAGCGGACGGGGACGCGAGGCGCCAACGTGATGGCTGGGTAGGCCTTGCCAGCCACGGTGGCCCGGAGCCCCAAGCCCAGCTTGGCGTCTGCGCCCCCTTCCGCGTGCGCGATGGGAGAGGGGAGGACGAGTGAGACGAGCGCCGCGAGGGGGGCGAGGCGGGCGAGCATAGGGGACCTCCTGAGCCTGAGCCTCTGCGGGTTTAGCCCGTACAGTGGCCCAGGATCAACCCGCGTCCGCACGCCCCCGATCCGCCACCTGCTCTGCGGACCGAGGCGCAGGAGGCCGCGTTTGG
>CAYZID010000050.1:0-26953 GCA_964478315.1 uncultured Myxococcales bacterium | reverse complement strand
CGGAGGCCGTGTCGTCCATGGTGTCCATGGCCGTGTCGTCCATGGTGTCCATGGCCGTGTCGGTGGCCGTGTCCCCCTCGGTGTCGTCCACTGCGTCAGGGCCCGCCGTGTCCGGCGTCGTGTCCGGCGCCACGCCGGGGTCGGTGGTGCTCTCGTCCGTACCCTCCGTGTCGGTGCCCATCGTGTCGGGCGTCGTGTCGGGCGTTACGTCGTTACCCATGATGACGTCGGTGCTGGGACCCCCGTCCGTCACCGGGGGGGTTGCCGTGGAGCCGTCGCCGCAGGCGACCAGCCCGGCGGCGGCCAAAACGGCCGCAAATGCGCGAAGTTTCAAGGTTTTCCTCCCGTTTCCTGCCAGTCTCGTCGCGTGCCCGCACGAACCCCGGCGGTACACGAGGGGCGGATGGTACTGACTCGCTGCGCTCACAGCAAGGGCACGGCCGCGATGTCGCGCTGCGGGGCGGGGCGTGGCGCATCATCGGTGGGGCACTTGCGGCGGGTGGAGGAGCTTGCGTCCCCTTCACGCGGGCCTGCACAATCGTTCCATGAACACGTCACCGTCTCGACGCTCTCGCCTTGGCCCGTCGCTCGCCGCGGTCCTCCTCGGTGCCAGCTCGTTCGTGGGCCTCCTCGGGCCGGGATGCCTCTATCCCGTTCGTCCAGAACGCGCCTGCACCAAGCGTGTGTCCGAGTGCTTGGCGGACTGCCCGGAAGACCCGGGGCACGAGCGCGCCACCGGGCGGGAGTTCCATGTGGGCACCGACACGCGTACCGCCTGCGAGCGGCGCTGCGACGCCCTGTGCCGGTAGGCCGCGGTCCGTCGGCCACCCGTGCCGCTCGGCTCGGCCCATCGGGCCATGCTCAGGCGGACGCCAGACCGGTCAGCGTGAACAGGGTCAGGCTGACGCTGGCGGCGAGCAGCGCGTAGGGGAGCTGCGTGTTCACGTGGGCGATGTGCTCCGAGCCCGCCGCCATGGAGGCGATGAGGGTCGTGTCGCTGATGGGCGAGGCGTGGTCGCCGAAGATCCCGCCGGACAGCACCGCCGCCACGGCGAGCGTGTCCAAGGCCGTGCCGTGGGCGGCCAGCGGCGTCGCGATGGGGATCATGATGGCGAAGGTGCCCCACGACGTCCCCGTGGCGAAGGCGATGAAGGCCGACAGCGCGAACAGGGCCGCGGGCGTGAGCCCCGGAGGGATGGCGTCGTTGGCCCAGGAGGCGACGAACACCCCGGTCCCCAGGGCCCGCGTCACGTCCCCGATGGCGAAGGCGAGGACCATGAGGGCCGCGAGGGGCAGGAGGTCTCCCACGCCGCGGAAGAACACCCGCCCCGCCTCGCTCCGCGACAGCGCCCCGCTTTGGACGGCCAGCCCCGCGGCGAGGCCCGTGGCGACCAGCACCGCCCACAGGACCGCCGTGGAGCCCGAGCCGGCCAGGATGTCCCCGTCGCCCGTGATGGCGAGCCCCACGGGCATCATCACCACCAGCGCCAGCACCGGCAGCACGAGGTCCCGGGCCCGGCGCGGCCCTCCCGGGCGTGGCATGAGAGCGCAGGCGTCGTCCCCGGAGGGTTCCCCCGATGCGCGGTGGCTTTGCCGGTCAGCGGCCGGGTTCGCGGTCCAGGCGCGCTCTTCGGCTCGGCGCATGGGCCCTAGGTTCCACCCGAACCAGGCCACCGCCAGGGACAGGCCCAGCGCCGTGAGCGCGTAGAAGTTCATGGGCATGGTCGCCAGGAGCGCCCCCAAGGGGTCGTCGTACCCCTCTCGCGCCAAGAGCTGCACGAGGTACGCTCCCCAGGCGTTGAGGGGGATGAGGATGCAGACCGGCGCGGCGGTGGCGTCGCAGAGGTAGGCGAGCTTCTCCCGTGACATGTGCAGCCGGTCGAAGATGGGGCGTGACACGGCGCCGTTGACGAGCGACGTGATGGACGACTCGATGAAGACGACCACGCCCAGCGTCCACGACAGCAACGCCGCGCGTCGGCGGCTCGTCACCCGCCCGCGCTCCGTGACCCAGCGCACGAACCCGGCGACGCCGCCCGAGATCGTCGTGAAGGCGATGACGGCTCCCACGAGCGCCGAGAACAGGATGACGCGCGTGTTGCCAGCGTCACCGAAGACGCCCACGGCCCCCTCGACGCCATCCCGAAGCCCTTGGAGCAAGGCCCCGAGCACCGTGCTGCCGCGTCCCCACGCGACGAGCCCCCAGCCCAGCCAGATCCCGGCGAACAGGGACGCGTACACCTGCCGCGTGGTGACGGCGAGGCCGATCGCGAGCACCGGCGGCAGGACGGAGGTCCACTCGGGCGTGATGAGCGGAGCCGTCACGGCGCGCCCTGCGTCCCGTTCCCGGTAGGCGGTTCAGAGCCCCCTCGAGTGCGGCGGCGTGGCGCGGGAGTGGCTCCAGCCAGGGAGAGCCCCAGCTCGGGGCCCCACCGGACGACCGCGTTGCGGCCCTTCGCCTTGGCGGCGTAGAGGGCCATGTCGGCGCGATGGATGAGGGCGCCCAGCTTCTTGGCGTCCGCGGGATAGGAGGCCACGCCTACCGAGACGGTCACGGCGAGCGGTGGTGCTGCGGCCTCCTCCCCCTCGCCCTCTCCGGTCGATGGCACGCGCGCCTCTGCCACGGCGCGTCGGAGCTCCTCGGCCACCTTGGCGCCGGCGTCTTGGTCCGCGTCGACGAGCACGACGACGAACTCCTCGCCTCCGTAGCGCGCCACGACGTCGGTCTCTCGCACGCGGGCCTGGAGCACCCCCGCCACGGCGCGCAGGACGCGATCGCCCGCCCGGTGCCCATGCTGGTCGTTGACCGCCTTGAAGTGGTCCACGTCGAACATGAGCACCGCGAGGGGGGTCCCCGTCCGGTCGCTTCGGGCGAGCTCCGTGGTGATGCGTTCGAAGAAGTGGCGTCGGTTGAAGACCTCGGTCAAGGGGTCGAGCTTTGCCAGGCGCGCCAGCTCCTCGACGGCCTCTTCGAGTTGCTCGTTGAGGCGGCGCAGCTCCTCGTTCTTGCGCTCGACCTCCGCCGTGCGCTCGGCCACTCGCTCCTCCAGGCCCCGCGTGTAGGTGCCCAGGTCGGCGGCCATGGTGTTGATGCCTCGGGCCAGGAGGCCCAGCTCGTCGGGGGCCTCGATGCGTGTTCGTGCGGTGAGGTCCCCGTGCTGGATCCGCGACACGGTGTCGGCGAGGTGCTTGAGGGGGCGCATGATGACCCGCGACAGCACCCCGTAGGCCCCGGCGCTCAGGGTCACCGCCAGGACGAGCGCCATCATCAGGAGGAGCCACCGCGTCCGGCGCAGGTGGGCGAACACCGGCGCCACGTCGAACGTCGCCACGACCGTCCCCCAGCGCAGGCCGGAGACGGCGGGCATGGACACCACCAGCACGGGTTTCCCGCTCCGCCCGCGGTCCATGCTCCAGCGGCCGTGGGGGGAGCGGGCCAGGTCCCGCAAGAGGTCCCGCGTGAGAGGCGGCGGGAGGCCCCGGTCCGATGCGGTCGCGGTGGCGGGGGAGGCGCGGGTGACCACGTGCCCCGCGGGATCCAGCATGACGATGTCCTGGAGGCCGAGGCTCGTGCGTGCTCCCACCCGCACCAGCTCCGCCAGGCTGTCGTCCACGCGCTCGATGGAGCCCGTCGCCATGTCCATCGCCGTGAGCGTCGCCAGGCTGTCGAGCAGGGCCCCCGCCCGGTCGCGTCGCTCCGCGAACAGCGTGTCCCCCTGGATCCAGTCGATCACCACGCCCACCAGCGCGGCCACCACCAGCGCCAGCCCACCGGCCACCAACGCCAACCTCGCGCGGGCGCCGAGGCCTCGCGGACCGCGGGGTGGGCTTGGGCGGTGCTCCGAACTCATCGCTGCGGCTCCCGTCGCTTCAGGCGCCCCTTGAGGCGCGCCAGGACCTTGCGCACCCCGTCGTAGGTGGCGTCGGTGACCGGCGCGTAGCCGCTCACCCGGTTCGTGCTCGCCAGGGCTCGCCGTCCGATGGCCGTGGAGTTGTTCAGGCTGGACAGCGCCTGGCGGACTCGCTCGGCGCCGGAACGCGGCACCGTGGCGGCCGCGCACACGGCGTCGTAGGGGACGCGCCCCGCCTTGGCGAGGATGCGCACATCCCCGAAGTCCATCCCCTCCTCCCGACCCCGCGCGGCGGCCCGCGCCGCGCTGAGCATCCCCGAGGCCGTCGCCGCCGCGTCGGTGTCCCCTCGCACGAGGTCCTCCACGGCGGCGAAGTGGCTCCCAGCGAACCGCACCTCCGCGAAGTCCTTGGCGGGGTCTAGCCCATGCTGGAGGAGCGCGGCGAGGGGCAAGATGTAGCCGGACGTGGAGCGCCGGTCCACGAAGGTGATTCGCCGCCCTCGGAGGTCGCGCAGGTCCTCCGCCGGGTCCTCCTTGCGCACCAGGATATAGGAGCTGTAGCTCGTGGCTCCGTTGGCGAGCTGCGCCGCGAGGAGCTGGAGCTTGGGCTGGCGCCGCCGAGCGACGACGTATGAGGCGGGCGGCAGCAGCGCGAGCTCCAGGCTCCCGTCCACGAGCCCGTCGATCGTCGCGTCGTAGCTCTCGCCGACCTGGAGCTCCACGGGCACGCCCAAGAGCTCCCCCAGCGTTCGCATGAGGGGGCCGTACTGCGCTCTCACCTCCTCGGGCGACACGAACGGCGGGACCCCGAACCGCAGCGACGTCACGCCGGGCGGCAGATCTTCGGGGCGCAGCGTCGTGTCCGTGATGGCGCTGGGCGGCGGCGCCTCGGGGCGCCCTTCCTGGAGCGTCCCCCCACTTGGCGGCTCGTAGCAGCCCGCCCACGGCAGCGCGGCGCACGCTGCGGCGCCCACCGCGACGACGAGCGCGAACCGGATCCCCGCGGGAGCGGGCAGGGTCCACGAGCTAGAAGCATGATTCACAACGTCTCCCGTCGCCAGGCTTGCTCTTGTGATTCCAAGCGGTTTCCCACGTCGGTCACGTGCCACCAGCACGCTCCCTCCTCGCGAAACCACCTGAAATCACGACGCGGCGCCTGGCTCGGTCCGCCCTTGTGAACCAAGCTCCTAGTCATCTCTCTCCCGTGCGTTTCTGGGCTTCGCTGGGTTCCATTGGGCCACTGGAAGCGGGGACGCCACCCGATGTGACGGGCCAGCCCCGCCGACCAGCCCTCCAGCCGGTCAGGGAGCCCGAAAGCGATGACCGGGAGCTTGGCCCCGACGCGCCGAGGATGCCACGGCGGTCCGCGCGGCGCCACCGCGGCCACCCCCTCCGCGCACCAGCCTCCCCGCCCGGCCTGAGCACCCACGCGTCCTGTCACCCAAGCCGCCCGTCTGCCCCAGAGCCGCCTTGCTCCCCCCAGAGCGCCCCAACCTTCTGCAACCACAGGAGCTTCCTGGGGTTATCGTTCGACCTGTCCCCGTTCTTGGAATCCCGACAAGCCCTCGTGCGGTGCGCTGCCCTCTGAGGTGTGCGCAATGACACTTGTCGTGAATCGGCGACGGGCGTTTCCGCCCAGATGGAGCCGCTGCACAGCTATCCCGTAGCTCTCATATAGGCGCCAAGTGTTCATCGGGCCGTCGGTTCTTCGCTCTCAGGGGGGACTGGCATGCGTATTGCTACCGCCCGGCCCGTCCGACGGCCTACCGCTGCCGTTGGCCGACCCGCGACCGCGAGAGGTCTCATCGATGATTTCAGGTGCCCTGCTTTTCCACGCCGCCTCGTCGGCCCTCGTCTTCACGGTGGCGGCGGCGCCCGCGCCCGCCTCGCCCCAGCCTGTCCACGCGACGGGCGCGGCCGCACAGGCCGAGGACCCCACGGGGGCGCGCTGGTGTCGCGCCTGCCACACGCAACCCCAGCTCAGCGCCGAGCGCATGGCCGAGGTCTCGCATGGACCCGCGAACAGCGTGCGCTGCGACGACTGTCACTTGGGCAACCACTTCGACCCCCACCGCAAGGTGGACGTGCCGGAGGTCGCCGGGCTGGACGAAGTCAAGCGGTACAATCCCCGCGATCCCGTGGCCTTGGCCTCCTGCCTCACCTGTCACCCCGACGTGACGAAGACGCCGGGCCTCATGCCCCACGGCAAGCCCGGCGACAAGCCCGGCAGCCCCTACTGCTTGGACTGCCACGGGGAGCCCCATCAGATCGCCCCCACGGCGCACATGAGCCCGCGGGACAAGCGTCTCATGTGGAACGCCCGTTGCGAGCGCTGCCACGGGGACGAGGAGAAGATGGCCGCTGCGGGTGTGACCCTCATCGCGGCGGAGACTTACGAGCACAGCATCCACGCCCACAAGCTGGAGTTGGGCTACGACGGAGCTCCCGGCTGCGTGGACTGTCATGGGGCCCACAACCAGCGGGACATGAGCGACATCGACCAGCGCGTGGCCGCCTGCAAGCAGTGCCATGAGCGGGCAAACGCGACCTTCGCCATGCTCGTGGACCACAAGCCCCACGACGCCGAGCACCATCCCGCCGCGTACTGGACCAAGAAGGCCTTCGCCTGGCTTACCTTCCTGAGCATCTTGGCGCTCATCCTCCACGTCCTCATCGACCTGTTTGCCACTATCCGCGAGGCGCGGGCCAAGGAGCAAGGGCACGGCTGAGCGCGCCGCCCGGTCCCTCCTCGAACCCTCACTCCTCTGCCGCCCACCCGTCCGACCACCTGGAGGTCGCTACCGTGTCCAAAGCCCAAGCGAAGGAGCTGCCCCGCTCCATCCTTCGATTCGACGTCCACCAGCGCCTGCAGCATGGGATGATGGCCACCTCGGTCATCCTCCTCGCCCTCACTGGCTGGCCTCTGGCGGTGCACAGCGTCGGGGCGTCCCAAGCCATCAGTGACTTCTTCGGTGGTGTCCACGGCCTGGGCATCGCCCACCGCGTGGGGGGCGTCCTGCTCATCGCGGCGAGCCTCTACCACCTCGCCTACCTCGCGGTGAAGGCCAAGCAGGGCAAGGGGCTCCCCCTATCGATGATCCCCACGCCCCAAGATGGCATCCAAGCCGCGCAGAACGTCATGTACTTCCTGGGACTCCGCAAGGAGCGCCCGCACTTCGGGAAGTTCACCTACTTCGAGAAGTTCGACTACTGGGCGGTCTTCTGGGGCGTCATGGTCATGGGGCTCTCGGGGCTCGTGCGCTGGTTCCCCGACGCCACCACGACCGTGCTCCCCGCCTGGGCCTACGAGATCGCCCAGTTCGCCCACAAGGACGAGGCCCTGCTGGCCAGCCTGGCGCTGTTCGTGTGGCACTTCTACAACGTCCACCTGCGCCCGGGCATCTTCCCCATGTCCAAGGTCTTCCTCAACGGCCGCCTGACCCTGGCGCAGCTCAAGCACGAGCACCCCGCCCAGTACGAGGAGCTGGAAGCCAAGGGCTTCGAGGGGGTCATCGAATGAGGTCCGCCCATCGCAACCCTTGGGTCCAGGTAGGGCTCACGCTCGTGCTCACGCTGGGCGCGCTCGCGGTTCTCGCCTCCGCGGTGGACATGGACCCGCCCGCCACGGCGTCCTCGGGGCACGAGGTGGCTACGCCCGCTCAGCCGCCGAAGACCGCCTCCACCGACGATCCCCACGGCCACGCGGGGGATGCCGCCGCCCGCATGGGCCCGTTCGAGAAGCTCACCCCCACGAAGCTCGACGACCTCGCGTGCTTCCGGTGTCACGGGCTCGAGCAGTTCGAGCACGGCGAGAAGTTCCCCCACGCGACCCACCGCCAGGAGGGGGCCGGGCACTGCCACCGCTGTCACGCCTTCCAGGGGCACTTCGAGGTCGTCATCCGCAAGGACACCTGCGAGGAGTGCCACTGAGCCCCCTGGGCCGGGGACCCCTCCGCCCCGGGGGCGGGAGGTCCTGCCCGCCCCGGGTGCCTCGGTGGATCCTACAGGGTGCCACCGGGGCCCTCCCGACCGCGCACCGCGGTTCTCCCGGCGCGGGGCGCCCTCATGGCTGAGAGCCGCCGCCAAGTCCCACCGAGGTCCGCGTTTGGGCTTCGCGCTAGGCTGTTGGGCCTCGTGGGGGTCACCGTCGCCGTCGCCGTGGGCGGCCAAGCGCTGGTCTCTCTGTCCGCCCAGATGGACGCCGAGGACGCCCGCGTCCGCGCCGAGCTCGCCACCCGCGCCTCGCGCCTCGCCGCCGCCTGCGTCCGCCCCACGGACGAGCAGACGCGCCGGAGCTGCGAGGACGCCGTGGCCCGCGCGGCCGCCCGTGAGGATGTCGTGGCCGTGCGCGTCCAGGATCGGCAGGGGCGCGTCCTCCACGCGGCTGGGGAGTGGGGCTCCGAGTCGGAGCCCTGGGAGGGACCCCGGGGTGCGTCGGACACCTCGCGCCACCTCCCGAGCCCTTGGGAGGATGCCCTGGAGTACACCGCCACCGCGCCGCTCACGAGTCCCGCGGGGGAGGTAGGGCGGGTCTCCCTGCGCGCCCGGTCGGCAGCCGTCCCCGAGGCCGTCCGGCGCGGGCTGACGACGGCGCTGGGGATGGGGCTCGTGTGGCTCGTCCTCGCGCTGGGCTTGGGGGCCGTGTTGGTGCGGCGCATCCTCGCCCCCGTGGACCGACTCACGACGCTGGCCTGCGCCCTGGCGCGCGGCGAGGACGCGCGGCCGCCCGAGGATCCCGGCGAGCGCCCCGACGAGATCGGCGTCCTCCAGGGCGCGCTCCGCACCCTCGCTCTGCACCTGCGCCGCGAGCGGGCCGAGAACGAGCGCCTCCTGGGCGAGCTCGCCACCAGCAACGAGCGCCTCCAGCGGCGCGTGGAGCGCGTCACTGCGGACCTCCGCGAGCTCTCGGCCTACCTGGAGGCCGTCATCGACTCCCTGGAGGAGGGCGTGCTGACCTTCGACGCCGAGGCGCGCCTGGTGCACGTGGGCAAGAGCAGCGCGTCGATCCTCCGTGGGTTGGGGCGATTGGAGCCAGGTACGCCTGCCGACGAGGTGCTGCCCGCCCCCACCGGGCTCGGCGATGCGGTGCGAGACGCCGCACGCCACGGGCACCACAAGGAGCTCGCCTTGACCGTGGAGGCGGACGGGACGGTGCGCCCCACGCCCCCGGTGGGCGAGGAGCTGGCCTGGGACGGCGTGAGGGCGCTGGTGCTGCGCGTGAGCCCACTGAGTCGAGAGGGAGCCACCCGGCTCGGGGCCGTCGTCACCGTGGGGGACCGCACGCGCGAGGTCCGCGCGGCCGCCCGCCAGGTCCGCCACGAGCGGCTCGTCTCCCTGGGCACCATCGGGGCCGGGCTCGCCCACGAGCTGGGCAACTACATGCACACCATCCACGGCTACAGCGCGCTCCTCCTCCGCTCCCTCGACGAGGGCAGCGACGCTCGGGCCGACGCCCAGGCCATCCACGACGAGAACGCCCGCGCCGTGGCGCTCCTGGACCGCTTCTTGGAGTTCGCGCGACCCCGGGAGGTCTGGGTCCAGCCCGAGCCCCTCGACCGCCTCGTGCGAGAGGCCCTGGAGGTCTGCGCCGTGCAGCTCCGCAAGGGGGGGGTCACGGTGGAGCGGGCGATCTCCCACACCCTCCCCGAGGTCGTGTGCGACGCCCGCCTCATGGTGCAGGTCTTCGTGAACCTCATCCTCAACGCCGTGGACGCGATGGAGGGCACGGCGGAGCGGAAGCTGACCCTGCGCGCCTCCATCCTCGGAGGGCCCAGCCCGGGGACGCGGGCGCCGGGCGAGGCGGCGCCAGCGGGGAGGCTCGTGGGGCCCTCCGAGACCCAGCGCGTGCGCGTGGAGGTCACGGACACCGGCCCCGGGATCGCGCCCGAGGACCAGCGTCGTGTCTTCGAGCCCCTCTACACGACCAAGGGCGAGGCCGGGACGGGGTTGGGCCTGGCCGTGTGTCAGCAGGTGGTGGACCGCCACGGCGGGACGCTCTCCGTGCGGAGCCGCCCGGGGCGCGGGGCGACCTTCGTCCTGGAGCTACCCACCGCGGGCGTGGAGCCGCACAATGGGCCTCGCTCCGCCGCGACGGAGGCGCCCACAGACGGCCCACAGACACACGGCCCGCGGCCGGCGGAGGGGGAGGTTCGCTCGTGACCGCCAAGGTGCTCTACGTGGACGACCAGCGCCCGGCCCGGGAGCTCTTCCGTCGGATGCTGGACCCAGCGCGCTTCGAGGCCCTCACGGCGGCCAGCGTGGCCCAGGCCGAGGAGCGCTTGGGCCAGGGGGGCGTGGAGGCCGTGGTCACCGACCTGCGGATGCCCGACGTGGACGGGCTGGAGGGGCTGCGGCGGTTCCACGCGCTGGACCCCACCCTGCCCGTCATCCTCATCACGGCCTTTGGCACCGTAGAGACCGCCGTCGAGGCCATGAAGCGGGGCGCCTTCGATTACCTCCGCAAGCCCTTCGAGCCCAGCGAGCTGGAGGTGATCCTCGAGCGCGCCGTGGCCCACCGGGCCCTGGTGCGCGAGAACGCCCGCCTGCGCTCCCAGGTCGCCGCGGCCGGTTGTGCGCGGGAGCTCGTGGCGCGCAGCGCGGCCATGCGCCGCGTCGTGGACCTCGTGGAGCGCGTGGCACCCACGGACTTCGCCGTGCTCCTCCAGGGCGAGAGCGGGACGGGCAAGGACGTCGTCGCCCGCCTCATCCACCGCATGAGCGGCCGCGCCGACGCCCCCCTCGTGTCGCTCAACTGCGCCGCCATCCCCGAGCACCTGCTGGAGAGCGAGCTCTTCGGCTACGAGCGGGGCGCGTTCTCGGGCGCCACGGCCCCCAAGGCCGGGTTCTTCGCCGAGGCCGACGGCGGCACCCTCCTCCTCGACGAGATCGCCGAGATGAGCCTGGGCCTCCAGCCCAAGCTCCTGCGGGTCTTGCAGGACGGGGAGTTCTATCCCGTGGGGAGCCGCCGGGCCGAGCGCACCGACGTGCGCCTCATCAGCGCCTCCAACCGAGAGTTGGATCGCCTCGTGGCCCAGGGGCGCTTCCGCCAAGACCTGTTCTACCGCATCAACACCGTGCGCGTCGTCTTGCCACCCCTGCGCGAGCGCCCCGAAGACATCCCGCTCCTCGTCGAGCACTTCCTGGCGCGCCTGCGCGACCGCGGGCAGCCCGCCCCCAAGAGGCTCTCGGCCGCCGCCCTGCGGAAGCTCCAGACGCACCTGTGGCCCGGGAACGTCCGCGAGCTGGAGCACGCCATCGAGCGCATCGCCCTGGTGTGTGACGGCGACCTCGCCGAGCCTCATCACCTCCCGCCGGAGCTGGGCGGGGGCCCCGCGCCGCCCCCCACGGCGACCCCGGACACGTCCAAGCCGTTCAAGGCGGCGCGAGCGGACTTCGAGCGCGCCTACTTCTCGGCGCTGCTGGCCGAGGTGGACGGCAACGTCCAGCGCGCCGCCGAGCGCGCGGGGATCCACCGCAGCACCCTGTACGACAAGCTCTCGCGCCTGGGCCTGAGCTGAGCCCGAGAAGCATGATTCACAACCTCTCCCGTCGCCAGGCTTGCTCTCGTGCTTCCATGCGGTTCCCCTCGTCGGTCACGTGCCACCAGCACGCTCCCTCCTCGCGAAACCACCTGAAATCACGACGCGGCGCCTGGCTCGGTCCGCCCTTGTGAGTCAAGCTTCTAGAAGCTTGATTCACAACGTCTCCCGTCGCCAGGCTTGCTCTCGTGCTTCCATGCGGTTCCCCTCGTCGGTCACGTGCCACCAGCACGCTCCCTCCTCGCGAAACCACCTGAAATCACGACGCGGCGCCTGGCTCGGTCCGCCGTTGTGAGTCAAGCTTCTAGCGTCGGTCCCCGAACGTTGCCCAATCCACGGGCGCTTCTTACGGTCCCCCCGCCCCTGTCCCCCAAGCACGCAGTGGAGTCCCCGTGGTCTTGCTCCTAGCCAGCCTCGTCGCCCTGGCCGCCGGGCCCGCGCTGGCGGCTCGGCTGGCGCCGGACGGCCCCGGCATGGCCGGGCTGGACGGGTTCGTGCTCGTGGCCGTCGCGGGGCTCGTCTTCCTGCACCTCCTGCCCGACGCCGTGCTCACCGGCGGTTGGTGGGCCGTGGGCGCGGCCTCCGTGGGGCTCGTGCTGCCCGGTCTCGGCGAGCGCGTCCTGTTCCACGTCCCTGGCCCTCCCCACGCCTCGGCGCGGGGGACCGCCCCCCGGGAGCATCACGGCCAGCAGGCTCACGGCTCGGGCCGGGCCCTGCTGGTCCTGGCGCTCACCGGCCTCGCCCTTCACGCGGCGCTCGACGGCGCGGCCCTCCTGGCCCACGACCTCCACGCTGGCGCCCCGACCGGCGTCCATGCCGCGCACGAGGAGAGCCCCATCCCCACGCTGGCCCTGGGCGTCATCCTCCACCGCCTCCCCTTGGGCCTTGCCGTGTGGTGGGCCGCCGGGCAGGGGCCTCACCGGCGCCGCGCGGTGGGCCTCTTGGCGCTCCTGGGCGCCGCGACGATCGCGGGGTTCTTCATCGGCCAGGAGGGCCTCGCCCACCTCCCCCTGCGAGGGCTGGCCGTGTTCCAAGCCCTCGTCGCCGGCGCCCTCGTCCACGTCGTGTTCCAGCACCCGCCGGCTGCGGCCGCCGCCGGCCGCGCCCCCATCCTCGCGGCGGCCGCCGGCGGGCTCCTGGGCGCCGCGACCCTCGTGGGCCTCGCCTGG
Source organism: uncultured Myxococcales bacterium (assembly GCA_964478315.1). Classification (GTDB taxonomy): domain Bacteria; phylum Myxococcota_A; class UBA9042; order PHBI01; family JAAZYN01; genus CAYZID01. The sequence goes on along the minus strand of CAYZID010000050.1, from coordinate 14,395 downwards.
CTCCACAGCGGCCACGGGCACGGGGCCTCCCACAACCAAGATCCGGCGCTGCTGTTCGTCGCCATGCTCCTGCGGGCCGCTCCGGCGCTCCTCGCGGGGCTCGCGCTCTCCGCCGCGGTGCGCGGCGCCGTGCGACCGCGGGCCGCTCTCGCGGTCCGGCCCGCAGACGGCCCCCGCGGCCGAGGCGTGGGGGCGGGCCTCGCCGCCGCCCTCCGGGGCCTACTCCTCCCGGCCCGCGTCCCCGCCTGCCCCTGCCACACGCGCGCCCACTTCCGCGACCTCCTGGGCCGGGGCGAGCCGGTCGCGACCGCCCTGGCCTATCTCCTGGCCTCGCCCGCCCTGGGGCTCGTCCCCTTCACCCTCGCCTGGGCGCTGTTCGGCCCCGCCTTGGCGCTCTCCTGGGCCCTCGCGGCCGTGGGCGTCGTGCTGCTGGCGGCCCTCGCGGGCGCGCTCGCGGCGCGCCAGGTGCCCGCCGAGCGCCTCGCCACCGCCCTCCACGAGCACCCGCTCCCCGCCCGACCGCTGGCGCGCGCCCTGGCGAGCGTCCGTCCCCTCGTGGGCCACAGCCTTGCGTGGGGGCTGGCGGGGATCGCCCTGGGGGCCTACCTGGCGCCCCTCGTGGGCGGTGTCGGAGACGGCGACGCCTCCCCGTCGCTGGCGGTCGCCGCGGGCGCCTCCTGGGGCCACGTCCTCGCCGCCGCGCTCCTCGCGGTGCCCGTCTACATGGGCGGCGCAGGTGCCGCGGCGCTGGCGGGCGCCCTCCTCGCGGCGGGTGTGGGGCCTGGCCCCGTCCTGGCGGCCTTGGTGGTCGTCACGGCGCTCCACCCCGCGTCCCTGCCCCTCGTCGCGTCCACGCTGGGGGCTCGCGCCGCCGCCGCCGTGGGCGTGACTCTCGTGGCGGGGGCGGCGGGGGCGGCCCTCATAGTGCAGGCGTTGGACCTCCCCTTGGAGCTGGGGTGGGCTGCGGGTGTCCGCGCCGCGCCCGAGGCCATCGCCCTGGCCCCCTCTCTCGCCAGCGCCCCCCTCACGTGGGTGGCCCTCGTCGGCGTCGGGGGGCTCCTGCTCGCGTCTCTCCTCCGCTTGGGGCCCCGTGGCCTCTTGGCCGAGATGTTTCCCTTGTCTCCCGCGCGCTCGGCGCGCTGAGTCCGGCGTCAGGGGCGCGGGAGGCCCGGCGTGTCGTCCGCGTGGAGCCTGCGCGCGTTCGCGCGTCCTTCGGCCTCGGCCCGCGCGGCGGCCTCGGGGTCCACCGTGTCGTAGCGGGGCGGCCCGAACAGCCCCCACATGCGGCAGCCGGCGTAGAGCGCCAGGGGGCTGAGGCGCGGCCAGGCGCCCATGTAGACCGGCTCCCAGCGCGGTGAGAACTTATCCTTGAAGTGGGCCAGCGAGCGGAACCGGAACAGCCGGTTACCCAAGCGCGACGCGAAGAGCCAGCGGAACACAGGGCGCAGGATGCGGCTGTCGGGGGGGGGCAGGGGGGTGCGCTCCAGCATGGGGCTCGCCCCCAGGGAGAAGACGCGCCCGCCCTCGTCGAAGGTCCGCTCGATGAGGTCGGTGAGGAGGACCTCCATGGTCCCCGCGGGCGCCTGGGGATCTCGGGCCATGACGTCCACGCCCCAGCCTCTCGCGCCCCAGCCCGGCGTGAGGGTCGCCAGGGCCTGGGCGGGCTCTCCGGGGCCTTGGTCGGCGATGAAGTAGCGCCGCGCCGCGGGCCGATCGAAGCAGGGCGTGCCGATGAGCAACCGCATGCGGTGCCCCGCCGGGCGGTTGGACAGCCAGCGCTCGTAGAGCGGCCCGCCGCGGCCCGCCGCCTCGAAGGACTTCACCTCCCGCACGCGGATCCCATAACGCTTCTTGCCCCGGTTCACCATCTGGCGCAGGTCGGCCCGGCGCTTGCCGCGCAGCGTCCAGTCGTCGGCGTCCAAGAAGGCCTCGGCGCCCACGGACAGCGTCTGGACCCCGGCCCGAGCCAGGGGCTCGCGCTCCTCCTCCGCCGCGGGAAAGAGCAGGGCGCGACGGTAGCCAGCGTCGCGTAGGGCGTCGCGGAAGGCGCCCATGAGCGCGGCCGCGGCGGCCGCATCGTCGGGCTGGCCTGGTGCTACGTGGAGGCCGCCCACGGCAAAGGCCGTGTGGCGGTGGCCCACCCAGGTGAGCATGCCTTCGGGGCACTGAAACACCCGGAGTCCGGGCTCCAGCGACAGGTACGCGTTGGCGCGCGGCGAGGTCACGCAGGTCGCAGCGAGCTCGCGAGCCGGGAGGTACAGGCCCGGGGGTGCCTTGGGGGTCCGCGTGAGGAGGTCCAGCGCCAGGCCGGGCAGCTCTCCCGCGAGCTGGACGGCCGTGCGGCGGTCGTAGCGGGGGGGGCGCGGGGGCCGCGACGGGACGAGCGTAGAGGTCACCGGCCACACAAACCGCACCCCGTGCGGAAAGGCAAGGAGTGAGGTGGGCCGAGAGCCCCGCGTGCGCCGTGACGCCACGGTATGGCACGGCGGCTCGTCGGGCTCCGTGGGTGGGCGAACCGCGGCGAGCCTCGGGTGGCGGGGGGGGCCGCCACCCGAGGCTCTTGCGCCGCGCGATCTCCGCAGACCGCCGGGGGAGAGTGGCGATGTGGGAGACCGGGTCTGGGAGCCCGGGCGTCGCCCGAGCGAGGCTTGCCGTCTGAGGACCCGCCAATGTGGAGCTCGCGAGGCGTACCCCGTGAGGTGCTGGCCCAGCTTAGGCACCTGAGCGCAGAAGGCAAGCCGAACGGTCAGGAACCCTCACGGGCCGGCAGGATCGAGGGGCGCACGGTGTCCGTACGCCCCTCGGCTCTCACCGAGTCTCAGAAGACCATCTCCAGGGCGCTCGTGTCGTTGGAGTCGATGGTCGCCTTGCGGGCGTGGAGGCGCGGCAGGACGTTCCAGACGAAGAACTTGGCCGACTTGCACTTGCCGTGGAGGAAGGCCAGCTCGGCGTCATCGGCGAGCTTGGCGGCGAAGTCCTCGGCCTCGGGGTCCACGCCCAGCTTCTCGCAGCGCGCGGCGAACATCTCCTGGGCCTTGTGGGCTTGCTCCAGGAGCAGCCAGGACACGGCCACGTCCCCGAACATCTGGAGGAAGGGCACGGCGTACAGGGCGCCGTAGAGAACGTCGCCCTTCATGGAGCGCTTGGCGAAGCCCATGGCGGTCTTGGCGAGGGCGTCCCGCGCCTCGGCGAGCTTGGCGACCTCGGCGGCGAAGGGGCCCTCGGCGTTCTTCTTCAGGAAGCCGTTGATGCGGTTGAGCATCGTCATGAGCATGACGCCGCCCTTGCGGCCCACCTTGCGGCCCAGGAGGTCGAGGGCCTGGATGCCGTTGGTCCCCTCGTAGATGCTGGCGATCTTCACGTCGCGCAGGATCTGCTCCAGGCCGTACTCCCGCACGTAGCCGTAGCCGCCCAGCACCTGGACGCCCGTCTCGGCCACGCGGAAGCCCTCGTCCGAGCACCACGCCTTGATGATGGGGGTGAGGATCTCCGCCTGGTACTCCCACTGCTGGGCCTCCTTGCCCTCGGCCAGCTCGGCCCGGTCAGCACAGTAGGCGCCGTAGAAGCACAGGGCGCGGGCGCCCTCGGCGGTGGCCTTCATGGACGCGAGCATGCGGCGCACGTCCGGGTGCTCGATGATGGGCACGCGCGGGGCGTTCACGTCCCGCATGTTCTGGATGGCCACACCCTGGACGCGCTCGGCGGCGTAGCGCTTGGCGTTCTGGTAGGCCACGTTGGCCATGGAGGCGCCCTGGAGGCCCACGCCGATGCGGGCCTCGTTCATCATCTGGAACATGCAGCGCAGGCCGTTACCCCGCCCGCCCAGCAGCCAGCCCTCGCAGTCGTCCTCATCCCCGAAGGCGAGCTGCGTCGTGGGCGAGGCGTGGATGCCCAGCTTCTCCTCGATCCCCACGCAGGTCACGTCGTTGAACGCGCCCACGCCGCCCTTTCCGTCGGGCCGGTACTTGGGGACGATGAACAGGCTCACGCCCTTGGACCCGGGCGGGTCCCCGTCGATGCGGGCCAGCACGGCGTGGACGATGTTCTCCGTCATGTCGTGCTCGCCCGACGTGATGAAGATCTTCTGGCCCTTGATCTTGTAGATGCCCTCGCGGTCCGTGGGCGTCGCCGTCGTCTTGAGGTCGGGCACGGCCGAGCCGGCGTTGGGCTCGGTGAGCGCCATGGTCCCGCCCCACGCGCCGGAGAGCATCTTCTCCAGGTACGTGTCCTTCTGCTCCTTGGTCCCGAAGGTGCTGATGAGGCGCGCGGCCCCGGAGCTGAGCCCCGGCGTGAAGAAGAACGACAGGTTGGCGCCGATGAACAGGTCGTCCACGGCCGCGCCCATGACGAAGGGGAAGCCCTGCCCGCCGTACTCGGGCTCGTTGTGGGTGAGCCCCACCCAGCCCGCCTTGGAGAACTCCTTGTAGGCCTCCTTGAACCCCTCGGGCGTGATGACCTTGCCGTCCACGAGCTTTACGCCGACCTTGTCGCCTACGTCGTTGAGGGGCGCCAGCAGCTCCTTGGCCTGGGCCTCGGCCATGGTCAGCACGTCGTCCATGATCTCGGCGTCGTACTCCGCGAACCGCTCGTGCTCGGACAGGGCGCCCACGTTCAGGAAGTCGAACAGGTTGAAACGCACGTCGCGCATGTCCACGTAAAACTCAGCCACGGTGCCTCTCCTTGGGGTCTCGGTTGCGGTCTCGGTCGCCGTCTCGGTCGCGGGCGTCACCTCCGCCGGCGCCGCGCGGCGCGTGTGCCGGAGGCCCGTCGCCGCCGCGCGGCGCACACCATAGCCATCCTGCGGGTCGGTCACAACGGAAAATGAATGACGGTTCACTCAGCGATCCTGCGGGTCGGTCACAACGGAAAATGAATGACGGTTCACTTAGCGCCCGGGGACGGGCTCGCCCGGGGACGGGCCGTGGGCTTCCCGCGCGGCTTGGGGTAGCCTCGGCAGCGACCCAGAAGGTGCCCTGCGCTGCCCCACGGAGCCCTCATGAGCACGCCCAGCCATGTTCGTGCGCGCCGCGACCTCCACGCTTGGCGCGAGGATCAGCCCGAGAACTTCTTCCTCGCCGACCACCAGATCCAGCGCCTCGCCCGCCGCCTCTTGGGCCCCCAGGGCTACGCGACCCACGCGCCCCTCCTCACGTCCTTCGGCGCCGTGGCCGCCGGGCCGCTCGATCGCGCCGCCATCGTCAACAACCTCGACCGCAACCTCCCGGTGCTGGACCGGTGGTCCCCGGACGGCGAGCGCACCGAAGGGATCGCCCACCACCCCGCCTACCACGCCTGCGGGCGCGCCATCTACGAGGACGGGCGGCTCATCGCCGTCTACGCCGATCCACCGGCGAACACGCTCGCGCTGCTCCTCTTTCTGCTCTCCAGCCACGCTGGCGAGGCGGGCCACAACTGCCCCGTGGCCTGCACCGCGGGGCTCGTGCGCGCGCTCATGGCACAGGGCAGCGCGGAGCTCCGCGCCCGCTACCTCCCCGGCCTCCTGGCGACCCGCTACGAAGACCGCCTGGACGGCGCCCAGTTTCTCACCGAGGTCCAGGGCGGCTCCGACGTGGGCGCCAACTCCGTGGTCGCCAGGCCGGACGGTGAGGCCTTGGGCACCACTCGCTGGCGCCTACGCGGCGAGAAGTGGTTCTGCTCCAACGCCGACGCCGACCTCATCCTTATGACGGCCCGCGTGGACACCGGCGATCCCGCCACCGCCCGGGCGGGGACCAAGGGCCTCGGTCTGTTCCTCGTGCCCCGGGTGCTCCCCGACGGCGGCCTCAACCACTACGCCGTGCGGCGCCTCAAGGACAAGCTGGGGACGCGCTCCATGCCCTCGGGCGAGATCGACTTCGAGGGCGCGGTCGGCTACGCCATCGGCGACGTGGCCGACGGCTTCCACCACGTCATGCGGTACGTCATCCACACCTCGCGCCTCTACAACACCGTGGGCACGGCGGGCATCGCCGCCCGCGCCCTCACCGTGGCCCGGGGCTACGCCCGCGCGCGCCGCGCTTTCGGTCACGCCATCGCCGACTACCCCCTCGTGGCCGACATGCTCGCCGACCTCACCGCCACGTCGGCGGCCCTCGTGGCCGGTGGGCTGGAGCTGGCCCACCAGCTCGACCGCTGGGAGGCCGGCGACCTCGCGGGCGACCCCGACCAGGGCGCCTTCGTCCGCGTGGGGACGAACCTCGCCAAGCTCGCCTCGTGCCAGCACTCCCATCGCGCCGTCCTCACGGCCATCGAGACCCTGGGCGGCAACGGCGCCATCGAGACCTTCTCCGTGCTCCCCCGGCTCCTGCGCGACAACGTCGTCTACGAGAACTGGGAGGGGACCCACAACGTCCTCGTGGCCCAGACCTGGCGCGACTTTCGCGTCCGCGGGCTCCACCGTGGCTTCCTCCAAGGGCTCGACCGCCTCCTCGCCCTGCACGACCCGCGCCTCCTCGACGCCCTCCAGCCCGCCCGCGCCGCCGTCCAGCGCGCCAAGGACGCCCTCCCGGGCATCTTGGCCGCCGCCGACCCGGGCCTGGGCGCCCTCACCCTCCGTCCCCACGCCGAGGCCCTGGCCGACGCCCTGTTCGCCGCCGCCCTGGCCCGGGACGTAGCCAGCGAGGAGGACCCCGCCGTGCGCCAGCGCGACACGGCCGTCCTCGCCTGGTTCTGCGACCGCCACCTGGCGCCCGCGCCTCCTCACAAGGACGCCGCCTGGGCCGCCCAAGCCCGCCTCGTCGCCGGCCTCGACGGGGACTCCTGACGGGGCGCCTCGACGCGGTGCGTCATGCTGAGAGGCTGGGCCCCAAGTGACTCGGATTGAGACGGCCCCTGGGACCTCCGCCGCCGAGCGGCTCAGTCGCTGAGCGGGTGGATGAGCAGGCCGCTGGCGAGCTTGGGCTCGAACCACGTGGACTTGGGGGGCATGACCCGCCCGGCGTCTGCCACGGCCAGCAGGTCCCCGATGGACGTGGGGTACATGGACACGGAACAGCCGCCGCCCTGGGCGTCCACGCGGCGCACGAGCTCGTCCGTGCCGCGGATGCCCCCTACGAAGTCGATGCGGGGGTCCGTGCGGGGGTCGGAGATCCCCAGCACGGGCTCCAGCAGGTGGTCTTGGAGGAGGGAGACGTCCAGCCCCGCCACGGGATCGTCGCCCGCCTCCGCGAGCACGTCCGGGTACGGCGTGAGCAGCCGCCACGCGCCGCCCGCGTAGAGCGCGAAGGTCCCGCGGCGCGGCGGCGTGGGGGCGGCACCGGCGGGCCCCACGGAGAAGCGCTCCCCCACCGCCGCCAAGAACGCGTCCACCGTGCGCTCCGACCCGGCCTCGCCCGTCCCCAGGTCCGCGACGACCCGGTTGTACGCCATGATCCGGAGCGAGTCCGCCGGGAAGACCACCGCCAAGAACCGCTCCCACGGGGCGTCCTGGGGCACGGGCGTCCCCGCCCGCGCGGCCCGCTCCCGCCGCAGCTCCCGCGTGCGGAACGCGCTGGCTGCCCGGTGGTGCCCGTCGGCGATGTAGAAGGCGTCCTCCGCTGCGAAGGCCTCCGCCAGCCGCTCCAGCGCGTCGCGGTCACGCACCGCCCACAGCGTGTGCCGGACGCCGCCCGGTCCCACCACGTCCAGGTCCGGCTCCCCCGTGGTCAGCTCCACGGGCAGGTAGGTGAGCTCCTTGCTCCCGCGACAGGTCAGAAAGACCGGGCCGGTGTTCGCGTCCGTGGTGTCCACGTGCCGGGCTCGGTCGTCCTCTTTGTCCCGCCGTGTGTGCTCGTGCTTCTTGATGCGCCCCTGGGCGTAGTCCGCCACCTCCGCGCAGCCCACGTAGCCCGTCTGCGTGTGGTTCCCCATCTTCAACTGGTAAATCCACAACGCCGGCGCCTCGTCCCGCACGAGCGCCCCGCGCTCCACCAGCCTCGCCAGGTTGTCTCGCGCCGTGGCGTAGACCTCGTCCGCGTGGGGGTCCGTCCCCTCGGGGAGGTCGACCTCCGGTCGCACGACGCGCAGGAACGACAGGGGGTTCCCCCGGACCATGGCCCGCGCCTCGTCCGTGGACAGGACGTCGTACGGGGGGCTCACCACCTGCCGCACCGAGCTCGGCGTGGGGTGCAGCGCGCGGAAGGGGTGGAGTCGCATCTTGATACCTCGTCAGGTGGGAGCTGGGGTCACTTGGTCCCGCGTGCTCAGGCCTCGCCGGGGCCCTCACGCGAGCCGCCGGAACCTAGCCAACATCCTGCAATGCTTCAACACGGCATCGCAGCTTCGGGGCGCTTTTCCCGGCCCAGGCGCGCGGCGCTCTGGGTTGGCTTGGATCTTGCTGTAACGCAGTGCGTCGTGAGTCCGGGGTCTCGGAGCCCCGCGGGTAAGGAGTGAGCCCATGCGCCGCCACATCGACCTCGATGACAGGGACTGGGAGAAGAACCAGGAGCGCCGCCGCGACGAGGCCCTGGCGCACTTCCGGACCCGCTGGGGGGCCGAGGTGCCGGCGGAGGCGACGCCCTACCTGCATGCGCTGCGTTCCCCCGAGGAGCTCCGGGAGCTCGTGGAGGCGCTGGCCGAGGTCATGACGCGGCCCCAGCTCGCGCGCCTGTTGCCGCGCCTGGAGCGCCTGTACGGCCGCACCTTCGTGCGCCAGAGCGGCGTGCCAGCGGCCTATCCCCCCTTGTCCGTGGCCTCCTGAGCGTGCGGAGGGTCCCCCGCACGTCGGGGTGCCCGGGCACGCTGCGAGCTTCCTCGGCCACGAGGCAATAGGGAGGGCGGCCGTGGGGTTGTGAGGGTGCCGGTGCGCGCCTACGGGGAGCGCGGCGCCAGCCCGTCGAGTGCGGCGGGCATGGGAAGGTTGACAGCGGGTCCCGCGAGGCGTTTGTTGCTGGCACCTGGTGACAGGTGTGCGGTGGGGTCGGCCTTCGGCCTCGGAGCCCAGGGTGACACGCCACCGTGAGCCTCCCCGAGCCCCTCCAAGTTTCGAGTAGCGTTGACGAGGCCCATGACGCGAGCCACCCCCCACCGCTGGGCGCCCAAGGTCGCCGCGGCGACCACGCTCATGGCGGCGTGGCTGGCGGTGCTCGGTATCCTGGGGCTTAGCGTTGGCGGGCCCTTACACGTCGCCTTCCAGGCCCACGTCCTGTGTCCCGTCGATGGGCAGCTCCACCACGTCCAGCCGTCCGACGACCTGGACGGCGCCGTGGAGGAGAGCCAGGCGCCGGGGCCAGGGCCGGCGAACCCTGGGGCCCGTGAGGTCGCACAGGGCGCCCATGCGCCGCATCACGAGGGCGGCCCGAGCCAGCCCCACAGCCACGACGAGGGACCCTGCGAGCTGGGCGTGCTCTCCCACGGGACGCCGCTCGTGGCGGGTTCCGCTGGGCTCGTGCAGGGGCTCGCGGTCAGCGCTTCCCCGGTCGTGGACGCGCCCGCCTTGGCGCACGCGCCCATCTCTCTCCAGCACCTCAGCCCCTCGCACTCGCCGCCCGCGTAGTCGTCCGGTGTCTTCGCCCGCCCTCGCGGTGGGCTTGGGATCTGCGCAGCCCCGTGCGGGGGACGGTCCGGCCGTCTCTCGCCCGGCCCTGCGCTGGGCGCGGCGTCCCCGCGGCGTCCCCTCGTGGGAGGGCGCCGGGAGGGGAGCCCGTGCGCGAACGCGCGGTTGAGCGCGCGAGCCGATCAGGTGACGCCTGGGGGCGTAGGCCCCCGGGCGGAGGGAGCGAGAACCGAGGATGCATGGAGAACACAGGACGAGGGAGAGCGGTCGGCTCGGGCGGGCAGTCCGCCTGGCCGCCCCGCGTGTGGGCCGCGGAGACGCAGGAGACCGAAGCGGGATGAGGACGTGGGGGACGGTGGCTGGGGTCGCCGCGTTCGCGTGCGTGCTGGCGCATGGCGGTGGGGCCCAGGCCGCGGCGCCCGCCGCCCCGGCGCCGACCTCGGGCCCGGTGAGCGCGGAGGCGGGCACGGGCAGCCCGGACGCCGCGGAGTTGAAGAAGCTGCGCGCCAAGGTCAAGGCCCTGGAGGCCTGGCGCGAGGACCAGGAGCTCAAGCAGCTCCAGGCCGAGGCCAACGCCGCCGCCCAGGCGGGGGAGGGGGACGACCAGGAGCTGGAGCTCAAGACCTTCAAGGGAGGGGCGCGGGCGCTCCAGGCGCTGAACCCCGAGCTGAGCGTCACGGGCGACCTGTTCTTCCTGGGGCGCTACCAGGACGGGCAGGATCTCGGCGCCGAACCTCCCACGCAGTTCGGCGTGCGGTGCTTGGGCCTGCACATCCAGAGCAACCTGGACCCCTTCTCGTTCATGAAGGCGGCCATCGAGTTCAACCCCGAGGAGGGTGCGGAGCTCGGTGAGGCCTACGCGACCTGGACCAACGTCGTCCCGCGGCTGAACCTCACGGCGGGCAAGTTCCGCCAGCAGCTTGGGGTCGTAAACCGCTGGCACAAGCACGCGCTGGACTACTTCGACTTCCCGCTCATGCTCCAGGAGGCCTTCGGGCCCGGGGGCTTGAACCAGATCGGCGCCTCGCTCGAGTGGCTCATGCCCGCGTGGTGGGCCAGCGAGGAGGGGCTCATCCTCCAGGTCACCGACGGGATGAACCCCAAGGCCTTCGACAAGGCAGGTGCTTTGGCCAGCCTGCCCACGGTCTTGCTGCGTCTGCGGAACTATTGGGACCTGAACCGAGACACCTACCTCCAGCTCGGGCTGACCGGCATCCTGGGCTGGAACAACGCGGACGACCCACGGATGGGGCAGCCAGGGTTCACCGTGACCCCCAACACGACGTGGCACACGAGCGTCTACGCGGCGGCCGATCTCACGCTGGCCTGGGAGCCGCTGAACAACGCGAAGTACGCGGGCGTGACCTGGCGCACCGAGGGGCTCTACAGCCGCAAGGAGCTGCCCGGTGGGCTGCGTATCGAGACGCTGGGCGGCTACACGAGCCTGGACGCCAAGGTCTCCCGGAGCTGGAACATCGGCGTCCGTGGGGACCTCACGCAGAGGTTCGCCTTCGGGGACGACGACAAGGTCCTGTGGCAGGTGTCGCCCTACGCGACTTGGTGGCCCAGCCCCTGGTCGCGCATTCACCTCGAATACAACTACGTGGACGGCGACGGCTTCGGGCCCAAGGCCGAGCACCGCGTCATCCTCCAGGCCGTGTTCGCGGCCGGCCCCCACAAGCACGACCGCTACTAGGAGCGCGCCATGACCATGCAGAACCTCTTTGACAAGCGCTTGCTTGGGCTCGTCACCGCGCTGGCGGCCCTCCTCGTCACCCCGAGCTTCTCGGCGGGGGCCCCCGCGACCCTGGCGCTGGGCCAGGCGGCCCGCGCCGACGGCGGCAAGAAGCTGGAGGTCGTGACCACGCTGCCCGACTACGGGTTCGTGGCCCGGTACTTGGGCGGCGACCTCGTCCGCGTGCGCTCCATCGTCGCCGGGGACCAGGACGCCCACTTCGTGCGCCCCAAGCCCAGCTTCGCCGCCTGGCTGAGCCGGGCTGACGTCTTCGTGACCACGGGCATGGACCTGGAGCTGTGGGCTCCCTCCCTGGTGGACAAGTCCGGCAACGCCAAGATCCGCCAGGGGCAACCCGGCTACGTGGCGGCGGCCGACGGCGTGAAGAAGCTGGAGATCCCCGTGAGCAAGGACCGCAGCCAGGGCGGCGTGCACATCTACGGGAACCCGCACATCCACGTGAGCCCCGTCAACTTGAAGCAGATCGCCGAGAACATCGCCATCGGCCTCATCAAGAACGACCCCGCCCACCGCGACCACTACGAGGCGCGCTTGAAGGCCTTCAAGGCGGAGATCGACCGGCGCCTGTACGGGCCGAAGCTCGTGCGTCTGCTGGGCTCAGGGACGCTCACGCGGCTCGCCCTTTCCGGGAACCTCGTGTCCTTCCTGGAGAAGAAGTCCTACAAGGGCCAGCCCATGGTCGATCTCCTGGGCGGCTGGCTGGGTGAGGGCCGCGCCTTCCGGGGCAAGCGCCTGGTGACCTACCACAAGAACTGGATCTACTTCACCAAGCTGTTCGGCCTCCGCGTGCTGGGCGAGGTGGAGCCCAAGCCGGCCATCCCGCCCTCGCCCCACGACGTGGAGAAGCTCATCCAGCTCATGCGGGACCAGAAGGTCCGCGTCGTCCTGGCGGCCAACTACTTCGACGAGCAGCGGGTGCGCAAGATCACCCGCGCCGTGGGCGGCATCCCCGTCATCGTCCCCTTGTCCACGGGCGGCAGCCCCCAGGCGAAGACCTACTTCGACCTCGTGGACCTGTGGGTGTCCTCCCTCGAGGACGCCTTCGCCCAGGCGGACGGCCAGTAGCCTCCCAGCGCGCCCTCGGTCCGACGTTCGCGGGCCGAGGGCGCGCGCCGGTCGTGCTCGCCTCCCCGTCGCTCTCGCCTTCCCGCCTCCCCGGAGTTCCCCATGAGCGCCGCCGACCTGATGCTGCTCCCCTTCCTCGAGTGCTTGGTCCTCGTGGGCATCCACTCGTACCTCGGTCTCCACGTCATCCGGCGCCGCGTCATCTTCGTAGACCTGGCCCTGGCGCAGATCGCCGCCCTGGGCACCACCATCGCCTTCATCTTCCACATCGCGCCGGACTCCACGGGCGCCTACATCTTCTCGCTTCTGTTCACGCTGGTGGGGGCGACGGTCTTCTCGCTCACGCGGATGCGCAAAGACCTCGTGCCCCAGGAGGCCGTCATCGGCCTCGTCTACGCCCTGGCTGCGGCCGTGGGCATCCTGGTCGTCTACTATGCCCCCCACGGCGCCGAGCACATTCAGCAGGTCCTCATGGGCTCCATCCTGTGGGTGAAGCCCGAGGAGGTCCGCAACGCCGCCCTCGCCTACACGGGCGTGGGCGTCTTCCACTGGATCTTCCGCGACAAGTTCCTCGCCATCTCCGAGAACCACGAGGAGGCGGAGAAGCTGGGCATCAACGTCCGGCTGTGGGACTTCCTGTTTTACGCCTCCTTCGGTCTGGTCATCACCCACTCCGTGCGCACCGCGGGCGTGCTCCTGGTCTTCGTCTTCCTCATCGTCCCGGCCATCATGGCCATGCTCATCACCCGCCACCTGGGCAAGCAGCTCGTCGTGGGCTGGGTGACGGGGACCCTGGTCAGCTTCGGCGGTCTGGCCCTGAGCTACTATGGAGACCTCCCCAGCGGCCCCACGGTCGTGAGCGTCTACGGCGCCGTGCTGTTCGTCGTGGCTCTGTTCCTCTACGTGCTGCGGGCCGACGACCGCGGGCGTGCCCTGCGTCATCTGGGGGTGGGCACCGCCGCCGCCCTGGCCATCTTCTTCGGCTTCCGCGGCCTGGGGCACTGGATGGCCGAGCAGCCTGCCCTGGCCCACGGGGCCCACCACGACGACGGCCACCACCACCTGGCCCACCACCCCGACGGCGGCCACCACGCGGACCACGAGCACGCCGCGCATCACGCCGGCCCCTCCGGCGCCGCCGCCGCGGCGGCCCCCGCCCAGACGGAACCCCCGTCCACGCCCGCCGCGGGCCAGGCCCAGGACCTGGCCGCCGCCCTAGCCGATCTCGACATCACCCAGAAGCAGGCGCGACTCGCCGACGTGACGGACGTCGCCCTCCTGCGGCCCCTCACGGCCTCCGCCGTGGACACCGAGACGCGCCTGGCCGCCGCCGAGCGCCTCCTGGACCTCCACGCCCCCGAGGGCGCCGCGACGCTGCTCGCCATCATGGCCTCGCCCGACGCCGCGCCCATCCTCCGCGACGAAGCGTCCGGGCGGCTGGCCAAGGCCCACGGCGGAGACGCCAAGGGCTACGATCCTTGGAGTGAGCCCACCACCGCCGAGAACGTCGCTGCCCTCCACCGCTGGCGCGAGGCTCTCGCGAGAGCGCCCGCCCATCCCACCCAGGCACCGGGGACTCCGGCGCAGGGCGCCAAGGCCGCTGCTCCCACAGTGCCCGCGCCTGGCCCCGCCGCCAAGACGGCGCCCGCCGCCCCGCGCTGAGCGTCCAACCCAGACCAGCGCCGACCCAGCGGGCGGGTCGCAGCGTCAGGGCCGCCGCCGGGCTGGACTTCCGGGCCTCGCGGCGGTAGCCAACCGCTGTCGGCGACCGCCAAGCCGGTTCGGCGCCGGCGCGCCCGCTCCACGCCCCAACGCATCCCCCGCGAGGCCCATGTTCGCCGCGATCGCCGCCCTCTCCGCCCTCACGCTCTCCGCCGCGCCGCCCGCGGCCCCGCACGGCGCCCCGGCGCGCCCACCCGCCTCCCCCGCCCTGGCTCCTCCCCACGGCGCGGGTAGTACGCGCCCACCGGCCGGAACGGCATAGGTTCTCAGGGGTGTGGGGCGACTCGCGGCCGTTGCCGAGGGTCACGAAGGGGGTCTGGCCGTGGTCCATCGGTTTGGAGAAGTCCAGGGTGATGTCCAATTGCTCTGCGCCGACCGGA
>CAYZID010000049.1:23387-27417 GCA_964478315.1 uncultured Myxococcales bacterium | reverse complement strand
CCCCGGACCGGAGCCCCCGCCCCTCCCGCCGGACGCCACGGGGCACGACACGCGCTCCTCGGCAGGACCTCCGACGGATGCCCCCCCAGGAGACGAGCTGGCGAGCTGCCTGGCCGGGCTCCGCAGTGACTGCTCGGCCCTGGAGGCGTCGGCCGTCCTCGACGCCCGGGGGCAGGTCGTGGTGCAAGATCTGCCCGACGAGCTGCGCGCCATCGAGCTGGACAAGCTGGCGGCCGCCGCGCGCCACGCGCGTCAGGAGGCGAACGCCGACACCCCGGATCGCGCCGCCCGAGGTGCCCGCGGACACGACGACCAGCTCATTCATCCCCTCCGTGCGGGCGTGACCGTGGTCACGCCGGTCACCACACCGAACGGCGAGCGGGCGAGCCTCGTCACGCTCCACCGGCGGGGGCCGCGCCTGGACCGCGATCTCCGGGCCGCCCGACGCGCCGCGGCACGTATCCACGCGCTCTTGTAGACACCCCACCCCACCCCACGACCGCCTCCACGCGGCCCCAAGACCACAAGCCCAAGGGACAGACCTCATGCCATCCACGGTCCTCGCCGAGCTCGGCGACCACAAGAACATCCTCTTGGAAGACGAGGCCATCGGGGCCGCCGTCCAGGCCAACCAGCACCTCATCATCCACGGTGACGAGGGCGTGCTCCTGGACCCGGGCGGCTCCAAGACCTTCCGCCGCGCCTACCCCGAGGTCCTGGGGCTCCTGCGGCGAGCTAAGCTCAAGCACATCGTGCTCTCCCACCAGGACCCGGACATCGTCGCCGCGGTCAACGGGTGGCTGGGCGCCACGAACGCCACCGCCCACGTCTCCACGCTGTGGGTGCGCTTCGTGGCGCACTTCGGCCTGGACAGGCTGGCGACCGAGTCCATGAACGCCCTCCCCGACGAGGGGACGGTGCTCCAGGTGGGCGGCGCGGAGGTGTGGGTCATCCCAGCCCATTTCCTGCACTCGGTAGGGAACTTCCAGGTCTACGACCCCACGACCAAGGTGCTCTACACCGGGGACCTGGGCGCGTCGCTGGGCCAGTCCTACCAGGAGGTCCCCGACTTCGACGCGCACCTCGCCTACATGCAGCCCTTCCACGAGCGCTACATGGTGAACAACAAAGTCATGCGCATGTGGGCGGAGATGGCCCGGGGCCTCGACGTGGAGCTCATCGCGCCCCAGCACGGGGCATACTTCAAGGGCAAGGAGATGGTCACGCGCTTCATCGACTGGGCGGCCGGGTTGCAGTGCGGGACC
This sequence comes from uncultured Myxococcales bacterium, assembly GCA_964478315.1. Classification (GTDB taxonomy): domain Bacteria; phylum Myxococcota_A; class UBA9042; order PHBI01; family JAAZYN01; genus CAYZID01. Next base: position 26,152 of record CAYZID010000049.1, on the reverse strand, counting down.
GACCTCGTGGACCGCTTCGAGCTGCCACCGGGGGCGCGTCGATGAGCAGGTGCGCGTCCCGCGGCTCCCAGCCCGCGTGCCGGACCCGTGCACGCGGACGACGGGGGAGGTCGCGATGAGCCCCCTGGCCCTCGTGTGGATCGTGAGCGCCGTAGCCGGCGCCGCGCTCTTTGCCAGCGGGTGGCTGTTCGGCCGCGCCGCGGGGCGCCGCGCCGTGCTCGCCGCACCCCAGGGGCCCCTCCGAGGGGACGAGGGGGCGGTCCCGCGCGCCATGGAGGCCGCGAACGGCGAAAGGCGGAACGGGCGGCACGGCTCGGCGGTCCCGCGCGCCATGGAGGCCGCCCAGCGGCAGGAGACCGTCCTCTCCGCGCTGGCGGCGGAGGCAGGGCCGTCTTCGCCGGCGCGCGACCTCATCGAGGAACCCCGGCGAGAACCTGCCGGGGCCCCCACCCCAGCAGCGCCCCAGGCGACCGAATCCACGCCGGCAGCGCCCCCGAACCCCCAGGGGACCATCGACCTGGACATCAGCGACCTGAGCGTCGCCGAGGACTTCGCCGCCTCCACCCTGGACGACGGAGGGGATGAGCACGAAGCGGGGGACGACGAGACCCGGGTCATCGAGGCCTTCGCGGAGCCTTCGCGTCCCACCCTGCCACCGCTTGGGGCGCCGCCGACGCCACCGGCGCCCAAGCCGGCGCGGCGACCCCAGACCACGCGACGCCCCACCATGCCCGTGAACCTCACCGCCGAGGACACGCGCGAGGGCGAGCTCGCCCGCCTGCTGGGCGAGTTGGAGGCCGATGGAGTCAAGCGCCAGCTCGTGCTGGCCGACGAGGTGGGCCTCCCGGTAGCCGCGTGGCGCGCGGAGGGGACAGCGGAGGTCATGGCCGCCATGGCGGCCTACAGCAGCGAGGTAGGCGAGCGCTTCGAGAGCCTGCTCGCCGTGGGCCGCGCGCGCGCCGTGACCATCGTGTGCGACGACTGTTTCTTGGAGGTGCGGCCCTTCTCTGCGGGACAGGAACTCTATCACGTCGCCGCGCTGGGACCGGCGCTCCCGGCCCCCGACCTCTTCCTCGGGATCCAGGCCCGCCTCGTGCAGGCCCTGGCCCGGCAGCGCGCTGGCTCGCAGTGAAGCGCCCCGCTCCCTCCAGCGCGCCGCCCCGCCGCCACGACGTTTCCTCGTTTTGCGTTTTCCCCCTGTTTCGGGGTGCGGCCCCCCTGAACGAACACTTGGACGAACACCACACCACCACGGAGCTGACATGGTAACTCGAAGTGAGCAACTGACCGCCATCCTCAACGACCTCCGCTCGTCCTCGCCCGACGTCGAAGGTGCGGCCGTGGTGAGCCTGGACGGCTTCATCATGGCGAGCGTCCTGCCGGGCAACGCCGAGGAGGACATCATCTCCGCCATGGCCTCGGCGCTGCTGGGCATCAGTGAGCGCATCGCCCAGGAGCTCCTGGGCGCCGAGATGGCGCAGGTCTTCGTGCGCACCGCCACGGGCTACGTGCTGCTCAACGCCGCCGGCCCCGAGGGGATGCTCGTCACCTTGACCAACGCGCGCGCCAAGCTAGGCTTGGTCTTCCTGGACACGCGGCGGGCCAGCGAGGCGATCGCCCAGATCCTCTGACGGGCCGCTCTCAGGATCGCGGACCCTTCATCCGCCCAGCTCGCACGTCATCCGCCCCCTCCCGGGGTGGTTGAGGAGGGAACCTCGTGGACGCTATCACCATCACCAACACGGCAGACCACGCCAACATCTTGCTCGACGATGAGGCCATCGGGCGGGCGGTGCAGGCGAACCAGCACCTGATCATCGATCACGACGAGGGCGTGCTCTTGGACCCCGGTGGGGCCAAGGCCTTCCGTCGGGTGTACCCGGCGACCCTCCAGGCCTTGGGCACGAGGCAGCTCCGCCACATCTTCTTCTCCCACCAGGACCCGGACATCATCGCCGCAGCGAACGGCTGGCTCACGGCGACGAACGCCACGGCCCACGTCTCGGCGCTGTGGCTGCGCTTCGTGCCCCACTTTGGGCTGGACTCCGCCACCTCCGAGTCCCTGAGCCCCATCCCCGACGAGGGCATGGTCCTCCCCGTGGGGAAGACCGAGCTGGCCATCCTCCCGGCGCACTTCCTCCACTCCTCGGGCAACCACCAGGTCTACGACCCGGTCACCAAGGTCCTCTACACCGGGGACCTCGGGGCCTCGCTGGGGCAACCCTACCGAGAGGTCACGGACTTCGACGCACACCTCGCCTTCATGACCGGCTTCCACCAGCGCTACCTGGCGAGCGGCAAGGCGTGCAAGATGTGGGCGGCCATGGTGCGCAAGCTGGACATCGAGATCATCGCCCCCCAGCACGGCGCCCTGTTCCGCGGCAAAGCCCTGGTGAACCGCTTCATCGACTGGGTGGACGGGCTGGAGTGTGGGGTGGACATCATGAAGCCCTTCGACCTCCCCGCCGGCTTCAAGGCATAGAGAGGCATGGCGCCTTCGCACCATGCTCCTCGCGCCGCCTGGGGCCTGCTGGCCCTAGGCGTAGCCGGTTGGGTCGTGCTGGGATCCTACGCGGGTCCTCGCTGGCTCGACGCCCGTCGCGCGCAAGCCGCCGCCGCGTCGGCTGCCCCCGTCGCGGCGCTCCCGACGCAGCCCGAGCGGCGCGCGAGGGCTGCTGAGGGCCTCGGCGCCGACGCGAAGGCCGAACACGAGGCGAAGGCGGAAGCGAAGGCGGCTGCGGAGGCGAAGGCGGCCGCGGAGGCGA
>CAYZID010000049.1:23158-23287 GCA_964478315.1 uncultured Myxococcales bacterium | reverse complement strand
AGGCGAAGGCGGCTGCGGAGGCGAAGGCGGCCGCGGAGGCGAAGGCGAAGGCGGCTGCGGAGGCGAAGGCCGCAGCGCGGGAGCGCCGCGAGGCCAGGCGGAGGGCACGCGCCGCGGCACGCGCACGGC
>CAYZID010000049.1:0-23058 GCA_964478315.1 uncultured Myxococcales bacterium | reverse complement strand
GGGAGGCGGAGGCGCGCGCACGGCGGGAGGCCAAGGCCAAGGCACGCGCCGAGGCACGCGCCCGGCGGGAGGCGGAGGCGCGCGCACGGCGGGAGGCCAAGGCCAAGGCACGCGCCGAGGCGCGCGCCCGACGAGAGGCCGAGCGAAAGGCACGCGCCCAACGGGAGGCGGCAGCCGCGCGGTCGGCCGGCGTGACGCCGCCGCCCGGCGTCTTCAGCGTCCCCTTCTTCTACGGCACGGCGGACGAGCGCGCTGCGGGGCGCGAGGCCGTGGACGAGGCGGTGGCGGCCTGGCGCGCGGCGGGCAAGCCCAAGGTTCACGTGCGCTGCTACACCGACCGCCGGGGGACGAAGGCGCAGAACCACGCGCTGGCCGTGGAGCGCTGCAAGCGCGTCTGGCGCCTCTTGGTCCGACGTGGAGTGCCACGGCGGTCCCTGGTGCGCTACCCCATCGGCGAGATGGAGGAGTCCGGGCCGGACGGCAGCCGCGTCCCCGAGGCGCGCGTGGCCCGGATCTCCTTCCAGTAGCGCCCGAGCGCGGGCTGGGGGATGAGGCCGTGACAGCGCCCGGCCGGGCGCGTATGACGCTGCCGTGAACGACGCCGGAGACAGCGGCCCGGGGCCCGGGCCAGCAGCACGATCGGGTGTACCGCGGGGGGGCAGCCGGGGACGCCTGCCGGCCCTCACCGAGGGGCCCGTGGGCCCCCGCCTCGCCCGCCTCGCGGGCCCCATGGCCATCGGGTTCGTGGCCATCATGGCCTTCAACCTCGTGGACACCTGGTTCGTGAGCCGGCTGGGCACCATCCCCCTCGCCGCCATGGGCCTCACCTTCCCGGTGGTGATGATCGTGGGCAGCGTCGCGCGGGGTCTGGGCATGGGCACGACGTCCGTAGTCTCCCGGGCCATCGGGCGGGCGGCCGCCCACGACGACCTGGCCGTGCGGCGCCTGACCACGGGCGCGCTCCTGCTGGGCGTGGTGGTCGTGGCGCTGGTGAGCGGGCTGGGCCTGGCGACGATGGAGCCCCTGTTCCGCGCGCTAGGGGCGGACGCGCGCACGCTCCCCTACGTGCGCGAGTACATGGAAGTCTGGTACTTGGGGACCACCTTCCTCATCGTCCCCATGGTGGGCAACTCAGCCATCCGCGCCAGCGGCGACACGCGCACACCCGCCGCGGTCATGGTCCTCGCCGGGGCGCTCAACGCCGCCCTGGACCCGGTGCTCATCTTCGGCGCCGGCCCCATCCCGGCCATGGGCATGCGAGGCGCGGCCATCGCCACGGTGGTGGGCCGCGCCGTGACCCTCCTCATCGCCCTGCGCGTCCTTCACCGGCGCGGCATGGTGGGGTGGGCGCGGCCCTCGGCGGCCCTCCGCGCGAGGTCCGGCCCGCCCCTGCCCAGCCTCTGGGCCGCGTGGCGCCGCGTCCTGGCGGTGGGGGTGCCCGCCAGCGCCGCCAACCTCGCCAAGCCGGTCATGGTGGGCGTGATGACCGCGCTCGCCGCGCGGTTCGGCCCCGAGGCCGTGGCGGGCATGGCCGCCGGGGGCCGCGTGGAGATCTTCGCCATCATCCCCCTCATGTCCCTGGGGGCGGGCCTCGTCCCCTTCGTGGGCCAAAATTGGGGCGCCTCCCGGCGCGACCGCGTGGCCCAGGGGATGCGCTGGGCGGCCAAGGCGGCGGGCGTGATGGGGCTCGTGGGCTTCGCCGTGCTGGCCGGGTTCGCCGAGCCCCTGGGCGCCCTGTTCACCGACGACCCCGCGGTCCTCGCCGCGGCGGCGACCTACCTCCGAGTCATGGCGGCGACGCACGCGCTGCTGGGCCTGCTGGTGGTGGCGGCGGCGAGCTTCAACGCCGTGGGCCGGCCGCTCATCGCGACCAGCCTCAACGGCCTCCAGGCGCTCCTCACCTGGGGACTGGCGACGCTGGGGGCGTCCTTGTGGGGCGTGGCCGGGATCTTCGCCGGGGCCACGGTGGCGATCGGGGCCGCCGGCGCCCTCGCGTGGGCGGTGGCGGCGCCCCTGTGGCGCAGCTCCGGGCGATGAGGGCGATCCTCGTGGGGGCGAAGCGAGGGGGGCTCGACCCCGACCGGCGGCTCACACCTCCTTGTGGATCCAGTCGCGGCGCATGAACCAGATGGCGTAGGCGCCGGCGCTGAGGACGTTGCCGCCGCCGATGAGGGCCCACACCTGCCAGCGCTGGAGCTGGAAGGCGGCCAACAGGACCAAGGTGATGGGCACGAGGAGGCCCAGGAGCACGATGGTGTCGATGACGAAGCTCGACAGCGTGGCGCCAGCGCCCGAGAGCGACTGCGAGAGCACGACGGCGACGCCCAAGAAGGCGTAGGTGGCCCCCACGATGGACAGGTACTCCGTGCCAGCGGCGACCACGGGGGCGTGGCTGTCGAAGAAGCCGATGATCTCCGGCGCGAAGGTCAGGTACAGGGCGAAGACCAGCAGCATGAGGACGACGTTGAGCCCCGCGGCGAGCCAGCCCGCGTGGAAGGCGCGGTCGGGGAGGCCGGCGCCCAGGTTCTGGCCCACGAAGGTGCTCGCGGCGGCGCCCCAGCCCATGCCCGTGAACAGCGCCACGGTGTCCAGGCGCGTGCTGATCCCGAAGGCGGCGAGGGTGGAGCTGTCGGTGGCGGTGGTGAAGCGGTGGGTGATGACCGCAGCGAAGAAGACCGTGACGCCGATGCGCACGAGGAACTGGGCGGAGTTGGGCCAGGCGATCTTGAGGATGGCGCGGAACTCGCGCCAGATGGGCCAGAGGAGCTTGAGGGGGAACCGGAGCCCGGCCCGGTGGCGCGCCAGGGCGACGAGGCCGATGACGATGGCGATGCTGCGGGAGATGACGGTGGAGGTGGCTGCGCCCACGACGCCGTCTCGGGGGATGCCCAGAGCCTCGGCGATGGGAGGGCCCCAACTGAAGAAATCTGGCGCCTGGCCCGGGCCGTAGACCATGAGGACGCTGAGAAAGAGGTTCAGGACGTTGGAGCCCACGAGGAGGATCATGGGCGTGCGCGAGTCGCCCACGGCGCGGAGGATCGCCGTGAGCTGGAGGAGGAGGAGGATGGAGAAGCTCCCGCCGACGATGACGCGCATGTAGCCCGCGGCCAGGAACTGCACCTCGCCCTTGGCGCCCATCATGTCCCCGGTGACGAAGTCGGCGAGGACCACGCCCATGACGCCGAAGACGAACGACATGATCATGGTCAGCGAGATCGACTGGGCGGTGGTGCGGGAGACGGCCTCCGTGTCTCCCTCGCCGTCGCGGCGGGCGATGATGGCGACGCTGGCGTTGGCGACGCCGTTGCCGACGATCGTGGCGATCATGGCGACGAGATCGCAGATGGCGAGGGCGCTCAGGGACTCCGTCCCGTTGGGCAGGTGCCCCACGATGAACATGTCCACCAGGTTGAAGGTCGCCTGGAGGGCCATGGCCACGACGAGCGGCAGCCCGAAACGAGCCATGGCGGGCAGGAGGCTGCCGTGGACGATGTGCGAGGGCGCGCTGCCCCCGGCCGCCCGGGACCCGGCCGCGTCTCCGGCCGCGGCGGAGGCGCCCGTGTCTGCAGGGAGCGCGCTGGGGTCGTTGGAGGCGTCGTGCAAGGCTCGTCTCGGCCGAGGGGGTGGGCGGCACGAAGCGAGCGCGACCGCCGCGCGGACGGTCGCCTATAAGCCACGGGGTGGCAGGGGTCAACGGTTTGGGGTGGTGGCGCTCCTCACTGGCCCCCTGCCGGACGATCCGGCGAGACCGGGGGCTCCGAGAGGCAGCAGCGGCGATAGGTTGGCCCAAAGGGCGATGGGGGGTGGTTTTGGGTTCGAGGCGTGCGCATGTTCTGCTATCGTCCCGCACCCGCCACGCAGGGAAGAGGTATGCTAGGTCTCATCGAGAAGGTCATCGGGTCGGCCAACGACCGGGCGATCAAGCGGATTCGTCCGCTGGTCCAGCGCATCAACGAGCTGGAGCCCAAGGTCAGCAAGTACACGGACGCCCAGCTCCAGGCGAAGACCGCGGAGTTCAAGGCCAAGATCGCCCAGGGGACGACGCTCGACGAGCTCCTCCCCATCGCCTTCGCCGTGGTGCGCGAGGCGGGCAAGCGCGTCATGGGGATGCGTCACTACGACGTCCAGCTCATCGGCGGTATCGTCTTGCACCAGGGGAAGATCGCCGAGATGCGCACGGGCGAGGGCAAGACCCTCGTGGCGACCCTGCCGGTGTACCTCAACGCCCTAGCCGGCAAGGGCGTGCACGTCGTCACGGTCAACGACTACCTAGCCAGCCGCGACGCCGAGTGGATGGGGCAGATCTACCGCTGGCTGGGGCTCACCGTGGGGACGATCGTCCACGACCTCTCGGACGACGAGCGCCGACGCAACTACGCGTGCGACATCACCTACGGGACGAACAACGAGTTCGGCTTCGACTACCTGCGCGACAACATGAAGTTCGAGCTCGAGCGCCGTGTCCAGCGGGGCCTGCACTACTGCATCGTCGACGAGGTGGACTCCATCCTCATCGACGAGTCCCGGACGCCCCTCATCATCTCGGGGCCGGCCGAGCGCTCCAGCGACTGGTACTACCGGATCAACGCGGTCATCCCGTTCCTCAAGCGCGAACAGGACTTCCTGGTGGACGAGAAGGGCCACACCGCCACGCTCACCGACTCGGGCGTGGACAAGGTGGAGGCGCGGCTCAAGCTCGACAACCTCTATGATGTCGAGAACATCGAGATCCTCCACCACGTCCACCAGGCGCTCAAGGCGCACACGCTCTACAAGAAGGACGTCAACTACGTCGTCGAGAACGGCAAGGTCATCATCGTCGACGAGTTCACCGGGCGGAAGATGGAGGGGCGTCGCTGGTCCGACGGGCTGCACCAGGCGGTGGAGGCCAAGGAGGGCGTGCGCATCGAGGAGGAGAACGAGACCCTCGCCACGATCACCTTCCAGAACTACTTCCGGCTCTACGACAAGCTCGCTGGGATGACCGGTACGGCCGACACCGAGGCCGCTGAGTTCGCCGAGATCTACAAGCTCGACGTGGTCGTCATCCCCACGAACAAGCCCGTGATCCGCAAGGACGAGAACGACCTCATCTACAAGACGGAGGAGGAGAAGTGGCGCGCCGTGGCGCGCAACATCCAGGAGGCCAACGCCAAGGGCCAGCCCGTCCTCGTGGGCACGACGAGCGTGGAGAAGAGCGAGTACCTCTCCAGCCTCCTGCGGCGCCAGTCCATCGAGCACTCGATCCTCAACGCCAAGTTCCACGCCATGGAGGCGGACATCGTCGCCCAGGCGGGGCGCAAGGGGGCGGTGACCATCGCCACGAACATGGCCGGTCGCGGAACCGACATCATCCTGGGGGGCAACCCGGAGTTCTTGGCGCGCCAGCACGCGGCCTCGCTGGGGGAGGAAGACCCCACGCCCTACCTGGAGCAGTTCAAGGCCCAGTGCGAGGCGGAGCGCGAGGAGGTCCTGGCCGCGGGAGGGCTCCACATCGTGGGCACGGAGCGCCACGAGAGCCGCCGCGTGGACAACCAGCTCCGCGGGCGCGCCGGGCGCCAGGGGGACCCGGGCTCCAGCCGGTTCTTCTTGAGCCTGGACGACGACCTCATGCGCATCTTCGGCTCCGACAGGCTGCGCAAGGTCATGGAGACCCTCCGCATGCCCGATGACGAGCCCATCGAGCACAAGTGGGTCACCAAGGCGGTGGAGAACGCCCAGAAGAAGATCGAGGGGCGCAACTTCGACATCCGCAAGAACCTCCTCAAGTACGACGACGTCATGGACCTCCAGCGCAAGGCCATCTACGGGCTGCGCGACCGCATCCTGGTCCAGCGCGACGCCCACGCCCTGGTCCTGGAGGCCATCGAGGAGGTCGTCTATCGCCTCTGCGACGAGTACATGCCCGAGGGTGTCGCGGCCGACGAGTACGACCTCGACGGGCTGGAGGCGGCCATTCAGGCCCAGCTCAACTTCAAGCCGTCCCTGGCCGACATCGAGGTCGCGACCTTCAAGGCGGTCAAGGACGCCGCCACGGAGCAGGCCAAGGCCTTCTACCTCAACCGCGAGAAGGAGATCGTCGACGCCCTCCGACGCGCGGCCGAGGCGCAGGGCGACGAGGTCACCCCCGAGGTCGCCCTGGAGCGGTGGCGCTACTTCGAGCAGGAGCGCTATCTCCGCGCCATCGACACGCTGTGGAAGCACCACCTCAAGATCATGGACGCCCTCAAGGAGGGCATCCACCTGGAGGCCTACGGCCAGAAGAACCCCGAGATCGAGTACAAGAAGCAAGGGTTCGAGCTTTTCGAGACCATGCTCGCCAAGGTCGAGGAGAACGTCACCGAGACGCTCTTCCGCGCCGAGGGCCCCAGCGAGGCGGAGATCGAGCGCCTGCGCCAGCAGCGCATCGAGGAGGAGCAGCGCATCATCCTCTCCCGCCAGCAGGCGCGAGCCATGGCCGCCGAGTCGGCCGAACCCACCCAGGGGCGAGTGGTCCACCAGGGGGGCACCTACAAGCGGTCCTTCCAGAAGATCGGGCGCAACGATCCCTGCCCTTGCGGGAGCGGCAAGAAGTTCAAGAAGTGCCACCTGGGCCGAGAGTCCGAGCTGGAAGCCCTGCTGACCAAGGGAAGCTGAGCGCACCGGGGGGCTCCGACGAGCTCCCGGTTGTCCACCCGCCGCGCGCGGCGCGGCCCGTCGCACGAGGCGAGCAACCCATGAAGATCCTCAACGGCCTGGACGCCCTCCCCGACGAGCCCATCGAGCCCGTGTTGACCCTGGGCAGCTTCGACGGCGTCCACCGCGGCCACCAGGCCCTCCTCGGGGAGCTGCGCCAGCAGGCGGCCCGCGTGGGGGCACCGTCCATGGTGCTCACCTTCTTCCCGCACCCCCGGGAGTACTTCGCGCCCCAGGAGCCCTTCTTTCCCATCATGCCCATCCGCGAGCGCGTGCACCGCCTGTGGGACCTGGAGCTCGACTACACGCTCGTGCTGCCCTTCGACGCCGACGTCGCGGAGATGACGGCCCAGGAGTTCGTGCACGAGATCCTCTGGGATGCCCTGCGCGTGCACAGCGTCTACGTGGGTCCCTACCTGTCCTTCGGACGGGAGCGCAAGGGGGACGTCCGCCTCCTCCAGAGCCTGGGGCGCACGCTCGGGTTCCACGTGGGCGTCGTGGACCCCATCGTCATCGGGGGAGACCGCGTGTCCTCCACCCGCATCCGCCAGCTCATCGCCCTGGGACGCCTCCAGGACGCCGCCGTGCTCCTGGGCCGCCAGCACTTCCTCACGGGCCAGGTCGTCCCCGGCGACCAGCGTGGCCGCGAGCTGGGCTTCCCCACGGCCAACCTCACCTACGAGGGCGCCCAGCTCCCGCCGGCGGGCGTCTACGCCGCCTGGGTCCGCCTGCCCGACGAGTCCCGGCACCCCGCCGTCATGAACATCGGGGTACGCCCCACCTTCGACGGCGACTCCCTGTCGCTGGAGGCGCACCTCCTGGACTGGGAGGGGGACCTCTACGGAGAGGACCTCGTCGTGAGCCTCGTGGCCCCCATCCGCGGCGAGATCGCCTTCGAGGATCCCAAGCAGCTCCGCCTCCAGATCCGGCGGGATGTGCGCCGCGCCCGGGAGATCCTCGGCGTGCCCCGCCCCCCCAAGAGCAAGCGCCCCCACAGCGAGCCAGCCCAGAACGAGCCACCCCAGAACGAGCCACCCCAGACGCCCCCCACCGAGCCGTGACCTGGCGCTTCGCCCTCCTGGGCCACCCCGTCGCCCACAGCCTCTCGCCCGCCCTCGCCGCCGCCGCCCTCCCCGCCCTGGGGCTCTCCGGGCGCTACGAGCTCCTGGACACCCCGGGCCCCACGCCGCCCCCCGACGGCCCCGCGCCCGCCCTCGACGCCCGCCTGGAGGCCCTGCGCCGCGGCACCTACGACGGCCTCAACGTCACCGCCCCTCTCAAGCAGGCCGCCCGGGCCCGCTGCGACGCCCTGGGCGAGGACGCGCGCCGCGTGGGCGCCGTGAACACGCTGTGTCGCGCCCCCTCCCCCTCCCGGGGCGCGCCCGCGCGCATCGTGGGGCACAACACCGACCTCCCGGGCCTCATCGCCGCGCTCCGCGAGCGCTGGCCCGCCACTCCCTGGCGGGGCCGCCCCGTGGCCGTCCTCGGGGCCGGCGGGGCCGCGCGCGCCGCCGTGTGGGCGGCCGCGCAGACGGGCGCCAGCGAGGTCCTGGTCTTGAACCGCACGCCCCAGCGCGCCCGCGCCCTCGTGGCCCAAAGCGAAGGGCTCCCCGTCCCGATCCAGGCCGCGCCGTGGCCAGCCCAGAGCCCCGCGACGGCCGCGGGCCTCGCCCGTTGCGCTCTCATCCTCCAGGCGACGTCCCTGGGCGTGGGCGTGTCTCCCGGGGCGCCTCATGGGGCCTGGGACGACGCCCTCACGCGTGCGCAGGGCGCCCTCGCCGGGGCCTCCCCGGGGGCCTGCCTGTACGACCTCGTCTACACGCCCGCGAAGACCGTGTGGGTCCACGCCGCCCGGGCCCGCGGCCTGGACGCCACCTCGGGCCTGGGGATGCTGGTACACCAGGCGGCGAGCGCCTACGAGCTGTGGACGGGGCGTCGCCCGCCCGCGGACGCCCTCTGGAAGGCCGCGCGCCGCGCGCTGGACGAACGCGAGCGGGTCGCACACACGGAGCCCCGCGGCGTGGACAGGGAGCTGAGCGGCGTGTAGGAACGCCGTCACAAACAGCGACACCCCGACGCGGTCGCGCCGGGGTGTCGCTGAAGAGGATCCCAGTGGAGCCGATTCAGCTACTCTTGAGGAGCTCCTCCAGCTCGGCCTCGACGCTGTCCACCGACGCGGTGCTGCCGGCGGCAGGCAGGGCGGCGGCGGGCGCTGGCGCCATGCCCATCTTGGCCTTGAGCGCCGCGAGCGCGTCGTCCTGAGCGGCGTCCGAGGACTCCAGCGCCGCGAACTCGGCGTCCAGGGAGTCCCCCCCCTCGCCGCTGAGCTCCACGGCCGCCTGGGCCTCGGCCTCCAGGCGGTCGACCTTCTCCTCCATGCGGGCGAAGGTGTCGAAGGCGCTGTTGTTCTTCATCCCAGACATGGTGTCCGAGATCTTCTTCTGCGCCTCGGCGCGCTTCTGCCGCGCGATGATGAGGTTCTTCTTGCGCTGGGCCTCTTGGATCTTCTGGTTGAGCGCCTGCAGCGCGTTGCGGAGCTGGTCCGCCGCCTGCTTCTGCGCCATCCACTGCTCCTGGAAGCCCGCGGCGACGTTGTCGTGCTCGCCCTTGCGGGCCAGCGCCTGGCGGGCGAGGTCGTCGCGGCCGGCCTTGATGGCGACCATCGCCTTCTTCTCCCACTCCTGCGCCTTCTTGAGCTCCTGCTCATACTGGCGCTTCAGGCGCTTCTCGTCCGCGATGGCCACGGCGACCTGCTTGCGGGCCTCCATGAACTGCTCGCGCATGTCGATGATGAGCTGGTTGAGGATCTTCTCGGGGTCCTCGGCGCTCGAGATCATGGAGTTGATGTTGGACTTGACCAGCGTGGAGATGCGGCCCCAGATGCCCATGGCGGACCTCCCTTAGGCGTTGGCCGCGTTGGCGGCGGTGTGGAACTTCTTGAGCTCTTGGTAGTGCTCGGTGATGGCCAGCGTGAGCGTGTCGACGGCGGCCTGGAACTCGTTGTAATCGAGGTTCTCCGCCTGGAGCGTCTCGGTCATGATGACCGAGCCGGCCTCGATGGCGTAGGCGCCGGACACGAGGTCGCTGGCGTTGAGAGAGAGCAGGCGCTCGTAGAGCGCGCACCGGGCCTCGGCGTCTTCCGGTACGTCCATGAGCCGAACGGTGAACACGACCACCGGGTCCATGACGTGGATGGCGATGTTGTCCACGCCCTCGACGTCGTCGTGGAGGACGTAGAGTCCCTCGTCGACCAGGTCGTACTCGATCCCGGAGCGGATCAAGTATCCTTCCATCGTTTCCGCGGTGCTCATGTGCGCGCCTCCTCAGGCTCGGTGCGGGTGGTTGAAACGGGGTCGGTGTTCGAGGTAGCAAGGGCCGGTTCCGCCGTCAAGGGCACCGCCCCGACGCGCTGGCGGAGCCCCCGGCGTGCGTCCTCGTGCGCCGCCCCATGTCGCCCCACCGGGAGTCCCCATGCCCCGCCTCGCCCGCCCCCCCTCGCGCCTGCCGCGGCCGCTCTCGGCGCTGCTCCTCCTCGCCGCGCTGGCCGCCCTGCCCGCCTGTGACGCCGCCCTCACCGTGCGGAACGCGGCGCCGCGCGTGACCTGGGTGGCCATCCAGCCGCCCGCGGACGACGGGGCGCCAGCGCGGCTCACCGTCTGGGTGAGCGACCTGGACGGAGATCCCGTGGACCTCGCCCTCAGCGTGCGTGGGGCCGACGGCGTGGACGCCGAGGTCCCCCTCGCACCGGGGGGCCACGGCGCCTCGGGGCTCGCCACCCGGGAGGCGCTCGGGGACCCCAACGGCCAACCCCACCTCCTCCTGTGGGACACCTCACAGGCCCCCGCGGGCCCCTTGGTCCTCACCATCACCCCCACCGACAGCGTCGGGGACACCGGGGACGCCGCCTCCACCCCGCCGTTCACGCTGGACGAGGGCCTCCCGGCGCCCGTGGCCCTGGTCCCGGTCGCGGCCCCCTGAAGCCTCGACGGCAGCCTCGACGGGCGACGGGCCCGGTGACGGACCCGGTGACGGGGCGGGCGCGCTCCCTCAGCCCGGGTGGACCGCGGCGCGCGTGAGCCCCGTGCGGGTCACGACCTCGTCGACGAGCGCCCCGTAGGCCTCCGCGCCCCGGCACGCGGGGTCGAACCGGAAGATGGGCTGCCCCTCCGCCTGGGCCTGGCTCAAGCGCGTGTTCACCGGCACGCGGGTCTCCAGCAGGTAGCGCGCGTAGCGCTCGCGCAGGGCCGACTCCACCGTGTCGTTCACGCGGGCGTTGCGCGCGTCGTAGCGCGTCCGCAGGATGCCCAGGATGGCAGGCTCGTGGCTGAGCGTCTCGCTGAGCGTCTCCAGCGTGTCGAAGATGTCGTCCACGCCCTCCAGGGCGAGGACGCTCATGTCCGTGGGGACCAGCACCCAGTCGGCGGCCATGAGCGCGTTGATGGTCAGGTTGCCCAGGTTCGGCGGGCAGTCCACGACGATGGCGTCGAAGTGCGTGCGCGCCACGCCCAGGGCGCGGCGCAGGAGGAACTCCTTGCCGATGCGCCCCGCCATGACCCCCTCGGTGGCGGACAGGTCCTTGTCCCCGGGCGTGAGGTAGAGCCCCGGGATGGCCGTCCCCAGGGCGATCTCCGCCACGTCGCGGCGCCGCCCCAGGAGCACGCTGGACAGGGACTCCGTCCCCACGCCGCGCAGCTCGGCGTGGAGCGCCGAGGTGCAGTGCCCCTGGGCGTCCACATCCAACAGCAACACGCGCAGCCCGTGGCGCATGGCCAGGCCCGCCGCGAGGTTCACCGCGGTGGTGGTCTTGCCCACGCCCCCCTTCTGGGCGCACACGGCCACGACCTCGGCGCTGTGTGCCCCCTTGGTGGGCCGGGACTCGCCGCGCACGAGGCGTCGGAGCTGATGGGAGAGGCTGGCCATGGGATCTCCTTGGACCTGCGTTGGGGGGAGGCCGACGGCGGGGGGACGCCCACGTCGGCTCCGCCGCACGATAACGCTGCGCGTCATCGGCGCCAAGAATTCCCGGCCGGCCGATGAGCGTGGGGGCGACGGCCGTGGCCCAGGGCACACACCTCAGCGTCCGCGCGCCCGCAACCCGCTCCTGGCGCAGAGAGGCGCACGCGCCCGGGAACGCACGGCGCCCCGCCCCCGATCCGCCACCAACTCTGGGATTCGGCTTTGGATCCCGCGTGTGGGCGGCGTCGGGCTGCGCGACTGGGTGCTCGACGTGACGCAGCCACGCCTCCGCGCCCAGCCGCTTGCCTCCTTGCCCAAACGCGGCCTCCTGCGCCTCGGTCCGCAGAGCAGGTGGCGGATCGGGGCACCCGGTCGTTTCTTGCTGCCAAGGGGGCGCCTGGTAGGATGCTGCGCCCCAAGCATCGGGCTGGCACGCGGATTGCGTGGCCCAACGACCCATGGACATGCCCACCTTGTATCGAACCGTCTCGCCCAGCGCTCCCCTCTCCAAGCCCCCAGGGCGCCGACCGGTCCGCTGGCTATGCGCCGTCGGCGTCATCGCCGCGCTCGCGGCGGGGTGCGGAGACGACTCCCAGCCCGCGACGCGCTCGGCCGCCGCGCCCGCCGCCGCACGACCCGTGTCAGGGGCGGCCACCTCCCCCGCCGGGGGAGCGACGCCGGGGGCGGGCCACGCAGCCCCGGCGACGCCCGCGCCGCCCTCGCGCACCAAGCTGGCCCGGGCGCTCACGTCCTTCGTGGAGCGCTGGGCGGAGCGAGAGGCGTCGTTCGTGGACGCGTACCGCGAGGGCTTCAAGCGCCTCCTCAAGACCCCGCGCTGGTTCAAGCGCCTCACGACGCAGGCCTATGAGGCGCGAGACTACGCCCTGTTGTTCAGCGACGGCGTGGCCCTCAACGGGGCGGGGCGGGCCATGCTCCAGGCGGTGCGCGGGGTGGCGGACCACGGCCTCGACCCCAAGACCTACGGGCTGGACGAGCTGGAGGGCCTGGTGGCCGCGGTGGAGCGCGATCGCGGGGCCTACGACAAGGTGTTGGGCGGCGTGACTGACCCCAAGGAGAAGGCGCTCTGGGGCGTCCTGGATGCGATCCGGCGGAGCGGGACGGTGGGCGCGGCCGACCTCGACGACCTGCTCGCCAAGAACGACCTGGATGACAGGGACGTGCCCTCCATCGGGCGCCTCCGGGACCGCATGGAGGCCATGTTCCAGGCCAAGGACCAGCTCAATCGGTCGTTCATGGCCCTGGACCTGGCGCTCCTAGGAGACTACTTCCGGTACGCGTTCGACATGCGGTACGCGCGCATCGCCCACCCGTTCCGGGCCGACGAGTCCTACGGGAAGGGTGTGGAGCGCGCCGCGGAGGCCCTCTACGCGCGCTACCAGCGCACGGATTTCGAGCACTTCGACGAGGCGCTGGCCGACCTCGTGCCCAAGATCCCCGACTACGCCCAGCTCCAGGAGGGGCTCCGCCGCTACCGGAAGCTGGCGGCCGAGGTGGAGCAAGTGAAGCTCCCCAAGGGCGCGCGACGCCTCAAGCGCGGCTCCAAGGGGAAGCTCGTGAACGCGCTCCGGCGACGGCTGCGCCAGGAGAACTACTTCGACGGGCCGGAGACGGGGCCCTACGACGACGCGCTGGCCGAGGCGGTGCGCTTCTACCAGGACACGCATCAGCTCAAGCAGACCGGGGAGATGAGCCGCTCCACCGTGCGGTCGCTCAACCGAAGCTTCGCCGAGCGCGCGGACCAGATCGCGCTCGGGCTCATGCGTTTCCGCGAGAGCGACCTGCACCAAGACCCCGACTTCCGCTTCGGCACGGCGCCGGTCACGGTGCGCGTGAACATCCCGGCCTTCGAGGCGGTGTTCTACCGCGACGGCAAGATCGCCCGGCGGCAGCGGGTCGTCGTGGGCTCCAACGCCGTGTCCGTGCACGAGCAGACGGGCAAGAAGGGCTACTTCAACCGCACGCGCCTGTTCTCCCAGGTCATGAAGACCATCGTCCTCAACCCCACCTGGCGGGTGCCGGCGCGGATCAAGGCGACGGAGCTCGACCGAGAGGTCATGGAGGAGCCCGACTACTACGCCAAGCACGGCTACGAGGTGCGGATACTCGACGACGGCACCGAGGAGGTCGTGCAGCTCCCGGGGCCCAACAACGCCCTGGGCCTGGTGAAGTTCCTGTTCCCCAACCAGTTCTCCATCTACATGCACGACACGCCCAAGAAGCGCCTGTTCGCCCGCCCCCTGCGGGCCTTCAGCCACGGGTGCATGCGGGTGGAAGGCGCCCTGGACCTCGCCAAGTGGATCCTCACCGAGGTCGAGCAGATGACGCCGCGGAAGTTCCAGCGCATCGTCGACAGCCGGGAGACCTACGGCGTCGCCATCAAGACCCGCATCGCCGTGACCATCGACTACTGCACCGTGGGCATCCACCCCTCGGGGCGCGTGGCCTTCTACGCGGACATCTACCGGTTCGACCGAGACTTCCGGGCCGGCAAGACGCCCTACCCCGCCCTCCGCGGGCGGGGCCTGGAGCAGGCGGTGCTGGTGCCATGAGCGACGCGCACGAGGAGCTCCCCCAGCCGAGCCCTTCCGAGCAGCCCGAGGAGGCCGCCGCGGACGCGCCCGGTGTGGATGCCCTCGCAGCCCTGGAGGGGTTCGAGTTCGTCATCGAGCGCGACGGGACCGTGACCTTCGTGGACTTCCCGCCGGAGCTCGTGGACATCGCCTACGCCTTGAACCCGGACGACCCGCTCGTGTGCGAGCGCAGGGCGCTGCTGCGCGAGGGCGCGGGGCCGCCGATCGCCGCGGACGCATGGGCGGAGCCGAGCCCCGCGGTCGAACCAGACGAGGGCTGAGCCTCCGAGCCGCGCGCCTTCCCCCCGCCGAGGTCAGCCCACGGGGCCGAAGACGGCCTCGCCGAAATCGGCGAGCCCGCGCAGGCTGTGGATGTCCTGGTCGAACAGGGGCACGGGGCACACGGCGGCGGCGTCTTCGCCCAGGGTCTCGCGCAGGTCGTCGAGCCGTCGCGCGTCGGCGCGGACGAGTCGGTCGTAGTCCTGACAGGCGCGTGAGGCGCGCTCGGCGAGCAACGCCGTGCGGGCCGGGTCGTAGAGCTTGAGGGATGGTGCCTGGACCGCGCGCTCTCGGAGGTGCGCTCGGAGCTCGTCCACGGGCCCGTAGTCGAACCGCCGCGTGCGCACCCGGTTGACCAGGAAGGCCCCGAAGGGCATGCCGTGGGCGCGGAGCTCGTCGTGAAAGTAGAGCCCCTCGTCCAGGGCGGCGCCGTCGGTGGAGGACACGATGACGAAACCGGCGTCCTGGGCGCGGAGGATCTCGCGCACGCGGTGCGCCCGGTCCTTGAACCCCGCGTACATGTCGTGGAAGGACTCGATGAAGTCCAGGAGGTTCAGGAAGGTGGACGCACCGATGAAGCGGTTGAGCCCCTTGAGGATGAGGTTGTTCAGCCGCAGGAACCCCAGCCCCATACGCCCCGCCGTGCGGGCGCTCTGGATCATGAGGCGCACGGCCCCGGAGTCCAAGAAGTCCTCCAGCCGCTGGGAGGCGCTCAGGAAGTCCAGGGCGTTGGACGTCGGCGGCGTGTCCAAGATGATGAGATCGTAGTCCCGCGAGGAGCGCAGCTCGTAGAGCTTCTCCGTCGCCATGTACTCCTGGCTCCCCGCGAGGACCGTCGAGGCCTGCTCGTAGAAGGGGTTGGCGAAGATCCGATCCCGCACGGCGGGGGACGGCGCGTGCCGCTCGATGAGGGCGTCGAAGGTGCTCTTGACGTCCAACATCATGGCGTGGAGCTGTCCGCCTCGGCCCAAAGACACGCCCTCCTCCCGGAACAGCGCGGGGTCGATGCGCGTCTCCTCGGTGCCCAGCCCCTCTAGCCCCAAGCTCGTGGCGAGCCGCCGCGCCGGGTCCACCGTGAGGACGAGGACGTTGAGCCCCAGCCGCGCCGCGTGGAGGGCGAACGCGGCCGAGGTGGTCGTCTTCCCCACGCCACCAGGGCCCACCACGACCAGGGTGCGCTTGGCGCGGAGCAGCTCCACGAGGCGCGCGCGCTGCGCCTCCAGCGGCGCGTCTCCTGCGCGGGCGGGGGCACGGGCGGGGGCGGGGGCCTGGTCTGTGTGGGGCATGCCACCTCGTGGTCGTCCGACGCGCCAGCGATAGCGCGCCCCTTGGCAGCCGGTCAACCCTCGCCGGGCGAGCCCGGGTCGGCTTCGCTTCCCGCGACGCTCCTCGCCACGCTCCGGCGTGCGCGCGCGAGCCACGCCCGCTCTCCGGCGTCCGCCGTCCGGCCCCAGGGGCTAGCCAAGGCGCGTCGGACCAGCTCGTCGTCCCCGGGCGAGCGGTCGCCGTGGCCGTCTCCGCGCCACAGCGTCAGCGCCCAGTCCGTGCCCACGGGGCTCCGCCGGACCTCCCAGCGCCGGGTCAGGTGCCGCCCCAGCCGCTCCAGCTCGTCGCGCCTCGCCCCCCCGAGCGCGGGGTCTGCGCGCCAACCGGGATGCGCCTGCAGGGTGTCCTGGTCCAAGACGACCACCGTCGCCCGCCGCCGCGCCCGCCGCCAGGCCGCCGCCACGACCCGGGCCAGGGCCCGCCACCGCGCTGATTCGCTGACCAGGGGGGCGCCGCTCACCATGGCCCCCACGGCCACGACGAGGTCCGCGGAGGGTCCCGGCGCGGCCAAATCGGCGACCCGGAACACGGCCTTGGGGTGGCGCTCACGTGCCCGAACGATGGCCGCCGGGGACACGTCCACGCCCCGGTAGCTCGCCGCGCGCCCGGTGTCCTCCAGGTACGCGGCGAGCTCGCCGGTGCCGCAGCCCAAGTCGAGCAGCTCGACGGGGGCGCCCGAGGCCGCGCGCCCCGCCGACTCGGGAGCCTCGACCGCCCCGGGGTCGCGGAGACCTCCGGGCCCACGCGCCCCCTCGGGCGCGGGAAACACGACCCCCGCCAGCGCCAGCTCCAGGCGCAAGGCGTGATCCAGCGGCCCTCGCCAGCCGGCCCACCGGTGCGGGCTCGGGTGCCGCCCGAGCTCCTCGTAGTAGCCAGCGTGCATCTCCAGCGCCCTCCACGGCCCCAAGACCTCACCCCCCTCCTGTCCGGGCATAGCACGCCCGCGCCAGGGTGACATCGGCCTTTGACCAGATCCTCGCGGTCGGTCAGTCTCACCCCATGGCGAGCAAGCGGCGACGGGGCTCCAGGGGCGGCAAGGGGAAGGGCCAGGGGGGTGGCAAGGGCGCCCCGAGGGTGGGGCGGCCCGGGGCGGTGGCCTCCCGAACGCACCGCCAGCTCCCCGGCCACGGCCTGCCGGTCCTCATGGCGCCGCCAGGGCCCGACGCCGCGCGCATCTTCACCTTCGCACACCGCCGCGCCGGCGCCTCCGTCACGCTGGTCGAAGCCTACTTCTCCGTCCCCGAGGGCCTCTACCGGCTCCAGGCCTCCCCGAGCGACGCGGCCACCTACACGCGCTGGGCCAAGGACATGACCCGCGACCGCGGCGACGGGCTGCCCGGGCGCCTCCCCGTGCCCGCAGCGCTGCTCCCACGCAAGCTCTGGGAAGCCGCCCGCGCCATCCGGGAGGGGCACACGGGGGCCGAAGTGGACCGCGCGCTGGCCGCGACCTTGCGTCCGGGCGGTGCGCCGCCGCCCCACCCCGCCCACACCCTGGACCTCTCGCGTGGGCGCCCGCTGGACGCCGCGGCGCTCGCCGCGCGGCCCCATCGACTCCAGCCCTTCCAGCACAGCCAGGCCCTCCCGGTGCTGGAGCGCGACTGGCGGGCCCACGGCGCTCGCGCGGCCATCGTCGCTGGCGCGCGCCGGGACTCCCAGCTCGGGCACGCCGTGGCGGACTGGGCCTCCCAGTGGGGCTTCGAGGCCATCGCGGAGCTGCTCTTGGACGCCGCCGTGTGGCACGCCGCCCACCGGGACTGGGACGCCGCGCGGACCTTCTACGACGCCGTGGGGCCCGACGACGGCGGCCACGGGGCGGACCGGGCACGGCGCGACCGGATCGTCGATCTGCTGCTGGGCTTCGTGGTGGCGCACTTCTCCCGCCGACGCGTGGGGCCCACCCTTTGACCGCCGGGCGCAGGGCACCGACCTCGGCGGCCGCGTCCGCCGCCCGATGGGGACTGGCCGGGCTGGCAGCGCTGGCAGTGCTGGCGGCCTCCCCGGCCCTCGCGAAGACCCGGGCCGTCTTGGGACGCGACGCGGGGCCGCGACTCGTCCAGGCCCTTCGTCCTTTCCGGTCAGGGCATCCCGTAGGCGGCGGGTGGGTCCTGGGAGACATCTCCATCGCCCCCACGGAGGTACGCCTGGCGCTGGACCGCGGTCCGGTGCACGCTACGCTGTTCCTGGCCCGGGAGCTCCCCGCGGGCGCAGAGGAGGCCCCAGCGGTGGTCCTCGTGGGCTCCACGCCGAGCTTCGAGGCCTGGATCGTGGGGGCGAACGGGGCCCCACCGCCAGCGGGAGCCGTCACGGCGGCGAAGGCGCTCGTGGGGAAGCTCCGCGCGGGGGATGACGGCGCCTTCTTCCAGCTCCTCACCGACGCGACGCGCTCCGGCCCCGACCGGCCATCTCGCCGTGACGCCCCGTCGGCGGCGACCGCTGCGTCCCCCGGCTCCGCCGCGGACGCGCCCCCCCCCGTGACGCCACCCGCTCCCACGGCGCCCATGACCGCCGGGATGCTCGGGGCTCTCATCCTCCTCACATGGGGCGCGTGGTGGGCCCGACGAAGCCCACCGCTGGCGCCGGCCGGCGGCCCGTTCCGCTGGATCTGGCCCGTGGTCCTGGGCGCCGCCGCCTGGGCGCTCCGTGTGGAGCTGGGGCCCCTCTCCCTGCTCCACGAGAACGGCCACGGGGTGAGTTACCTGGCGCGCATCTTCGGGCTGGAGGCCCCCCTGCGCCCCATGGGCGGGGTCACCGCGCTCCACCAGCTCCTCGCGCCCCTGCTGCCGCCGTCGTTCGACTCCGTCCTCGGCGTCCACGCCGCCTCGGGCGCCCTGCAGGCGCCCCTGGTGTACGGCCTCACCCGAGCGCTCGGGGGCCGGGTGCACCCGGCCGCCCTCGCTGGGGCCGTCATGGCTGTCCTGCCCTTGGCCGTGCGCGTGGCCGGCAGCGAGGACGCCTTCACGCCGGGGACCACGTTCGTCCTCGCGGGTACGTGGGCTTTCATCGCTGGTGTGCGGCGAGGCGTGGGGCCCTGGCTCATGGCCGGCCTGGCGCTGGTGGCGGTGGGGGGCTACCTTCGGCCGTTGCTGTTCACCGCGGCGGCGCCTCTGGTCCTGGGAGCGCTCCTGCTCCCCCGGGAAGCCCCCGCCGCCACCGGAGGGCACGCCCTGCGCCGCTCGACGCAACCGCGCTGGCTGTGGCTGGCCGGCGCGGTCGTCGGGTATTGGGTCATCGCGGCCCCGGAGGTGCCCTACCTGTTGCAGAGCCTGCGCACCGGGACGCCCATGACGGCCGGCTGGTGGAACGGGCGTGGGCTCCGCAACTGGGCTCTGCTGGACCCCCAGGTCACGCCGCCGTGGGTGCCGGGCGTGGCCGTGGCCGGCCTCGTGGCGGCGGTGTGGCGCGGGCCGGCACCCAGGAGGCGGGCTGCCCTGTGGCTGGGCGCCATCACGTTGTGGATGTCGTACTGGCTCACGAGCGACAACGGGCACCCCGCGAGCCTCCGCTACGCCGTGAGCTACGCCTGGGCGGTCGCCGCCCTGGTGGGCCTCGCCGTGGACGCGCTGCCCGCGGGCGCGCGGCGCTGGGCGTTGTGGGTCGCGGCGGCGTTGGTGGTGGCCACGCCCGCGCGCTTCGCGCCCTTCATGGGTCACGAGTTCGCCCAACAAGCCGAGCTGCGCTTCCAGCGGGAGGCCGTCCTCCCGGTGCTCCGCGCGGCCGGGCCCGGGACCACCCTGGTGACCCCGTGGCCCACGGTGGGCGGCGTGCGGGGGACGACCTTGGCGGTGGCGGTGGGGCCACCGGGGCTCCGCATCGCGGATCTCGACGCCCTGCCGAGCCTCCTGGCGGATCGGGGGCGTCGAGGACGGGGAGCACGCGGGGCGCTATTCTGGTATCGCTCCCTGAGCTGCTACCTGCGCATCAGCGACGGCGCGGAACGAGGACCGGTCCCCTATCACCCAGCCTGTGCCGCCGTGGATGCGGTCGGGGGCTGGGAGCCGGTGGTCACGCGCGCATTGAAACCCGAGTCGGACGCCGACTGGATCGAGCTAGGGGACGGCCACACGCCGGTCGTCGTGGGGCTCTTCCGCTGGACGGCAGGGCCGAAGGCTTCGCGCTGACCGCGGCCGCTTGGTACGTTGCCCCCACACACAACGAGAGACGGCGGCGTGCGACGCCGGGCATCGCTCCCACGCGGCGCCGTCGCCCACCAGCCCCTGGAGGTCCCCATGTCTCGCCCTCGCGTGTCGCTCGTGCCCCTCCCCTCCGCAGCAAGAACCGGCGGTTGGCGTGTTTGGGCGGTGCTCGCGGGGCTCTCGCTGGGCGTCGCAGCGTGTAGCGACCCAGGGGTGGGCGGCGGCGCGCCCACGGACCCGTGCGCGGCCAACCCATGCTCGCCAGAGAAGAACCCGGACCAACCCAACCGAGGGGTCTGCCTCGCCGACTCCACGCAGCCGGGCGGCTATCGCTGTGCCTGTGACCCGGGCTATGAGGAGGCGCTCGACGGCTCGTGTGAGCAGGCGGCCCCCGGAGACCCATGCGATCCCAACCCCTGCGACGCTCCCCACAGGGGCCGCTGTGAGCCGGCGGACGGCGGGGGAGCCACCTGCCTGTGTGACGACGGCTACGCGGACGACGGGGCCGGGGGCTGCGTGGCCGTGACGATCGACCCGTGCACGCCCAACCCCTGCGTGAGCCCGCACCAGACCGTCTGCGTCGCCGATGGGGCGGGTGAGATCACGTGCGCGTGCGACGAAGGGTACGTGCCCGCGGCAGACGGCGGCGCAAGCGGCGGGTGCCTGCCCGACCCCACCGACCCCTGCACGCCCAACCCCTGCGTGGCCCCCTTCCAGACGGTGTGCGAGGTCATCGACGGGCAGCCGGCGTGCGCCTGCGACCCCGGCTACCAGGACGACGGGGCGGGCGGCTGTGCGCCGGTGAGCCTCGACCCCTGCGCTCCCAACCCGTGCGTGTTCCCGCACGAGACCCAATGCAGCGACGGGGGCGGCTTCCCCGTGTGCGCCTGTGATGAAGGGTATCACTACGACGTCTTCGACGAGTGCGTCCCCGACGACCCCTGCGACCCCAACCCGTGCACGGCGCCGCACAAGGGGACCTGCCAGCCCGCCGCGGGAGGCGGAGCCGTGTGCACGTGCGACGAGGGATACACGGCCGACGGAGCGGGAGGGTGCGAGCCCGTGGTGGTGGATCCGTGTGAGCCCAACCCGTGCGTGAGCCCGGGGCAGACGACCTGCGTGCCCGACGGGGCGCTGTTCACCTGCGCTTGTGACCCCGGCTACGCGAGCGACGGGCAGGGGGGCTGCGCGCCGGCCACGGACCCGTGCGCCCCCAACCCCTGCACGGAGCCGTTCAAGGGCGTGTGCGTCCCGGCGGGGACGTCCTTCACGTGCGCGTGCGACCCGGGTTACCAGGAGGCGGGCGGCGCCTGCGAACCGGTGCTCACCGACCCCTGCCAACCGAACCCCTGCACGGCCCCCAACCAAGGCGTGTGCGCCGTGAACGGTGGGGCGGCCGTGTGCGGGTGCGACGACGGCTTCCACGACGACGGGAAGGGGGGCTGCACCGACGACCCGTGCCTACCCAACCCCTGCACGGCCCCCCACCAGGGCGTGTGTAGCCCCTCGGGGGCGGGCGTGAGCTGCGGCTGCGACGTCGGCTACCAGGACGACGGCCAGGGGGGCTGCGAGCCCGAGCCCGCGAACCCGTGCGACCCCAACCCATGCGACGCGCCACACCAGGGCGTGTGCGAACCCCAAGGAGACGCGGCCGTGTGTAGCTGTGACACGGGGTTCCACGACGACGGGCAGGGAGGCTGCACCGATGACCCCTGCCTGCCCAACCCCTGCGACGCGCCGAACGAAGGCGTGTGCACGGCCGACCCCGCAACCGCGGGCGGCTTCACCTGCTCCTGTGACCCCGAGTACTACCCCACCGGGCCCGGGCAGGCTGGGTGCGTGGACGCCTGCGCTGCCTTCCCGTGCGAGGAGCCGAACAAGCAGGCCTGCGAGGCCGTGGGCGGGGTCGCCGTGTGTAGCTGCGACGCGGGGTTCCACGATGACGGGCAGGGGGGGTGCACCGACGATCCGTGCGTCCCCGAGCCCTGCGCCGCGGGCGAGGTGTGTCAGGGCAACACCGTCTCCGGGACCTACACCTGCGTACCGTGCCTGGACGGCGACGGCGACGGCTACGGAGTGGGCCCGGGCTGCGCCGGGCCAGACTGCGACGACGCCGCGGAGGCCATCCACGATGGCTGCCCCTGCCCGGCCGCGCACACCCAGGGAGATGCGTACGAGGAGGACGAGTGCTTCTTCCTGGCGACGCCCATCGCCAGCGGCGAGACCCAGGCCCACACCGTGGACCCAGCGGGGGACGTGGACTGGCTGACCTTCCCGGCCCAGGCCGGGGACATGGTGCGCGTGCTCAAGCTCTCGGGGGGCGCCGCCATGAAGATGACCCTCGTGGAGCGGGACGGGACCACGGACGTGGAGCAGGTGTCCTCCACGTCGTCCTCGTCGCGCCTCATCGACCGCAAGCTGCCCGCCACGGGCGACTGGTTCGTACGGATGCAGGCCACCTTCTCGACGGGCACGGGCGACTATCAGGTGTCCTTCGAGAACCTGGGCCCCGACGACCACGGTGACGACTGGCAGCAGGCGACCCCCATCCCGTTGGGCGCGGCGGACGGGCCGCACACGGCGGGGGCCCTCCAGGTCGAGGGCAACGTGGACTGGTTCTCGGTCGAGGTCCCAGAGGGGCACATGGTACAGTTCTGGGCCCAGTCGTCGGGCGGCACGGGCGTGAACCTCCGCCTGTACGACACGGACGGCACGACCTTCCTAGAAGGCGACAGCGCGACGTACGACTACGCCGCCATGATCGACCGCGCCACACTGCCCGCGGGCACCTACTACCTGCGCGTGGCGAGCTACAGCGGAAACTCCACCACGGGCCCCTATGAGGTCTGGGCGGTCGACCTGGGCCTCGACGACCACGGAAACGACGCGCTGCACGCGACCCCGGTGCCCCTCGATGGGACCCCGGTGCCAGGACTCCTGGAGGTCGGATACAACCGCGACTGGTTCTCCTTCGACCTGCCCGCGGGACACATGGTCCAAGTCTGGGCCCAAGCCAGCAAGGGCCCCGATGGCAGCACGGGCGTCACCCTCCGCCTCTACGACCAGGACGGGACGTCCTTCATCGAGGAGGCGAGCGC
>CAYZID010000048.1:17435-27496 GCA_964478315.1 uncultured Myxococcales bacterium | reverse complement strand
CTCCGACCGCGCTTTCGTTCGGGTCGGGGCCGGCCGACCACCTCTCCGACCGCGCGTTCGTTCAAGTCGGGGCCGGCCGACGACCTCTCCGACCGCGCGTTCGTTCGAGTCGGGGCCGGCCGACCACCTCTCCGACCGCGCGTTCGTTCAGGTCGGGGCCGGCCGACCACCTCTCCGACCGCGCCTCGATTTCCGTCAAGCCGGTCCGAAGGCCCATCCGACCGCGCCTCGATGCCCGTCGCGGCCGGTCGAGGACCTCTCGCTGGGGGCCTCGACCCTCTCGGTGGGTGGTGCGTGGGCGGGCAGGGAGGGGGTCGAGGCCCACGCCGTGGAGGTCGGAGCCGGCCCCGCAGCGCGTTGCCGGTGGGGGCGAGCTGTGGCAGCGTAGGCTCGCCCGTGAGGGGGCGCGCGGACGGCGCGCCTTCCGGTCGTGGCGACCCCCGAGCGCCGTGCGCTGGCGCCCTCCCACCGAGGCCCCATGGTGAAGCCCAAGGCCCCCCCCGCCAAGGACACCCCCGAGCAAGACGAGACCACCGCCCCGCCGCCCCTGGCCGGCGGCGACAAGGACGCGGTGCGGAGGGCAAGACGGCTGTTCACGCACGCACGAAACCGCATGGCGCTTGGGAAGTACGTGGAGGGTGGCGAGAAGATCCGAGAGAGCCTGGAGATCCTGAAGAAGGCCGAGCGCGGCGGACATTCGGATTACGCCGCCCTGCTCCACTTCCTCGCCATCACGCTCGAAGGCCAAGGCCGGTTCGACGAGGCCGACGAGGCACTCCGAGTCAGGCAGGACGTGGACAGGCGAACCTTGGGCACCGAGCACCCGGGCTACGCCGCCTTCCGCGACCTCCTGGCTCAGATCCTCCGAGGCCACCGACCTTTCGAGAAGGCCGAAGAACCCCGCCGTGAGAGCGAGGAAGGCGACAACTGCACGGAGGACCCGAACGACGACGAGATCTTCCTCGCAGACTCCCTCCACTGGATTGCGGTCCTCCTGGAAAGGCTCGGGCGCTTCGAGGAGGCCAACCGTGCCGTCAATAGGAGCCTGAGCCGCAAGAAGCGGGGGCTTGGCACGACGGAACACCCGTCGTACGCCGCCTCGCGCCACGAGCAGGGCGTCATCTTCTACTTCGCTGGCCGCTTGGACGAGGCCGAGGAGGCCATCCGGGAGAGCCAAGGCATCCTCAAGAACACCGTGGGCCCGAAACACCGGTCCTACGCCGCCTCGCGCTACCGCCTGACCACCATTCTCCACCGAGAGGGCCGCTACCAGGACGCCGAGAAGGCTATTCGAGACAGCCTCAAGATCATCAAGGCCAGCGTGGGGAACGAGCACCCCTCATACGCCTGCTCCCTCCACCTGCTCGCAAGGGCATTACAAGACCAAGGCCGCTACCAGGAGGCCGAGGAGGCTATTCGAAACAGCGTCAAGATCAAGGAGAGCATCTGGAAGGACCCGCACCCCTCCTACGCTGCCTCGCTCTATCGACTCGCCAGCGTCCTGGAAGACCAGGGCCGCTACGCGGAGGCCGAGAAGACCATCCGAGAGAGCCTGGATGTGGAAGGAGCAACCGAGGGTCGCGAGCACCCATTCTACTCTACCTGCCTCCGGCTACTCACGAGCATCTTGGAAGAGCAAGGCCGCTACGACGAGGCCGAGGTGGCCGTCCGGGAGAGCTTGGGCATCTTCGCGCGCACCGTGGGCACCGCGCACCCGAGCTTTGCCCTGGCCCAGGCGGAGCTGGCTTGGGTCGTCTTCCGGCGGCGCGAGCGCCCGGAGCCCGTCTGGTGGACGCTGGACGCCCTGGAGAAGGTGGAGGCCCTCCAAGGCGTCCGCAGCTCCCACGCCCGGGCCATCCGCGAGAGGCTGAGCACCATGCTGGAGAGGTTCGCGGAGGTCCAGCCCGCGCTGGCCGTGGGGCTCGCGTGGGAGGCCGCGCGGCTGGGGCAAGAGGCAGGCGGGGACGGGAAACAAAGACCCCAAGAGCTGCTGAAGACCCTCATGGACCGCGGACGACACATCCTGGACGACGCCGTCCGGGTGCGCTGGCGACGCTACGATGCGCGGGAAAAGGCCCGCGTCTTCTTGGACCGCGCCCTCCTGTCCCTGTACGAACACCACCTGGACGAACAGCACGGGCACGACCAGGACGACGACCGACCCACACCCGTCCAGCAAGCCCGGAATGCCCTGGACCAGGCGCGCGAGCTCCTGGCGCAAACCCAGGACGCCGCGCTGCCGCGGGAGTCGCAGGCGTCCTCCATGACCGACCTGGCCCCAGCGCTGGGAGACGCCCTGCCATCACAAACCCGGGAGGCCCCACCCGACGCCGGCCGGGAAAGCGCCGTCCTCCTCTGGGTGGAGGCCGCCCTCCGCCTGGCCCAACCGCCAGCGGACCAGGCAGACCAGGCGGACCAGGCGGACCAGGCGGACCAGGCGGACGACGACGACGAGCTGGCCCGCCTTGTCTTGAGCGCGCGGTGGCTGGCGGCGCGCTTCGGAACGCGCCTGCCCCCGCTGCCCCGGCCCGTGCGAGGCACCGGGGCCAACGGCCAGGACGCACCGCCAGCCGCCGGGCCGGATGAGATCACGCGAGCCGCCGTCCTAGCCCGCGCCGCGCTGGAGGCGGTGGCATGGGGCGCCGAGGAATCGCGAAACGACCAGGTGCGACGGGCGGCCCAGGTCGCTGGCGAGCTGGAAGACCGGGCTGAGACGCCGCCCTCGGACCAAGACCGCCTCCGCTTCGCCATCCTCGCCGAACGCTGGACCTACCTCATCACCGGGGATCGGTTCCTGGAAGCCGTGAGCATCCTGCGAGACCTCCTCAGCGCCCTGGAGAACCGGGAGAGAGACAAGGCGCTGGAGAGCCGAGAGAGAGAGAAAGCCGGCGAAGAGAAGGCCGGCGAAGAGAAGGCCCCCGACCAGAGGGCGACTGGGGAGAAGGCACCTGGCCCAAGACCGGCCGCCGAGGCCCTGCGGGCGCGCCTCACCGAGCTGGCCCAAGGTCAGGAGGCCCAAGGCCGGACCCAGGAGTTCCCCCGACCCGAGGCCGGGCACCTCCGCTATGCCGCGTGGCTGCGGTGGGCGCTGGGAGAACCGGAGCAGGCCCGGCAGCTCGCCCGGGAGGCGCAGCGCGTGGCCCAGGAGTGCGGGTTCGACCGGGCCGAGGAGGAGGCCGCGGAGCTCCTCGGAAGATTGGAGAAGCCCGCGAGCGGCGACGACGACGTCCCGGACCGCGCAAGACCCGACGAACAAGCCCCGCCCGAGGGCTGAATGATGACCGACGAACCCACAGCCGACGACCCAGGACAGCGAGGCACGCCCATGGGGGAGACACCCGACCGCCATCAGGAGGACCCAGGCAGCATGAACCCAGACACCGCGAAGCAAGACGAGACACGCACGGCCTCGGAGACGGAGGCGGGCTCCGCAGGGCACGGCCACGCGGACAGCCCGCCGCTCATCGTCAGCTTGAACTCGCGCAAGGGCGGCGTGGGCAAGACGACCATCGGGCTGGCCATCGCCCGCGAGGCGCTGGACGAGACGTGCGGGACCGAGGCCGGCGAGCGCCGCCCCGTGGTCTTCCTGGACACGGACATCCTGGGCACCGAGGTCGCCGACTACCTGCCGCCCAGCAGGCGACGGGCGCGTGGGGCCCGGGCGCGTGGGGCCGGGAACGAGCCCTGGGACTTGGGCATCCTGGAGCTGCTCACGCAGTCCACGGGCGGGAACACGGACTTCGAGACCTGGGTCTGGGAGTGGCTGAGGCGCCACGAGCCCGGGGGCGGCACGCGCAGCGACGGCGCTGGGATGCCGCGGCTGGAGATGGGCGCCCGTGGCGGCGCCGACGCGCCCGCGTGTCCCCTGCACATCTTCCCCACCCTGCGGGGGAACACCGCCAAGCACAGGAAGCGCGAACGCGACAGCCTGGCCCTGCGCTACCTGGCCGACGACTTCGCCCGCACCCAGATCGAGCTGCGCCTGGCGGCCCTCCTGGGACACCTCATGAATGCGTGGAACCCGCGGCTGGTGATCGTGGACAACTCGCCCTTCCACGTGGGCCTGGGCGACGCCGTGCGGACGCTGTTCGAGACGGAGCCAAGGAGGTTGGCCCACGCGGTGTCCGGGGAGGTTCAGAAGGCGCTGAAGGAGGCCTGCTGGCTCCAGTTGGAGGTCCTGGGCACCGAGCCCTCGGAGATCGCCACCCTGGACGCCGTGGCGGAGCAGCTAGGCATGGGCGGGCCGCGGGGCGGCGACCCGCGACTGCCCAAGGGGCGGGCGCGGGCCTGGGTCATCAACCGGGACCAGCACCTCTCACTCCAGACCCCCAGTGCAGCGGGCAGCATGGAGAAGTGCTCGGTGGAGGAGCTGGCGAAGGGGCGCGGGACGACGTTCGCCCAGGCCGTCTTCGAGCCGGGGGCTCCCGTGGCCCACGTGCTCTACAACCGGGACCTGGGCGCGGGCCTCTTGGGGCGAGAGCAGGGCGGGCGGGCGGAGAAAGCGCTCAAAGCGGAGGCCGGCGGCAGCGCGGCGTGGGACGCGGCGTGGGAGGGCGTCACCAAGGCCATCCAGGGTCTCCGGCCGTGGGTGCTGCCCAAGCCGTCCGGCGGCGGCGTGGCCCAGTACCAGGAGAAGGAATGGCTCAAGTGGGCGGCTGAGCTCACCGGCCCGCGGTGCGGGCGCCAGGGCGAGGAGGCCTAGCCGTGCCAGCCGTCATCTTGGACGACGCCGATCTGCACGCCCACTTCCTGAGCAGCGAGGTGCGCGAGGACCTGCGCTGGCTGGGGACACGCCTGACCCGCGAGGCGGTGCCCGCGTGGCAGTTCAACGTGGCGACCCTCATGGAGCACCTGCTGCTGGCCGGGCAGCCCGCCCAGCCCGATCCGGCGGAGACCGTGCGCGCGGTCTACCAGAAGTGCCCGCCCAACCTGGCCGAGCGGCTGCTGGAGGCCATGACCATCTACCGGTCCGTGGGCTGGAGCAGCTTGCCGCCCCTGCTGCCCCTGGCCCACCACCTGCTGCGCGCCGAGGTCCACCTGTACGTGGACCTGGACGGCGGCAAGCCCTACCGGGACCACCTGGCCCACCAGACGCGCGTGGCGTCGCTGGCCCACCTGCTGCTGCGCACGGAGGAGGACTCGCCCAAGCTGCGGGGGACGGGGAACGGGACGTGGGTGGAGCTGCTGCCCCCGGAGATGCGCTGGGAGGCCATCCGCGAGCGCTGGCACCGCACGCCCGAGTTCCAACTGATCCACGCCTACGCCTTGTCGCGGGGGCTGCGCCTGCCGCCGCCGCGGGCCGGGGCCGCGGGGCGGCGGCGCGAGGACGACGTGTGGTCGCGGCTGGTGGGGGCGGCGGCGCTGCTGGCGGGGCTGGTCCACGACATCGGCTACGTCCAGAAGTCCCTGGGCGCCGTGAGCGAGCGCGTGGCCACGACGTTCCGCTCGCTGGTCTTCCCGGCGGCCCACGCCGTGGACGGGCCGCACATCGCCGGGCTGCCCCTGGGGCGCCTGTACGAGAAGACGATCTCGGCGTCCAAGCAGGGCATGCGCCTGGCCCCCCTGGGCGAGTTCCTGAGCCGCACCTACCGCGACCTCCACAGCGTCACCGGGGCCCTGTGGCTGGCGACCCTGCCCCAGCGCCTGGAGGAGATGCTGGCGCGGCGCGAGCATGAGGGCGCCGTGCAACCAAGAGGCCCCGTGGGAGACGGCCGCGGCCAAGGCCCGGGGACTCCGGGGGGTGGCGCCATGCGCGAGGGGTGGTTCGACCTGACCTTGCAGCTCGCGGCCATGATGGCCTACTCGCACGACCTGGCGTGCGCCTCGGACAAGAAGCGCGAGCTGCTGGGGATGCGGGGCAGCGCCGGGCACGAGGTCATCCACTTCGACGACTACCCGCTGTGTACGCTGTTCTCCCTGGCCGACGTCATCCAGGAGTTCGGGCGCCCCGTGCGCGCCATCGCCCCGCGCCGCGCGGGGGCGGGCCTGGCGGCCCAGGGCGCGGCCTTCGTGGTGCCCATCGCGGGGCTGCGACTGGAGAAGACCCAGCGCACCGCCAAGCAGCAGCACCCCGAGGTGGGCGCGCTGTGGAACCTGCCCGCCTGGCGCCCCCAGGGGTGGCCCGACCCGGAGAAGGAGCGCCTGTACCTGTCCTACGTGACGCGGATGGGAGGGAAGGCCCAAGAGACCGGCGACACGGCGGGCGAGAAGAGCCCGGAGGAACGAAGGAAGGAAGAGGTGGTCGCGCTGCGGCGGGCCTCGCCCTGGAACGAGGCCTACGTGGGCAGCGGTCAGGAGCGCTGGTTCCGCGCGGCGGGGCTGGACGGCCTTCTGCGCCTGGACGGCGAGGCGGGGGCCGCGGGGCGGGTCAAGGGGCGAGCGGCCGCCTTGGGCGAGGTGCTGGGCCATAAGAAACCACATGGTGGTCCCGCGACGGCGACCGCCGCGGAGCAGATGCTCGATGCGATGGGGAAAGCGCTGGGCCTGGCGGCCGCCCCAGGCCGCGCCACGGAACCGAGCGCGATCGTGCGAGAGCTCAAGCGAGAGCTGGGCTCGGAGGGCAAGCTCTTGCCGCGCTTCGCCCCGCTGGCCCGCCTGGAGGACGGCGACGCACGGCTGGATCTTTGGCCGCCCGCTCTGCGAAACACGTGAGGCCGACCGGAACGCCAGGCGCCGAGTGCGGCCAAGAGTTCGCCTCGACGGCCATGGACGACTACGATGGGGGCGGACGTTGACGAGGAACGGCGCGAGCAATCACGCACTGAGCGGGCCCGTGGTGCCAAGACGAACGCGAGCAGGACGAACGGGAGACCACTCCGACGACGGGGCCCGGGAGCCGGAGGCTGGGGCGCGCCCGGCGGCGGCGACCGGAGAACCGGCTGCTGAGGCAAGCGCCGAGCCGGCTCCCGAGACGAGCCCTGAGACGGGCCCTGAGACGGGCCCGGAGACGGACCCGGCGGAGGGGCGGCCGGAGCCCGAGCCACGGCCCGATCCCGCGGACCTGTTCCCGACGCTGAGCGAGCAGGGCGACGCGCCCTTGCGGCGCGACGGGAGGGCCGCCCCAGGATCTTTTGCCGCCCGCCGTGCGAGCTGGAGCTGGGGGTTGGGGGACGAGGAGGACGCCTTTGGCCCCTCGGGGGACTGGCTGTGGCGGTTGTCGCTGTCGTCGCCCACGCGGACGCGGAGCAGCGTGTCTCGTTGGAGTCCGGAGACGGACTTCGCGTCCCCGGGGCTCACGCGCCCCACGGACAGGGAGTGGGAGGAGGCCATCGAGCGAGCGCGGTTCAAGCGGGTGGACGCCCTCAAGCGGCTGGAGCCCGGGGCGCGGCTGTTGCGCTCGGAGGATCCCGAGGACTGGGGGCGGGGCGTGGAGCTGCTGAAGAGCGCCGCGGAGATCTTCGAGGCGGCCGGCCACCCCGACGAGGGAGCCTACGCCGCCCTACGCGCCGCCCGAGGCATGCGCCGTCTCGCCGAGCACGCCCAAGACCCCGACGGCCGCCAGCGCTGGGTGAAGCGCGCCACGAAGATGCTGAAGGAAGCCCTGCGACTGGATGCCAACAAGGACGCGGAGCTGCAGGCGGCAGTAGACGAAGAGCGCGAGGCCCTGAAAGCCCTGAGAGCGTAGCGGACCACCGCGACCCGCCGGGTCAGGCATCGTCCGAGTTGGCCTCGGCGTCGGCGTCGGCGAGGAAGTCGTTCAGGGCTTCCTCGAGTGTCTGGGCGGCCCGATCCAGCGCCATCTTGGGGGACAGGGGTTGGCCGCCGCCCTCCAGGTACTCGATGGCGGCGTTGATCTCGTCCACAGGCAAGAACCCAGCCTCACGGCACTCCCGCCACTCGCGCTTGCGGCGCTGGACGTAAGCCTCGTCGTCTTCGAGAGGGTCCGGCTCGTCGGGGGCCGTGATCCAGTCGTCCCCCTCCGCCCACTCCTTCACCCGCTTGAGTTCCTCCAAGTCGATGACCTCGTCCGGGTCCTGGGCCAGAGCAAACGCCTCGTCCGTCCAAACGAAGACTACCAAAGCGCGATGGAGCCTCGCCGGGATGTCGCGAGACTGAGGCAAGGCCAAGGCCCGGTCCAAGCTTCGGACCAAGCCAGGGAACGATTCGGCCGTTCGGGTGAACCTTCGCGCCCAGTCGAGATCGGCAGGGATGTGATCGAGCGGCGGATGTCGAACGAACGCATAGGCCCCTCTCACAACGAGCAGTCTGCGTGGCTGGTGGAGCACACGCACAACAAGGTGCAACGTCGACCAAAGGAAGCCCTGGCTCCCGGTCGCAGTGCTCTGCAGCAAGTAGCGGAAGGGGAAACGGCGCGCGAGCAGATGCCGCAATCTTGGCAAGGGTAGCATCGCATGGCGGATCAATGCGCTGGCAGTCGGGCTGGTCTCAAAACGTCCCTTTGGGAATGGCGGCAACGGATCCGAGCCTGACTCCCAGCGGCCCAGTTCGTTCGCAGGGGGGCAGAGCTGGACGAGCACATCATCGAGCGCGACGACCACCTGTCTCGAGACGAAGACAAGCAGCGCATAGTGAGCCAGGCGCAAGCTGCTAGCTCGAGCGCGCTCAATGGAGCTCGGGCGGTCTGACCCGGCGAGGGCCTCATGCAGCTTGCCCGCCGCGACCTTCGCGAGCTGAACCCACGGCACCGGGGGCCCCTGGGCGCTGGGCATGTCCAGAAGTCCCAGGCTTCCTCCCTGGGATTCCCTGGGCAGGGCCTTGCGGAGGCGCTGGGCGGGATCGATGACGCCGGCCTCCTCCCACGGGGCCCACAAGGTCCCCAGAGCGGCGACGACCGGGGAGGCGTTGGCCGGTGCGCGGACCAGGTCCTGGCCTGCGGAGAGCAGCCTCCACCCGTCCCGCGACTCATCCGGGGCAGCTCCCGCAGCGTAGGCCGCCATGAGGGCGAGGACCCACCCGCGGCGCTCCTCGTCGCTCCAAGTCACCTCGCGGCCCCCCAGGAGGAAGGCCAGCCAGGTCATGTGGTCCGGCTGGGCGGGATCCAACGCGGCCAGCAGGGGCCCGTGTCCCCGGCCCTGGGTGTGGAGATCGTCGATGGCCAGGAAGAGGGTGGCCACCTCGCGCCAGCCCGGGTGGCCCAGGTGGGGGAAGAGGTGCCGCTCGGCCACCTCCACCTTCTTGTCCAGCGCCGTGGCCTGGGCGTAGAGGTAGCGGGCGGCCAGGTACTCCTGGAAGCTCAGGTGGCCGAACTCCACGCGCTCCTCGGAAGGAGCCACCAGCAGCCCCGTACGAGCGCGGAAGTAGACCAGGAGCTGCTCGACGTGCTCGGGGCGAGCCACGCGGAGCTGGCCCTCGTGCCGGGTGAGGACGTCCCGGAGGTCCCCGAGGAGGGCCTCGCGGGTCCAGGAGAACAGGCGGCGGACGCCTTTGCGCTTGGTCCTGCCGCCCGCCCCCGCCCCCACCTGGGCCTTCCAGGCCAGGGCGCTGAGGAGGATGATGAGATCCTGCTGGGGCCAGTCCGGATAGCCGAGCTGGCGCCGGTCCAATTGCTTCCACTGGTCCAGGACCTGGATGTAGGCGTCCACCATGTAGTCGTAGAGCCTGGCGCGGGTGTCGGGCAGCTCACCCACCGTCCCGTGGACGAAGGTCATCATGGTGAGGAAGGCCGGGCGCCGCGCCAGGGCGCGCAGGTCCGCGCGCCGGCTGTCTCCCAGGGCCTCGCGGAGCTTGATGGCGCGCTGGCGGGCGTCGTCCCGGGCGAACTGGGGCAGGCGATACCAGCGGTCGGTGAAGGTGGCGACGTCGTCCATGTGGAAGGGCAACACGTGGACCAGGTGGCCGGGGAGGCCGGGGACGTTTTCCGCGCTGTCCTGCTTGTCGTGGGAAAACCACTCGAACAAGTCAGGTGTTGCGCCGGGCCGCGGCGCGCTGTCCTGCTTGTCGTGGGAAAACCGCTTGAACATGTCAAGTGTCGCGCCGAGCCGCCGCGCGCTGTCCTGCTTGTCGCGGGAAAGCCGCTCGAACAGGACAAGTGCCGCGCCGAGCCGCCGCGCGCTGTCCTGCTTGTCGTGGGAAAACCACTTGAACAGGTCAAGTGTCGCGCC
>CAYZID010000048.1:0-17335 GCA_964478315.1 uncultured Myxococcales bacterium | reverse complement strand
CTTGTCGTGGGAAAACCACTTGAACAGGTCAAGTGTCGCGCCGGGCCGCGGCGCGCTGTCCTGCTTGTCGTGGGAAAACCACTTGAACAGGTCAAGTGTCGCGCCGGGCCGCGGCGCGGCCCGGACCATGCCTGTGAGGCCCAATGGCCGGCTGGTGACCAGGGTGTAGGGCGGGGGTGGCTGGTTTCCCTGGCCCTGGGCGGAGTCCTGGCGCTCGCTGAGGTAGCCCGCGAGCCACCCGGCCACCTGCCGGCGGCGCGCCGGGGTGCCCAGCTCGTCCAGGCCATCCAAGAGGATCACGGCCCGGCCCGTGTCGAAGTAGGGGGCCAAGGCGGGCACGTCCAGGTGGCGGCGCCGGTCCTTGTACCCGTCCAGGTCGCGCTGGACCTGCTGGAAGTGGGCCTGGATGAGCATGCGCAGGCCCTCGCCGGGTGGCAGTTCTTTCCCGCGCTCCTCGTACTCCGCGCGCTTGTCCTCCCAGGCCTTGGCGACCTCGTCCACGGGCAGCTCGCGCAGGGTGAGGTGTACGGGCAGGAAGTGCATGAGGGCCGTGCCCGGGCCCGGCTTACGGTGCTCGGTCATGGAGAAGCTGAGCCACCGGGCCAGGGTGGTCTTGCCGCTGCCGGGCAGGCCGCTGATGATGAGGTGCCGGTGCCGGGCCATGAGGCGCAGGAGGTCCTGGCCGGTCTCCTGGATGCGCTCGTCCAGCTCCGCGCCATCCCGAACATCCTCGCGCTCGTCCAGGGGCTGGTCGCCAAGGCGCAAGGGGACGTAGATGTCCCGGAGCCAGATGGGCTCGTTGTTGAGAAGCAAGCCCTCCAGGGTGAAGCGGGCCATGCGCGTGCGAATCCAGATGTGATAGATCCGCGCGGCGTTCTTGGCCGAGTTGGGGATCTCATCCCACGCCTCGCTCCCCCACCCCGACGGCCACCACTCCGGCTTCGAGCGAGGCAACATCAGGCGCCTCCCTGCGCGGGAGTGGCGGGATCGTCGTCAGCCTGGGCCTCATCGGCGCCTGTGGCGGACAGGTGGCTGCTGCCCTGAACGTTCTCGTTGGCTGGATTCGTGTTCTCGGGCGCCGCGGGCAGCCCCAGCAGGTCGCGCACCCTTCTCGGGTCGAAACCGGGCGTAACCCACAGGCGCACGAGTTGGGCGTCCGCCCCGACGTGCTCCACGCGGAAGCGACGCTCGGCCAACCCGTGCTCGGGCGGCGGGGACGTGGCGGGCGGTAAGAGGTGAAAGAACTCGTGCTGAAACACGGGCGGGGTCACGGTCTCGGAGGGCGCCTCACCGTCCTTGAGCCCGCCGGTCTCGGGTGTGGAAGGGCTGTCGATCTCGCCGAACAGGCCGTTCAGTGCCCCCAGATACGTCTCGGGGTCCTGGACAAGCAAGGAGTAGGTGGACGGCGCCATCTCCTGGAGACGATGGAGCAGCGCGAAGTCCAGGAGGTCGTGGGCCACGGTCAGGTCCCGGTTGACCCGCGAGCGCCAGGCCAGGAGGAGCCCGTTGAGGAAGTTCTTCACCTTGCGCGGGCGGGGCTCCAGGATGGACGCCAGGGCCTCGGCGAAGGTCTGTTGGGCCTCCTCGTCGCCCAGAGCCTGGGCCAAGGTCTGATCCCCGGCGGGGCTCCCCGAGCCTGGGTCGGTTCGGCCCTCGTGGGTGTTGGTCAGCCACTTCCGAATGAACGCCGGATAGCGGGTGCTCGTGGGGACGTGGAGGGTGGCCTGGAAGAGCTTGTCCAGGTACTCCCGGGCCATGCCGTGGGGGCGGGTGGCCCACTGGCCGCGCACGGCCTCCTCGAGAGCGGGGCGGTCGATGCCCAGGACGAAGACGCAGTAGGGCGTGGACAGGTGGAGCTTGATGGCCTCCAACATGCGCACGGCCGTCTCGCCCTCGCAGCGGTCCAGGTCGTCGATGAAGAGGACGAGGCGGTGGGGCGGGGGATCGTCAGCCGAGGTCTTGGGCGCACCGCTCTCGTTCTCGCTCTCGGCCTCAGGATCTACCTCCAGCAAGGTTCGGATGGCGCGCTCGAAGACCAGGTTGAAGCGCTCGCTGTCGGTGAGCTGCGTGAAGTCCTTGGCGCTGGCGCGCTCCCAGCTCTCGCGGACGTTCGGCGCGGTGCCCTCCCAGAACCCCGACTTCTTCGCGGCGGATGCGATGAGCCCCCCCAACATCTCCAACCCCGCGTCCACCGTGGCGCGGCCAAGGGTGCTCAGCTTCTGGCGCGTCTTGGCCCAGCCCGTGAAGTGGTCGCAGATCGTGTGGAGCAAGGGCACCATGGGGTTGGGGTCGTTTTGGTGGCGCCAGGCGCTGAACCACACTGTGGCGACCCGGCCCAAAGACGTGGGCTCCCAGTCCGAGCTGGAATCCCGTGACGGCCGGGCGGCGCTGGGGTCGGGATCGGCGTCGGTGTTGGTGTCGGAACTTGAGGAACCAACCAAAGAGAATGGAATCATTCTGAGGTTTCTGAAGAAGGGTGCCGATCTCTTCGAGATCTTCTCGGCGCGTTCCTGGTTGGCGCGGTAGCTGGACTCGTGGATGGTCTCGGGGGACAGGGGGAGGCGGATCTCCTGGGGGACGCCGCCCAGCTTGGCCATGGCGTAGCGCATGATGCTGGTCTTGCCGCTGCCCCAGCGGCCCTCCACGGAGGCGGCGAAGGGCGGGTGGGCGTGGAGGACCATGCGCGCGAGCTGCTCGGCCGGCACGTCGAAGCCCAGCGTCTCCACGTCCAGGGTCCACTCGTCGTTCTGGAACGCCTGGACGCGCAGCGTTCCGTCGTTGTCGGCGGCCGGCCCGTCGGCCTGTGTTGTCGTCATGGAGGCACCTCCGCTGGCGCGGCCAAGCGTACCCGCCCGGCCGGAGGTCCGCCAGGCCCGGCGCGGTCGGAGGGGGAGCGGCTCAGGCCTCTAGAAGCTTGAGTGACAAGGGCGGACCGAGCCAGGCGCCGCGTCGTGGTTTCAGGTGGTTTGGCGAGGAGGGAGCGTGCTGGTGGCACGTGAGCGACGAGCGGAACCTCCTGGAATCACGAGAGCAAGCCTGGCGACGGGAGACGATTCCCACGCCCTCCTAAGCTTCGAGGAGGGCGAGGAGGGCGTCGATATCGAGCTTGGCGGCGGCGTCGGCGCCGGTGAGGAGGTCTTCGGCCAGGCGGCGCTTGTGGCGGTGCAGGGCCAGGACGCGCTCCTCGATGGTGCCGCGGGTCAAAAGCCGCGCGATGGTCACCGGGCGCTGCTGGCCGATCCGGTGGGCGCGGTCGGACGCCTGGTCCTCCACCGCCGGGTTCCACCACGGGTCCAGATGGATCACGTAGTCCGCCGCCGTGAGGTTCAACCCCGTCCCACCCGCCCGCAGGCTGATGAGGAACAGCGCCCCCTCGCCCCCCTGGAAAGCCCGCACCCGCGCGTCCCGCTGGGGGGTCGGCGTCCCACCGTCCAAGTACTGGTAGGACACGCCCCGCGCGTCCAGCCAGCGCCGAACCAGGGCCAGATGACGCACGAACTGGCTGAACACCAGCGCCCGGTGCCCGCCCGCCAGCAGCTCGTCCACCAGCTCGCCGAACGCCTCCAGCTTGCTGCCGGCGGGCGGCGCGCCCGTGTCGCTCTCTGCCGCCGCCCCGTCGTCTCCCAAGACTAAGCTGGGATGACAGGCCGCCTGGCGCAGCCGCGTGATCTCCGCCAGCACGCGCAGGTGCCGCTGGCCGGCATTGCCAGCGTGGGCGTCCTGCGCCAGCCCCTCCAGCGCCCGCCTCCGCACGGCTTCGTAGAGGGCCACCTCGCGGGGTGTGGGCTCCACGAGGATCTCCACCTCGGTGCGCGGCGGCAGCTCGTCGAGCACCTGGGACTTCATGCGCCGCAGCAGCATGGGCCGCACCAACCGCCGCAAGGCCACGCGCGCGTCGGCCGCCGCCACGTCCGCCGCCGGGTCCAGCGCTGCGTCCTGACCCACCGCGCGCCGCTCCTCGATGGGCCGGGCGAAGCGCGCCTGGAACGACCGCCGCGACCCCAGCATCCCCGGCGCCAGGAAGCGCCAGATGCTCCACAGCTCGTCCAGGCGGTTCTCCACGGGCGTCCCCGTGAGGGCCACGCGAAACCCGGCGCGCAGGGCGAACGCCGCCTTGGCCCGCTGCGTGTCGGGGTTCTTGATGGCCTGGGCCTCGTCCAGCACCGCCGTCTCCCAGACCCGCGAGGCCAACCGCTCGCCCTCGCTCTGGAGCAGCCCATAGCTGGCCACGAGCACGTCGAAGGGCCCCGCCTCCTCCACGGCCGCGCGGCGGTCGCCCGGACCGAAGCGCGAGACGTTGAGGGTCGGCGCGAAGCGCGCGGCCTCGCTGAGCCACACGCCCACGACCGAGCTGGGGCACACGACGAGCTGGGGCCCCGCCTGGGCCCGCGTGAGCAGGAGCGCCAAGGTCTGCACGGTCTTGCCCAACCCCATGTCGTCGGCCAGACAGGCGCCGGCGCCCAGGCGCGCCAGGCGGACCATCCAGGTGAACCCCTCGCGCTGGTAGTCGCGCAGGGTGGCCTGGAGCGTGGACGGGACCTCCACCGGGGCCTGGGCGGCGGCGCGGCGGGCGCGGAGGTGGGCGCCCCAGGCCTTGACGGCGCGGACGGCGTCGCCGCCCTGGGCGGCCTCGACCTCGTCCAGGAGCGGCTCGGCCAGCGGCGCGGCCCAGGGGTGCAAGGCCAGCCCCTTGCCGCGACGCTCCCCCACGCGCGAGAGGATGGCCAGGTGACGGCGCAGGGAGTCCGTGAGCGCCAGGTAGCGCGTGGCGTCCAGGGGCACGAAGCGGCTGGGTGTGGCCGCGGCCAGGTCCAGCAGCTCGCCCAGCTCCACGGTGAGGTCTTCGTCCACCTTCCACTGGCCCGTGACCGTGAACCACCCCTCGGCGCGGGCCCCGCCGCCGCGCACGCGCAGGCGGGCCGAGGAGGGCGTCGCGCGGCCCACGACGCGCAGGGGCTCGCCGTGAGGCCACTCCACGCGGGGCGCACCGTCCTGGGCGTCTCGTTGGGCCTGGGCGCCGAGCTCCTCCAAGAAGGCCAGCGCCGTGTCCAGCCCGGGCAAGACCCACTCGCCGTCCGCGTCCTGGTAGCCCTGCTCCAAGGTGGGACACGCCTCCACGGCCGCCGCGGCGCGGGCCAGCTCGCGGTCCAGGTCGCGCTCGGTGCTGGCGGGGCCGCGCTCAGGGAGCTTCACGAGGAGGCGCTTGGCGCCGCGCCCGGGGCGCAGGGCGGGCCCGTCGGGGCCCAGGGGGCGGACGCGCACGCGCACCTGGAGGCCCTCTTCCGAGCGGGGCAGCAGCGAGAGCTGGAAGACGGGCGTGGGGTCGGCGGGGAGGTCCGTGGCTGGGGCCTGGGAGGCGTCGCCCTGGGCGTCCAGCCCCACGTCGCTCGCCACCTCGATCACGTCGGCCGCCGCGGCGACCAGGGCCTCCAGGCGGGCGGCCTGGGCGGCGCGTCCGGCCG
Source organism: uncultured Myxococcales bacterium (assembly GCA_964478315.1). GTDB lineage: Bacteria > Myxococcota_A > UBA9042 > PHBI01 > JAAZYN01 > CAYZID01. Next base: position 11,873 of record CAYZID010000048.1, on the reverse strand, counting down.
GCGCGTCCAGGGGGACCACGAGCCCGCTCTCCAGGACGCGCGCGAGGTTCACGTGGGCCTGGTTGGCGACGACGACCTCCAGCTCGTAGGGGCCCGCCACGTGGGTCGAGAGCCCCGGCGAGAGGATCGTAGGGACGACGTGGAGGTGAAACCCGTCGTCTCGGCGCGTGACCTCCAGGCGCGGCATCACCTTGCGGATGGCCAAGGGCTGGGAGACGTCCTCGGACCAGAAGACCAGGGGGTGGCGCAGGAGGGCGTCCAGGGCGGCCGTGCTGTCCAGGTGGTACTCGTAGGTCATGTATCCGCGCTGGAGGTAGCCCTCTCGCTCGATGGCCGCCGCCACGGCGCGGTCCTCGGGGGTGTCGAGGGGGTACTCGGGGGCGCGGCCGTAGAGGCGCTTGAGGGCCACCTTGCGCCCCTTGGACCAGGTCCCGCGCTTGCTCAGGGACTGCTCGCGGGGCTCGACGTCCAGGTAGCCCAGGTCACGCTTGGGGATGACCCACACGAGGCGCTTGGCGCCCGCGGAGGGCTTCTCGGCGCCGCCCTTGGCGGCCCTGGACGCCGCGGGGCGCTCCTTGAGCACGAGCTTCTCCAGGCGCTGGAGGCGGAGCTCCCAGGCGGGGGTCATGGGGAACAGGGCGGCCAGGGTGGGGACGTCGCGGCGGGGCGGGGAGGCCTCGGCGCGCGCGGCGGGGGCGCTGACGGCCAAGGCGTCCAGCTCCTGGGCCACCCAGGTCCAGCCGGCGATGCCGGCGGTCTGGGCGGTCCTTGTGAGTCTCTTGCGCCCGAAACGCTTGCTCCCGCTCTCGACCGGTTCGGGGTCGCCCGACAGGACCGACACGACGCCCGCGGCGAGGGCCGACCACACGGCGGCGGCGGGGGCGCTGGGGCCATAACGGTCCCCCCAGTCCGAGATGTCGTCGTCCTCCACCGTGTCGTGGATGCTGCCCGTGCGCAGCAGTCTCTCCAGCCGCGCGACCCACTCCCAGGCGCCGTGCAGCTCGATTGGCGAGACCTCGGACGAGGTGAACGAGCGACGGCGCGGCCGGGGCCCCTTGGGGTCCATGTAGCGGGCGAGGGCGGTGAGGAGGCGCTCGGGGCCATCGATGGCGGGGGTGGCGAAGCGCTTGAGGGCGGCCTTGGCGTGCTCCAGGGCCTGGGCGGCCCGGTCGGCGACGGGGAGGTCGGGAGTGGCGAGGGCCGCCCAGGCGAGCAGGGCGTGCTTGCTGGAGTCGGCCGGGAGGGGCTCGATGGCGGCGCGGGCGGCCTCCACCTCGCCGCGCAGCAGCAGGGCGCGGGCCAGCTCGCGGCGCACGTAGGGAGCCACGCGGAGGGCCTTGGGGCGCTGGGCGTCCTCGGCGGCGGCGGCCTGCAAGAGCTCCAGGTCTCGGGCCAGCTCGTGGGTCCACGGGAGGGCGTACACGCGGGCATAGAGGAGTCGCGCGGTGGCGTCGTGGAGGGTGAGGGCGTCGCCCAAGAGGACCTCAGCGCGGGCGCGAGCCGCGGGTGAGAGGCGGTTGGGGATGGTCTCTGGGAGGGGCAACTCGCTTCGTCGACGCACTCTCTCCCCCCGCTCGACCAACGTCCAGCGATCCCCGCCGAGCACGGTGCGGGCGGTGTCCACGTCGCGCCGAGCGAGGGCGAGCACGAAGGTGTGGAGGGCGGCATCTGGGGCGCGGCCAAGGCAATCGGATGCCGCGGCGACGTGGTACAGAACGTCCAAGAGGGAGAGACTTGGGGTGCGTGTTGCGGTCTTGCCCCGCGCCGGGCGCCGGTGCTTGAGGACACGCGAGTAGAAAGCATCCACGGAGGGCAGCTCGGAGGGGGTGCCTTGGCCCACGGGCGTGTCGGACAGGCGAAACAGGACCTGGGGGAGCAGGGGAGCGTGGACACGAAACGCGGGGCTGCGGCGGCCCTGTCGGTGGAGATACCCCCGCGCGTGGAGCGCATCGAGCAGGGGCGGGATGTCCTTGTCGTAGTAGTAGCTGGTCTGTCCGGACGGCTTGCGCCGGCGCATCTCCAGGAGCCGCAGGGCCTTGACCAGGGTACTGACGGGCACGTCGTCGCCCGCGAGGGCCAGGAGACCCACCACGACCTTCTCGACCTCCTCCAAAGCCGCCCAGCGCTCGTCGGTGAGCTCCTCCCAACCGTCGTTCGTCCCGCGGTGTCCGCGCCCCATCCCATCCTCCTCGTCCCGCGCCCCGCGCTTCCTACCGCAGCGCCCCAGCGGCCACAAGCACGGCGCCGGGGCGACGCCGTCGGGCAGGCCACGCGGCGGCATGAGGCCCTGAGAGCGACGGACTCAGCGTCCCCTGGTGGGGCTCGTCGGGCTCGTCGCCGTCTTTGTAGCGTCGTGGCACATGTGCTAGCCCGGAGTCACGGCAGGGCGGGGAGGGAGCTCGATGTTGCGATGTCTTTCGGGGGCCCCCGAGGCTTCCGGCGTGCACGGTGAGCCGCGATGATATCCAACCCTCCGATGGTGGACGAGGCCTACGAGCGCTTCTTGGAGCTCCGGGAGCAGTGGGACGCGCGGGGTGCAGGGGGCAGCCGGGTCGGGGAGCAAGCGCCCGACAGGAATGAAGCCACCGTGCGCCACCGCCAGTGCGCCACCGCCTCATCGACCCGATGCTGACCGAGGTGCTCGGTTGGGCGCGGTCGGAGATCGAAGTGGAGCGACCAGCCGGCGAGGGGCGACTGGACTACCTGGTTCCCATCCTGAAAAGGCGGACCGAGCCACGGCGAGTCGATGTACGTGCCAGGTGCGTTCACGCAACCCGCCGGAGTAGCAGCGCTACTTCAAGTGGTTGCGGGGACGCGCATGGTGCGTGCAGCGGCCGTCGCGGCGACGGGAGGCTTTTCAGGATGGGAACTACCTGCTGCGAGACCCGCGGGGTGCCTGTGGCTTCGTCATCGAGGCAAGGCGCCCCGGCGTGGATCTGCTCGCACATCGTCCCCCGGGGGAGGCAGGCCTCAAGAAGCTCAAGCTCAAAGGGCCGATGCTCAAGAAGACGTGCTGGTCCATCGTGAGCGAACAGATGGCACCGTACGTAAACGCCCACATGCCGGCCTTTGGCGCGGTGGCCACGGGTACCCAGTGGGTCGCCTTCCTGGCGCGCGAGCGTCCCGCCGTCATGTCTCTCGATGACAGCCACGCGGTGGTCTTCGGCTCACTGGACGCGATCGAGCGGGACTTTGCGCGGTTCTTCGAGATCTTTGGCCGCCCAGCGGGCCCCCGGAGCCGCACCCTGCTGGGCCTCTTGGAGCCGGAGCACCGGCTCGGTGTCGTGCAACCCAACTACGCACAGAGGGTCGTCGAGCGAGGGGAAGAACGCTCGCTGTCTTTCCAGGACCGCGCCCACTTCTACGAAGACCTGCACAAGGCCATGGACGTTGCCTTCCGAGCCGCGTTGGATGCGCCAGACGCGCTGGAGCACTGCTTCGTGGAGTCTCGGGCGAGCCGCGCCGCAGAGAGCCGCCTGGAGAGGCTCGCCCAGGAGCTCTCGGGACAACTCGCACCTGCCAGCGACCAGTACCCACCGAGAGTCTCTGCCCAGATCGGCCAGGAGCCAGTCGGGCGGCCCGGCGGCGGCTATCTCGCGCGCTTGTTGGGCGAGCCGTCCTCGGGCAAGTCTGTGTTCTTGCGACGTTTCTACAACACGCGACTGGGTCCACTCCGCGAGCGCATCGTGCTCGTGTGGATCGATGGGGAGAAGCTGGGAACCCGGGTTGAAGAGGATGCGTCGCGAGAGGCCCTCCACCAGGTCAAGGAAGAGCTGTTCGACCGGTCCGGGATGAGCTGGAACCACTTCCGCGAGGTGTACCGGCGCGACTGGAACGAGCGGCTGGAGCTGAGCGGCCTGAAGGAAGACGACACGGAAGCGGCGAGAGACGTTCGCGCAGTGCGGATGGACTTCGTCAAGGAGATGCAAGCGCGAGAGGAGAGCCGACCACGGAAAGCCCTGCTGCGCTATCTGGAGTTCGCGGTACGCTACCGCGGGCGCCTGCCGTGTGTGGTGTTGGACAACGTCGACAAGCGTTCGCTGGAGCATCTGAGAGAGGCCATCGCCTGGGCGATTGGCGTCCACGCCAGCGCCTTCGCCCTGACAACCATCGCCATGACCGACACGGCGCTCTGGCGACTGCGCGCCCAGCGCCATGACCAGGCAGGCGACCACATGCCGGACCACTCCTGGCTTCACCGCCCCAAGGTGCGGGAGGTGTTGGAGAAGCGAACGGAGTACTTGCGCTCTGTCCTGGGCGATGCACAGGCGGGCACCACAAAGACGCACACACGAGTGGGGCGCGCGGGGCAGTTCCAATGGACCGTGGAAGCCGACAGCCTCGTGCGAACGGTCCAGGCCGTGCTCCTGGAAGATGAAGAGCGTACCCACTGGATCGGCGCTCTGTGCAACTACGACTTGCGTGAGATCCTCGACCTCTGTCGCCGTATCGTGCTGTCCCCGCACGTCAAGGCCGAACAGCTCCTATCGGCCCAAGTGACGCACCGCCCCATCCATCGGTGGGCCGTCCTGAAGGCCATCATCGCGCCCAAGAAGGAGCAGTTCCAAGGCGCCTCCGACGACTTGGTCATGAACGTCTTCGGGTTCTGGGACCACCGGGACCAGCAGTGGGCTCCCCTGCTTCCCGCGCGTGCGCTGGCCGTGCTGCGGCGGCGGGCCGAGGACGACAAGACCCACAACGAGAGCTTCCCTGGGTTCGTGGTCGTCGAGGAGTTCGTTCACGCGCTGGAGGGACTCCTCGGTCCAAGGGCGGAGCTGGTCCGGGACATGCTGGAGCGCCTCCGGGTGGCTGGACTCGTGGAGCCCTACGATCCTTCCGTTGTAGACCTCCACGCCGATGGTGCACGCGTTCGCATCACGCCCCGCGGGCTGCTTCACCTGGAGTGGGCGCTCAAGGAACGAACCTACGTTCGCCTCATGGCTGAGGTCGACCCCATCACCGTCCCGGAGGTCCGGCGGGAGCTGCGGCGGGCGTGGGACCGATTCATCGAAGGCATCACCGCGAAACGTTCAGACAAGCGTCAAGTGCGGGCCGCCGAAGACGACTTCGTGCGGGGCTATGTACGCTATGTGCTCGAACAGGCGGAGTCCGTAGCCCCCCGCACGCAGGGTGGCGCGCACAGTCAGATGGCCCCCATTGCCGAATTCGAAGCCGAGCTGCGCAGGCAGTGGCGTCTGTAGCCCCCCTGTCGCTCGCCAGGGCGAAGGCCCCAGGGGCGCGGGGGACGTCGTTGAAGCCTGAGAGAGGGGGCCGGTGGTTGAGGGGCTAGGGGGGAGGTGTCATGATGCGGGCCGGTTGGCGGGCGGTGACGCGGGGGCGCCCTGGGTGGGGGCCGGGCGGCGGCGCCGCGCTGGCCGCGTGACGGCGCGGGCCGGGAGGGAGAGGATGAGCCAGGACCTGGAGTACGGCCCCGCGGCTGGGGAGGCCGAGGACGAGGCGGCCCAGGACCTGCTGGACGATCCCGCCGTGTGCGCCGATCCCGCTGCGGGCGGGCTCGCGGCGCGCGCCGGGCTGCGGCGGCGGCGGGTGGTCCGGGCGGGGCGCCCCGGAGAGAACGCGCGCGTGGTGGGGACGGCCAGCTTGCTGGACGTGGGGATGTTCTTCGGCGGCGAGCGCGTGGCCACCGGCGCCCTCACGGGCGTGGCCGTGCGCCCCGAGGCGCGCCCCCAGGGGGCCTTCCAGGCGCTGCTGGGCGGGGTCCTGGACGAGTTGGCCGACCGCGGCGCCGCGCTGGCGCTGGTGCAGCCACGCACCCAGGCCCCGTTCCGTGAGGTGGGCTTCGAGCAGGCCGGTGCGCGCTTCGAGGTGCGGGTGGCGAGCCGCGACATCCAGGTGGGCGAGCGGGACCTGAGCATCCGGCGCGTGGGCCCGCGCGACGCGGCTACGGTCCAGGCGCTGTACCGGCGGCACGCGGCCACGCAGCCCGGGCACCTGGACCGGGATCCCGTGCTGTGGGACGCCATCCGCCGCCCCGAGCCCGGCCCCGTCCACGCCTACCTGGTGAGCGGCCCGCGCGAGATCGAGGGCTACGTCTACATGCACCAGGTGCCGCGACCCGCGGAGGGGGGCACGCGGCGCCGAGGCGACGGGGGCCACGACCTGCACGTGGTGGACCTCGTGAGCCTCACGGGGCGCGCGGGACGCCGCCTGCTGACGCTGTTCGCGGACCACCAGTCGCTGGCCAACGAGGTCGTCTGGCACGAGAGCCCGGCGTCCACGCTCACGGCGCTGCTGCCCGAGCGGACCTTCCAGCTCACGGTGGCCAACTATTGGATGCTGCGCATCGTGGACGTGGTGAAGGCGCTGACCCAGCGGGGCTACCCGCCGGGGGTGGCGGGCGAGCTGCACCTGTTCGTGCGCGACCCGGACCGGGCCACGAACAACGCGGCCGTCATCCTGCGCGTGCTGGACGGGCGCGGCAGCCTGGAGCCGGGCGGGCGCGGCTCGCTGCGCATGAGCATCGCGGGGCTGGCGGCGCTCTACAGCGGCCAGCGCTCGGCGGCCACGCTGCGAGCGTCGGGGCTACTGGACGGGCCGGACGACGAGGTGGCCCTGGCGGGGACGGTCTTCGGGTGCGGCGGGGCGTGGCATCCCGACCTGTTGTGACGGTGGGTGGGTGTGCACATGAGAGCGACGAGGCTGGGTGAGGCGCTGGTGGCCGTGGCCGCCGCGGCCGTGATGGGGCTGATGGGGTGCGAGGCGCCGGGCTCGGGCAACACGTATGGGACGCCGGACGGAGGCGGGGCCACCCCCGACGGGGGAGTCCAGGGGACGGACACGGGCGACAGCGGGACCGACGCGGTGTCGGGGACGCCGGACGCGGCGGGTGTGGCAGCGGCGGCGGCCGAGGTGTGCGCGCGGTGGAAAGCCGATCGCGCCCACCGGGAGGAGGGGGCCTGGACGGGCTCCACGGCGACCTGTGACGCGGGGGAGCTCTCACCGCCGGGTCCTGCGAATACGCTCACGCAGGTGAACCTGTTCCGGTGGCTGGCGGGGTTGCCGGCGGCGTTGAACAGCGTCCTGTGGTCGGACGACGCCCAGCGGTGCGCGCTGATGATGGAGGCGAACGGGACCATCGACCACACGCCTCCGCAGAGCTGGGCGTGTTACGACCCCGAGGGCGCGGACGCGGCGGGGCACAGCAACCTGGCGACGACGCCGTCGGTGTTGGCGGTGGACCTGTATATGATCGACGACGGGTCGGAGGACACACTGGGGCACCGGCGGTGGATCCTCTCGAATACGCTGGACCGGGTGGGAATCGGCTCCACGGACGGCTACTCGTGTCTGAAGGTCATCGGCGGCCAGGGCAGCGGGGGCCCCGACTGGGTGGCCTGGCCGCCGCCGGGGATCTTGCCCGCCGAGGCCATCGACATGCTCCCTTGGGGCGGCGCGACGCTGGACGACACGGGCTGGTCCATCCAGAGCGACGTCATCGACCTGTCGGCGGCCACCGTCACCGTCACCGAGGACGGCGCACCGCGGACCGTAGACGTCCGAACCCTGAGCCCCGGCTACGGCAGCGCCTCGGCCATCGCCATCCTCCCCCAAGGCTGGCGAACCCAGGCGGGCCACCGCTACACGGTCCACCTCGCCGGCCTCGCCCAGCCCCTCGACTACGCCTTCGACGTCGTCCGCTGCGCCGACCTCTGACCGAAGGCGCCTCATTGCGCCCGACCGCAGCAGCGCGTTCCCATGCCAAGGCGCCCATCGGCCCGACGTCGGCTTGCGTCCCGGCCGGACCTTTGAGACCCTGCCCCCACGGTGTGCTTGGGAGAGCTTCGAAGCACCGGGGCGAGAGGCTTGGCCTCGCCGCCGAGACACCGCAGGGCTGGGCGCCCCGGTGGGCGTCCGCGTGGGGATGCGAAGGGCTGCGACGAGGACAGGGAGGTGAGGACGGTGAGCGATCAGGCGAGGGGCTCCGGGGATGGGGGGGAGATCCCCAAGACCACCATCGATCTGGACCGCACGGGCTACGCGACGGCCTTGAGCTACGAGCACAGCCTCCACAAGCGGGAGATCGCCAAGGCGCTGGGGCTCATCCGGGCCCACCTGCGGGACATGGACGCTCATGGAGCTCCATGCCACGACGGCGGTGAGCCACGGCCTCCTTCCGGTCGCGGGGGCTACCACGAGGCCGAGACGAGCGGCTGGGGCATGGCCCGAGACCCGCGCCACGACAGCATCCTCATCCACGGTCCGCGCGGCTCGGGCAAGAGCACGTTCTTGCTGACCTTGACTGGGCTCCTGAGGAGGGAATGGAACTCGGGGGCCTACGGGCGCAGCGGCCGCGACGGGGACGGCCTTTCGGCCCTGGGGGGCGGGGGCGGGCCTTGGGCGGCTGGGGACCTCCGGAACAGGGTCCACGTGCTGCCCAAGCTGGATCCTACGCTCGTGGAGGGCGACGAGGTCTTCCTGGCGACGATCACCGCCAACATCCTGAGCGAGATCGATCGCTCTCCCAGGGGCGCTGCGGATCGCGACTCGGGAGCGCTGTCCGATGCGCTCCAGGAGCTGGCCCGGGCCTTCCCCATCCTCAGCCCCTCGGGCACCCAGGAGGCCCTCAAGCGCGCCGCCGGATCGCCCAGCCTCTTCGCCGAGCTGCTGCTCCAAGGGTCCAGCAGCGGCATCCACCTGGCGCGCTCCTTCGAGCGGTTCTGCTGCGCTGCGGCCAACGCGCTGGGCGTCCGACTCCTCATCCAGCCCCTGGACGACGTGGACGTGGCCATGGACCAGGGCTGGGACGTCCTGGAGACCACCCGTCGGTACCTGAGCAACCGCCACATCCTGGCCATCCTGTCCGGCGACATGCAGCTCTTCCGTGCGGTGGTCCGAACGCGGCAGTGGAAGGCTCTCAAGCCACTGAAGGACATGGACGGTGCGGGCGGCGGCCTCGTGGGGCAAGTACGGGAGCTCGAAGACCAGTACCTGCTCAAGCTGCTGAGCCCCGCGCGCCGCGTGGCGCTGCCCACGGTCACCGACCGCATCTTCCGCAGCAGGAGTCACCTCGATGCGGTGAAGGTCAGGTGGATCCACCAGCCCCAGGGAGAGGCCAAGCCCAAGCAGCGGGAAACGACGCTGGTCGAGCTCTTGGAGGTAGGCCAGAAGCACGTGCTGGGGATCCCCGGCCCTATCGCGAACTCACCCACGGGACGCGCCCTCGTGCCCGCCAACACGCGAGAGGCTTGGACGGTCATTCGCTGGCTCACCAGCATTCACGACACCGTGACCGGCATCGCGTCCGAGGCAGATCAGGAGAAGAAGGGCAGCGCCGCCTCCACAGCCGACCAAGAGCGCCTGAGCGAGTTCCCGGGGGAGTACCTGGACATCTACCCGCTCGTTCAAGAGCGCATGGAGTTGGACCGAACCGCGCTAGCCGGCCTCCCGCGAGACGGGTTCGCGCCCTGGGCCCAGTGGCTGGCGACGCACGACCATGAGGCCTTTCGGGCGGAAGACCACGCCGGCAGCGGAGGACAGAGCTCCAGCGGGGTCTCCATCCGTCGCTCGGTCTGGCCCCTGGACGCAGGCGAGGTGGCGGAAGGGCCCCTTCGGTACCACCAGCAAGTGCTCGTCCACGCGGTCGCCGCAACCTTCGTCCACTACTGGCGCTCGTTCCCCCTGGACCAGCTCGCCTACTTCGGGCGCATCGGCGCTCCCATGAGCGCCTGGTCTCGGGTCCCCGAGAAGGATAGCGAGGCCGCCGATCAGCGCGCGCGGTGGCTGCTGGGCTCTACCGAGCCAGCCTGGCTCACGGCCGCGCGGGTCACAGCCACCCAGATCTCGAACACCTATCCCGCCACGCCCGCCGTAGCCACGCGCCTGCCTCCCAAGAGGTTCAAGTACCCAAAGAAACAGCGCCTCGCCCAACTCGCGGCGTACTTCAAGCGAGGACACAAGCAAGTCGTCAAGTGGAGTGAGCCCATCAAGAAGGCCCGCTTCGGAATCGATCCGTGGCTCCGCCATCGCCTGAACACCGCGCCCGACGAACCGTTGATCCTCAACGCTGTCACGCAGTCGAGCAAGGCGTGGTGGGATGCGGCTCCAAGCGGCGCGAGACTGCTGTACTCCTGGTATCGTATCACGCTGCGAAAGTACAACCAGCACTTCCAGTACGTCGATCCATGGAAAGGCATCGCGGCGGTTGCGAGACTGTGGTCTCTGCGCGCCATCACGAGAGACATTCCCGCACCTGGAGACGTTGGAGACCAGGATGCCAAGGACTTCTGGGAGGCCGTGCTCAACCTGTCTGCCGTGCACGATGTCTTCCCCATTGAGCGCACGGGGACAGCAGACGAACTCTCGGACTACGCCGAGGAAGAGGTGGGTGCGGAGACGATCCCGCTGAAGGAGCCAGACAGAGCGCTCGTTCGTGCCATGGTGGCTTGGGTCAAATGGGCGCCGGGCGGGGACTCCGAAACCGGCAGGATAGCGCCGTTGCGGCCCGCCGCCTGGGCAACGGTAGCCAGACGCTTCGCCGACAACTTGCAACGAATGGGCGAGAACGTGCCCTTGCCTTCGCGCGGGGTCGGGGCCGACCTCCAGCGTTGGGTCTTGGCCTTCCTCTATTCCGTGTTCGTCGTGGAGGCGCAGGAGCTGAGGACCACGCGCGTCGATCCAAGGTTCATGGTCTCGGTCTTCGAATCGCCCGCGAGTCGAAGACCGTGGCGCACGACCGCGACTCCCAAGCCCGGAGGGCTCTTCGTCCAAGCCATCAAGAGGGAGCTAGAGATTCGAGCAGAAGGGAAAAGACTTGCACCTCGTCTTGAACACGGCGATCTGACGACGCGTTTCCCCACGACCGCCTGGCTGGCCTCTTGTCCCCTGCTCCACGGCGTGCTGTGCGACGCCTGGTTCCAGGAGCTCAAGAAGCATTTCTCGACACCAGACGACGAGAACCAGGCCTGCTGGTGGGACAGCAAGGACAGCGAAGATGCCGAGGGGGCAGAGGCGCACGTCTGGTTGAGCGCACTCCTTCCGCCGTTCGAGCCCCCCCCGAACGCCGACGATGCCCCGGACGACCCTGAGGACTTGTTTGAGAAGCATGTGGTGAGCCCGCTGCGAGGAACGAAGGCCAACGCCGAAGGCGCCGGTTCGAAGCCAGCCAAGGCGAACGAAGCGCCTCCAAAGAAGAGAACCACACCCGCCAAGAACGGAGCGCGGGGCAAGCGGGCCCCTTCTTCCAAGAAAGAGAACTAGGCCATGCTCACCTGGCATGCGGCGGTGGGGGTGCTCTCGTGTGGGGAGCAGCTCTCGGTCCTGGGGAAGGAAGGTCCGCCTTGGGAGGCGAGGCCGGACGATGATGTGCTCGACGAGAGGCTGGTGGAAGCCGTGCGCCAGCACGGGGACCGACACGTCTTCGGCCAGTGGCCCGTGCATCAGGTGGACGGGGCCTTCCAAGCCCTCCGCGATCGAATCCCCGGATGGCCGCTGTTCTTGAACGCCTTGCACCTCCTGGCCGAACAGACGTTTGCGTGGTTCCGCGGCCAGCCCGCCCTGCGCCCCGAGGGGCTGCTTCGCTGGCGCGAGGAGCTGGCCTCGCGCATCGACCTGGACACCCTGCGCCTGGCCTTCTTGGTGCTCCGGCCAGACGCGACCGCACCACCTGCCCAGAACGCGCCTCACCGGAACGGGGACGCTCACCCGCCAGCCCCCCCTACGCACGGGGAGATTCGCAGCATCCTGCAGGGCCTGCACGCCCTGCCGGACCTGCCGCCCATCGCCGACACCCGGCTGGCCACCCTGCGCCAGCGAAGACTCCCCGAACCCCACCGCCACGCCAGCCTGGGCCGCCTCCCCGGGCAGGGCGATCGAGTTCTGATAGTGCTGGACAGGGATCGCAACTTGTGATCGAC
>CAYZID010000047.1:0-27522 GCA_964478315.1 uncultured Myxococcales bacterium | reverse complement strand
CGGTGCTTCATGCGCTTGTACTTGCCGCAGTTGCACTCGTAGTCCTTCACCGGCCCGAAGATCTTGGCGCAGAACAGACCGTCCCGCTCGGGCTTGAAGGTCCGGTAGTTGATGGTCTCCGGCTTCTTCACCTCGCCATAGGACCACTCCAGGATCTTCTTGGGCGAGGCCAAGCCGATGCGCACGGCGCTGAAGCTGAGGGGATCCTTCGGCTTCTCATAGAAGTTAAAGAAGTCCTTCACGCGCTTGCCTCCAGTCCGCCGTCACGTTGCGTGTTCTGCCCGCCCATCAGCCGGCCTCGACGAGCTCAACGTCGAGCGCCAGGCTCTTGAGCTCCTTGAGCAGCACCTTGAAAGACTCGGGCAAACCCGGCTCCAGGGTGTGCTCGCCCTTGACGATCGCCTCGTAGATCCGCGTGCGGCCCACGACGTCGTCGCTCTTGACCGTCAGGAACTCCTGGAGCCCATAGGCGGCGCCATACGCCTCCATGGCCCAGACCTCCATCTCGCCCAACCGCTGGCCACCGAACTGCGCCTTGCCGCCCAAGGGCTGCTGGGTCACCAGCGAGTACGGTCCGATGGACCGCGCGTGAATCTTGTCGTCCACCAGGTGGTGGAGCTTGAGGACGTACATCACACCCACGGTGACGTCCTCGTCGAAGGCCTCTCCCGTGCGCCCGTCGAAGAGCACCGTCTGCCCCGTGCGGGACCGTCCAGCCTTCTCCAACAGCCCCCGGATGTCCTCCTCGCTGGCCCCATCGAACACCGGGGTGTCCACGTGGACGCCGGTACGGAGCATCCGGCCGAGCCGCAGCACGTCCTCGTCGCTCAACGACTCCACGAGCTCGCGCGAGTCCTTGTCATCGAAGACCTCCAACATCCGCGCCCGAATGGCCGCCGGCTTCGCGGCCTCCTCCACCATCCGTCCGATCGCCTGGCCCATGCCAAGCGCGGCCCAGCCCAGGTGCGTTTCGAGGATCTGGCCCACGTTCATGCGGCTCGGCACACCCAGGGGGTTGAGCACGACGTCCACCGGAGTGCCATCGGGCAGGTACGGCAGGTCCTCCTCGGGCAGGATGCGCGAGACCACACCCTTGTTCCCGTGGCGGCCGGCCATCTTGTCGCCGACCTGGAGCTTGCGCTTGATGGCCACGTAGATCTTGACCATCTTGATGACCCCGGGAGGCAGCTCATCGCCCTTCTTGAGGCGCTTGATCTTCTCCTCGAAGTACTCGTTCACCTGGTCCACGGACGCCTCGAGCTCGGCGGCGATCTGCCCCACCGTGTGCTCTACGCGCTCGCCGTCCACGAGCCGGATGTCCGGCCAGTGCTTCTGGGGGACGCCCGCGAGCACCTCGGGCGTGATCACCACGCCCTTGCCGATGAGCACGTCGCCCTTGTCGCTCACGAGCTTGTTGGCGGTCTTGTGGCCTTCCAGCAAGCGCGCCACCCGGCTGTAGGCCGCCTGGCGCATGATACGGATCTCGTCCTTCTGGTCCTTGCGGAGCCGGCTCTCCTCGGCCTCCTCGATCTCGGCCGTGCGCGAGTCCTTTTCCACGCCCTTGCGCGAGAACACCCGCGCCTCGATGACCGTGCCCTTGACCCCCGGCGGGATGCGCAGGGACGTGTCGCGCACATCGCCGGCCTTCTCGCCGAAGATGGCCCGAAGGAGCTTCTCCTCGGGGCTGAGCTGCGTCTCACCCTTGGGCGTGATCTTGCCGACGATGATGTCGCCGGTCTTCACCTCGGCGCCGATTCGGACGATCCCCGCCTCGTCCAGGTTCGCCATGGCGTCATCGCCCACGTTGGGGATGTCGCGCGTGATCTCCTCCTTGCCGAGCTTCGTGTCGCGCGCCGTGCACTCGAACTCCTCGATGTGAATCGAGGTGAAGAGGTCCTCCTTGACGACCTTCTCGCTGATGAGGATGGAGTCCTCGTAGTTGTAGCCGCCCCAGGGCATGAAGGCGACGACCACGTTCCGCCCCAGCGCCAGCTCGCCGAGCTCGGTCGCCGGCCCATCGGCCACCACCATCCCAGCCTTCACCCGGTCGCCCTTGCTGACGATGGGCTTCTGGTTGATGCAGGTGTTCTGGTTGGACCGCTTGTACTTCACCAGGCCATAGATGTCGGGCTTGGTGTGGATGTCGGTGTCCAGCGCGTCGGGCTTGATGACGATTCGTGCCGCGTCCACGTACTCGACGACGCCGTCGTTCTTCGCCACGACCGTCACGCCCGAGTCGGCGGCCACGACGGGCTCCAAAGAGGTCCCCACCAGCGGCGCCGTGGTCCGCAGGAGCGGCACCGCCTGACGCATCATGTTCGCGCCCATGAGCGCGCGGTTCGCGTCGTCGTTCTGGAGGAAGGGCACCAGCGAGGCGGCGACGCTCACGAGCTGGTTGGGCGACACGTCCATGAGCGAGACATCGTCCGGGGCCACCATCTGGAACTCGCCCATGACGCGCGCCGGGACCTTCTCCGCTACGAACACACCCTCGTCGTTCACGCCCGCGTTGGCCTGCGCGATGGTGTGCTTCTCCTCGTCCAGGGCCGAGTAGTAGCCCACCTCGTCCGTGACGTGGTCTCCCTCCACGGTCCGGTAGGGCGTCTCGATGAAGCCCAGGCGGTTCACCCGCGCGTAGGTCGCCAGAGACGCGATGAGGCCAATGTTCGGCCCCTCAGGGGTCTCGATTGGGCAGACGCGCCCGTAGTGGGTGATGTGGACGTCCCGCACCTCGAAGCCCGCGCGGTCGCGCGTCAGGCCGCCCGGCCCCAGGGCGCTCAGACGACGCTTGTGCGTGACCTCGCTCAGCGGGTTCGTCTGGTCCATGAACTGGCTGAGCTGGCTCGACCCGAAGTACTCCTTCACCACCGCGCTCACCGGCTTGGCGTTGATGAGGTCGTGGGGCATGAGGGTCTCGAGCTCTTGAGACATGGACATGCGCTCTTTGATCGCGCGCTCCATGCGCACCAGCCCCACGCGGTACTGGTTCTCCATGAGCTCGCCCACCGCGCGCACGCGCCGGTTGCCCAGATGATCGATGTCGTCGATGACGAAGTCCTTGCCACCGTTGCGCAGCCCGATGAGGTAGCGGACCGTCTCGACGATGTCGGCCTTCGTGAGGACCGTCTCCTCCACGGCGCCCTTGCTGTGAAGCTTGTGGTTGAGCTTCACGCGCCCCACCTCGGACAGGTCGTAGCGCGCCGGGTTGAAGAACAGGTTGTTGAAGTACGTCCGGGCCTGCTGGACCGTGGACGGGTCGCCCGGACGGAGGCGCCGGTAGATCTCGAGGATCGCCTCGTCCGTGGACGTGATCTTGTCGGCCTTGAGGGTGTCGCGAAGGTAGGGACCCGCCGACACGGGGTGCATGAATAGGATCTCGAAGGACTCGATGCCCGCCTCGCGGAGCGTCTCGATCCCCTCCTCGCTCACCTCGTCGTTGACGTCGAAGAGGACCTCGCCCGTCTCCATGTTGATGATGTCGTGCGCGAAGACCTTGCCCACGAGGTCCTCGGGAGCGAGCTGGATCTCCTCGATGCCCGCCTCGCGCATCCGCCGCAGGTTCGCGCGCCCGAGCTTCTTGCCCTTCTTCACCACCACCGTGCCATCTTCGGCGACGATGTCCTCGCCGGCCTTCTGACCGGCCATGCGCTCGTAGTCCACCTTGCGGAAGATGCGCCCGTCCTCCGTGAGGCGGATCGTCTCCCGGTCGTAGAACATCTCCAGGAGCTCTTCGGCGGAGTAGTCCAGCGCGCGCAGAAGCACCGTCGCGGGCATCTTCCGACGACGATCGATGCGCACGTAGAGCAGGTCCTTGTGGTCGAACTCGAAGTCCAACCAGGAACCGCGGTAGGGGATGACCCGCGCGGAGTACAAGAGCTTGCCGGACGAGTGGGTCTTGCCCTTGTCGTGGTCGAAGAACACGCCGGGCGAGCGGTGAAGCTGGCTGACGATGACGCGCTCGGTCCCGTTGATAATGAAGGTGCCCTGGGCCGTCATCAGCGGGATCTCGCCGAAGTAGACCTCCTGCTCCTTCATGTCGCGGATGGACTGGTTGCCCGCCTCGTCCGTGTCCCAGGTGACCAATCGAATCGCCACCTTCACCGGCGCCGAGTAGGTCATGCCGCGCGCGCGGCACTCGTCGACGTCATACTTCGGCGGCTCCAGGTTGTAGCTCACGAACTCGAGCTGCGCCGTCTTGTTGAAGTCCCGGATGGGGAAGACGCTCTTGAAGATCCCCTGCATGCCCACGTCTTCCCGCTTCTCGGGCGAGAGGTTGGCTTGGAGGAACTTCTCGTACGACTGCTTCTGGATGTTGATCAGGTCGGGGATGTCGATGACCTTCGGGATCTTCCCGAAGTTCTTCCGGACCCGGAGGTCCCTGAGGGTTCGCCTGGCCACGTTGTCTCCTTCAGCGAGTCGCGCTGAGCGCGGGGGGAGGATCCAGGATGACGTCGCCGCGTGACCACCCACACGGCGACCGTGGCAGGGCGGCGCGCGCCGCCCTGCCGACGGCTGCTACTTGATCTCGACGCTCGCGCCCACGCCCTCCAGCTTGGCCTTGGCGGCCTCGGCCTCCTCCTTGGAGACGCCCTCCTTGACGGCCGCCGGGGCACCGTCGACCAGGGCCTTGGCCTCCTTGAGGCCCAGCGACGTGAGCTCGCGGACCGCCTTGATCACCTGGATCTTCGAGCTGCCGATGCTGGTGAGCATGACGTCGAACTCGGTCTGCTCCTCCTCGGCGGCGCCGCCGGCCTCGCCGCCCATCGCCGGCATCATCGCCATGGGGGCCGCGGCGGACACGCCCCAAGCCTCCTCCAGCTCCTTGGTGAACTCGGCCATCTCGAGGATGGTCATACCCTCGAGGAACTCCTTGACCTGCGCACGCGTGATCTCTGCCATGGTTGTCTCTCCGTTCGTTGACTGGCGCCGCGGGCTCCCTGCCAGCATGCGCCTTGGTTCGCTGCGTTCGAAAATGGGTTGGTGGGTCGGTGGCTACTCGCCGGCGAGCTCGCGCCTGCGCGCGTTGAGCACACCCACGAAGTCCCGCGGCACGGCCGCGAAGATGCCCACGAGCTTGCGCGGCACTCCCTGAAGCACGGCCACGAGCTGCGACCGAAGCTGGTCGCGGCTCGGGAGCTTCGAGAGGCTCACGAGTCCCTCGGCGTCGAGGAGCTGGCCGCCAGTGAGGCTGCCCGCCTTGATCTCGAGCTTCGGGTTGTCCTTCTGGAAGGCCACGAGCGCCTTCGCCGTCGCGGCGGCGTCTTCCTTGGTGAAGACCACGCCCACCGGGCCCTCGAAGTGCGGGTGCAGACCTTCCAGGTCCGTCTCCGCCGTCGCGAGCTTGGCGAGGGTGTTCTTCATCACCCGGAAGTTCGCCCCGGTCTCACGGAGGTTCCTCCGAAGAGTCACCATCTGCGAGACGTCCAGGCCTGCGTACTCCGTCAGGACAACAAGCTGGGCACCGTCGAGGAGGTCGCGGATCTCGGAGACCTTTTCGGCTTTCTCCTGTCGGTTCATCCCTGCTCCTGTGAGGTGGCGCCGGAGCGCTACCTCGGCTCTAAGGGTCTGGCCGGGTCTCTTCCGTGTCACGCTTCCACCCGAGCCAACCGCTCCCCCTCACACACGGTGAGTCGTCACGGTTCGCCCGTCGCGGACGAGACTGGGAACCACACAGAGTCCATTTCCACGGCTCGCCGCCTCCGCCGGGCGCGTCGTCTCACGACGACTCGATTGAGGCTCCCGCCCCCGACTTCTTGGGACAGCCAGCGACCGGATGGACCTGGCACACGTCATGTCAATCGCAAGTCACAAGGCACAAGGCGCGAGTTCAACGCACCACAACGAGCAATCCTGGCGAGGGGCGCCGTGCGCAAACCGCCCGGGCAGCCCCCCTTGCTCCCAGAAGGGCCTGGGGCCCGACACCACCAAGCGCGGTGCCGGGCTCCCCTCTCTACGAGTGGTCCACCACCGAGGACGGCGCCACCTTGACGCCCGGCCCCATGGTCGAGGACAGATTGATGCTGCGAAGGTAGGTCCCCTTGGCGGTAGCAGGCTTCATCTTCACAAGCTGGCCCACCAGCGCCTGGAGGTTCTCCGCGAGCTTGTCCGCGGAAAAGGACACCTTGCCGATCCCGGCGTGGATGATGCCCGCGCGCTCCACGCGGAAGTCCACCTTGCCGCCCTTGGCCTCCGACACCGCCTGCGCGACGTCAAAGGTCACCGACCCCGACTTAGGGTTGGGCATGAGGCCGCGCGGCCCGAGGATGCGCCCGATACGGCCCACGAGGCCCATCATGTCCGGCGTGGCGATGGCCTTGTCGAACTCCAGCCAGCCCTCCTTGATCTTCGCGACCAAGTCCTCCTGGCCCACGACGTCCGCCCCGGCCTCCTCGGCCTCCCGGGCCTTGTCGCCCTTGGCGAACACGATGACGCGCACGCTCTTGCCCGTCCCGTGTGGGAGGACCACGGCGCCGCGGATCATCTGGTCCGCGTGCCGGGGGTTGACCCCCAACCGCACGGCCGCCTCCACCGTGGCGTCAAAGGAGGCGAAGTGCATCTCCTTGACGAGCTTGGCCGCGTCCACGGCGTCGTACAGCTTGTTCCGGTCCCGCTTGGCCGCTGCCGCGCGGTACTTCTTGCCTCGCTTGGGCATGGGAATCCTCCTGGTAGTCCGTGCGGTGGCGCACGCCACCTCCTACCGAGCTTTGAGTTCCGGCCGCAGCCGGTGGGCTCGCGGACCCGCCACCCGGCGGGCGCGTGCCCCACACTACAGATCCGTCTCCACGCCCATGGAGCGGGCCGTGCCGGCGATGGTCCGCACGGCCGTGTCCACGTCGTAGGCGTAGAGGTCGGGCATCTTGATCTTGGCGATCTCTTCGAGCTGCTCCCGGCTCAACCGCCCCACCTTGTCGCGGTTCGGCACGCCGGAGCCCGACTTCAGCTTGAGCGTCTTCTTGATGAGGTCGCTCGCTGGCGGCGTCTTCGTGATGAAGGTGAACGAGCGGTCCGCGTAGACCGTGATGACCACCGGGATGAGCATCCCGGCGTCGTTCTGCGTCCGCGCGTTGAACTCCTTGCAGAACTGCATGATGTTCACGCCGTGCTGACCGAGCGCGGGCCCCACGGGCGGCGACGGGTTGGCCTTCCCGGCCGGGACCTGAAGCTTGATGTAGCCGGTTACCTTCTTCGCCATCTTCTCGTCGTCTCCTCTCCCCGGTGTCCTCCCACGCCCACGCACAGCGCGCGCTTACGCGGGCTCCCCCCGCGCGACGTGGTGCGGCCCGAGGCCCAAGGGCTATAGGCGCTCGACCTGCATGTAGTCGAGCTCCACGGGCGTCGCGCGCCCGAAGATACTCACCAAGACGCGAACCTTCTGCTTCTGAGGCAGAACCTCTTCCACCACGCCGCTGAAGTTCACGAACGGCCCATCCACGACGCGCACCTGGGCGCCCTGCTCGAACGTCTGCGCCGCCTTGGGCCGCGCCGGAGCCCCCTCCTCGGGGGTCGCCGTGAGCTGGCGGACATCCCGAGCACTCAGGGGCTTGGGGTGCTTGTCGTCGCCGATGAAGCCGATGATCTTCTGCGTGTCCTTCACGCAGTGCCAGGTCTCATCGTCCATCTCCATCTGGACGAACATGTAGCCCGGCATGAGCTTGCGCTGCACCGTGCGGCGAGCGCCGCCACGAAGCTCTACGACCTCCTCGGTGGGGATCAGCACCTCACCGAAGCGATCCTGGAGCCCAGCGGTCTTGATGTTCTCCAACAGGAGCTGTCGGGCGCGCGCCTCGTACCCCGAGAACGTGCCCACCGCGTACCATTTCATCCTGTGCTCTCCCGGCGGCATGACAACCCGGTGCGTGGAGGCGAGAGGGCCTCGCTCAGTAGCCGTAGATGAGCGAGGTGAGCCACGCCCAGATATAGTCGAAGACCCCGAGGATCAGCGAGATGATGATCGTGGTGATGATCACGACGATCGTCGCGAGCTTCGTCTCCTGAAACGTGGGCCACGTGACCCGGGCCAACTCGTTGCCGACCTCCAAGGCCCATGCGCCGTAGCGCCGGCGAAGGTAGATGACGGCCACGATGGCGCCCAACATCCCCAACAGGTCCGCCACTCGGAAGTTCACGCCGAGCAGCGGGGCGTTCCAGGACGCCCCGAACAACCCCAGGAACCAAGCCATGAGGCCGCCCAGGACGATCCAAGACAGGAGCCCCACGCCCACGAAGGACAGGTTCACATAGCGAGCGACACCACCCATTTCATTCGCTCCTAGCCGGTGGCGCCGTCGCGCGGCCACCGGCGTCGCGCCCCGGGCGCGGGGCGGAGGGTCGGTTGGCAGGCCAGGAGGGATTCGAACCCCCAACCCCCGGATTTGGAGTCCGGTGCTCTACCAATTCGAGCTACTGGCCTTGAGAGAGGGGCGCAGGTCTCGGTGGCCTGCGCGAGCGGGTGCGGACCATAGGCACGCGCCCGCGAACGTGTCAAGCATCTTTCGTGCCGAACACAGCGAGCGCGCCCACCAGAGCCGCGTCCCCGAGGGCCCTCTGGACCCTACTTGGTCTCCCGATGGAGCGTGTGGCGGCGGAGAAAGGGGTTGTACTTCTTCTTCTCCATCCGCTTGGGGTGGGTCTTCTTGTTCTTCGTCGTCGTGTAGCGGCTGGGGGGGACACCCAGCGCGCGGGCCTCGGTGCACTCCAGCGTCACGATCACGCGGTTGCCCTTGGAGCTCTTCTTACCCATGGCGGGCACCTCCTCTTGCGGGGTCGCTCCGAGAGCACCCCCGATCTCTACGTGCGCGCCGATCCGCGCGGTGAAAAGGCGCGCGCCGCGGGACCCGCGACGCGCGCCTTGAGAGGTCGCGGCACCTGGCCGCGCGCGCCCCCAACGAGGGGGCGCCAAGGACTACTCGACGATCTCCGTCACGGCGCCCGCGCCCACCGTGCGGCCACCCTCGCGGATAGCAAAACGGAGGCCCTTGTCCATGGCGATGGGCTGGTGGAGCGTGATGGTCATCTCCACGTGGTCGCCCGGCATGACCATCTCCACGCCGTCCTTGAGCTTGACGGTGCCGGTGATGTCCGTCGTGCGGAAGTAGAACTGCGGCCGGTAGCCGTTGAAGAACGGCGTGTGACGACCGCCCTCCTCCTTCTTCAGCACGTACGCCTCAGCCTTGAAGACCTTGTGGGGCGTGATGGAGCCGGGCTTCGCCAGCACCTGGCCGCGCTCGACCTCGTCCTTCTTGATGCCGCGGAGCAGGGCGCCGATGTTGTCGCCAGCGATGCCCTCGTCCAGCAGCTTGCGGAACATCTCGACGCCCGTGCAGACCGTCTTCTGGGTCTCGCGGATGCCGACGATCTCCACCGGATCCCCCGGGTGGATCGTGCCGCGCTCCACGCGCCCGGTGACCACGGTGCCGCGGCCGGAGATCGAGAAGACGTCCTCGATGGGCATGAGGAAGGGCTTGTCGATGTCGCGCTCGGGCTCCTGGATGTAGCTGTCGCAGGCGTCCATGAGCTCGGTGATGCACTGCGTGTCGGGCGAGTTGGGGTCGTCCGCCTCCAGGGCCTTGAGCGCCGATCCCTTGATCACCGGAACCTCGTCGCCCGGGAACTGGTACTGGTCGAGGAGCTCACGGACCTCCATCTCCACCAGCTCAAGGAGCTCCTCGTCGTCCACGAGGTCGGCCTTGTTCAGGAAGACCACGATGTAGGGGACGCCCACCTGGCGGGCGAGCAGGATGTGCTCGCGCGTCTGAGGCATCATTCCGTCCGCGGCGCTCACGACCAGGATGGTGCCGTCCATCTGGGCGGCGCCCGTGATCATGTTCTTCACGTAGTCGGCGTGGCCGGGGCAGTCGACGTGCGCGTAGTGACGCTTGTCCGTCTCGTACTCCACGTGGGCCGTGGCGATCGTGATCCCACGAGCCTTCTCCTCCGGCGCCTTGTCGATCTCGTCGAAGGCCGTGAACTGCGCCTGACCCTTGGCAGCGAGCACCTTCGTGATCGCGGCGGTCAGCGTCGTCTTGCCGTGGTCAACATGGCCGATCGTGCCGATGTTGACGTGCGGCTTGGAACGTACGAACTTCTCCTTACCCATGTCGTGTCTCCTGGTGTCCTCAGGGGCTAGGCCGTGACTCGCCCACGGGGAGCCCGAGCGCGATGGCATTTCGATCCCGCGCGCCCCCGCCCCGACCTCGGGGCCGGGTTAGAAGCGCACGCTCTGAACCGCACGCACGTGGTGGTGCTAGCGGAACCGCCGCCTAGGCGACGGCTCGTGGAGCCTGCGACCGGGCTTGAACCGGTGACCTCTTCCTTACCAAGGAAGTGCTCTACCGCTGAGCTACGCAGGCCTGTAGCCACTGGCGCCCGCGCGTCGGGCCGCCGCGGCCCCGCAGGGAGCGAGGAGAGCGGGAAACGGGGCTCGAACCCGCGACCCTCAGCTTGGAAGGCTGATGCTCTGCCAACTGAGCTATTCCCGCGTGTTCCGCAGTGGCCAACGCGCCTCGACCAGTCCACCGGGTGAGCGATGGTGGAGGGAGGAGGATTCGAACCTCCGAAGCCGTATGGCGGCAGATTTACAGTCTGCTCCCTTTGACCAACTCGGGCATCCCTCCACGGGGTGGCGCGTGCGTACCGGATTGCAAAAGAGCTGCGGCTTGGAGCTGACGGTGGGACTCGAACCCGCAACCTGCTGATTACAAATCAGCTGCTCTGCCAGTTGAGCTACGCCAGCGCGGCGCGCGCCCATGCAGACGATCTCCGTGACGCACGCGAGCCGGGCTTATACGTGGGCCCGTGGTGCGTGTCAACTGCGGAAACGACCTCGAGCCACTACGGACTCATCTCGGTGGGTGAGGGCCCGCTGCCGGGCGGCCTCGGAAAGAGCAACCCCCGCGAAAACACTAACATTCAGAGATGCCACTGCGCCACCGAGCGGCAAGGAGACCGCTCCGTCGCAGGCGCGGGCAACGTTGGGCCGGAGACCGGGTCCCTCGGCCCCCAAGACCAGGAGCGATGGCTCGCGCAGATCGACCGCGTAGAGCGAGCGGTCCGCCTCCGGGGCGGCGGCCCAACTCCACACGCCTGCCTCGCGCAAGGCGCGGATGGCCCGGGCGAGGTTCACCACGCGCAGCACGGGCAGGTAGGCCACGGCGCCTGCCGACGCGCGCACCGCGGCGTCGTTGAGGGGCGCCGATCCCCGGGTGGGCACGATCACGGCGTCCGCCCCCAAGGCCGCCGCCGATCGCACGATGGCGCCCAGGTTGTGCGGGTCGGTGACGCCGTCCAGGGCCACGCCCAGGAAGCCGGGCCCGCCCAGGGCGTCGAGAGGCGGCGGGGAGGCGATCCGGATGTCCGCCGCGAGCCCCACCCCACCCCGACCACCCGCGCGCCGCTGGAGCTCCGCCCGAGAGACGGACACCACGGGGACGCCCGCGGCGTGCGCCTGGGCGACGAGGGGCCCCTCCCGCTCCCCGCGGGGCACGAGGAGCCGCTCCACCGCGCCGGGAGCGTGCGTGAGCACCTCCCCCACGGCGTTGGCGCCGTAGACGCGGCTCACGTCCGCGCGGCCTCGATCCGGGCCGCCAGCGTGGAGACCAGCTCGGTCAGGGGGATCTTCTCCGCCTCCCCCGTGGCTCGGGACTTGAGCTCCGCCACGCCCTCCTTGAGCCCGCGGCGCCCGAGCACCACCTGCCAGGGGAAGCCCATGAGCTCCGCGTCGGCGAACTTCACCCCCGGGCGCTCGTTCCGGTCGTCGAGCAGCGCGTCGACCCCGGCGGCCGTGAGCGCCTCGTAGATCCGCTCCGCCTCAGCGTAGACCTCGTCGCCAGCCTTCCCCAAGGGCAACACCGCCGCCTCGAAGGGTGCCAGGGGCACGGGCCAGATGATGCCGCGCTCGTCGTGCGACTGCTCCACGGCCGCCGCCATGATCCGCGTCACGCCGATCCCATAGCAGCCCATGACCATGGGCTGGGCCTTGCCGTTCTGATCCAAGAAGGTGCAACCCATGGGCTCGGTGTACTTGGTGCCCAGGTAGAAGACGTGCCCCACCTCGATTCCGCGGAAGGCGCGCAGGTGCCCTTCGCAACGGGGGCAGGGATCCCCCCCCTGAGCCATCCGGAGATCTTCCACGCGCGCCGGCTCGAAGTCCCGCCCCACGGCGACGCCCCGGAGGTGGGCGTGCGCCTCGTTCGCGCCGCACACGGCACCCGCCATGCCCCGCACGGCCCGGTCCACCACCACGGGGATCGCGAGCCCCACCGGCCCGGCAAAGCCCACCGGGGCGCCCGTGACCCGCTCCACCGTGGCGTCGTCGGCTAGCTCCGCCTCCTCGGCGCCCAGGGCGTCGCGGACCTTCATGAGGTTCAGCTCGTGATCGCCCCGGACGACGGCCGCCATGGGCTCGCCGTCCACGACCACGATGAGCGTCTTGAGGAGGTGCGCGGCGTCGGTCCCCAAGAACTCGGCCACCTCGGCCACGGTACGCTTGTCGGGCGTGTCCACGCGCTCCGGCGCGCCTTGGGGCGCGCCACCGTCGTCAGCCGCCTCGCCCCGGTCCCCGATGGCGGCCTTCTCGACGTTCGCCGTGTAGGAGCAGGTGTCGCAGCTCACGATGGCGTCCTCGCCCGTGCCCGCCAGGACCTGGAACTCGTGGGAGGTGCTCCCGCCGATGTTCCCCGTGTCCGCCTCCACGGCGCGGAAATCGAAGCCGCAACGCTCGAAGATCCGGTGATAGGCGTCGTACATCGCCTTGTAGGACACGAGCGCCGAGGACTCGTCCACGTCGAAAGAGTAGGCATCCTTCATGAGGAACTCGCGGCCCCGCATGAGGCCGCCGCGGGGCCGTACCTCGTCCCGGAACTTGGGCTGGATCTGGTAGAGGTTGAGAGGAAGCTGCCGGTAGCTCCGCACGTCCCGCCGCACGAGGTCCACGACGATCTCCTCGTGCGTGGGCCCCAAGCAGTACTCGTTGCCCTTGCGGTCGGTGAGCCGCTGGAGTTCGGGCCCGTACTTCTGCCAGCGCCCCGACTCTTGCCACAGCTCGGCCGGCTGGACGAAGGGCATGGCGATCTCGATGGCACCCGCCCGGTCCAGCTCCTCGCGGATGATCCGCGTGATGCGGCGCACCACCCGCTGGCCGAGCGGCATGAGGTCGTAGATCCCCGCCGTGAGCTGGCGGATGAAGCCCGCCCGCGTGAGGAGGCGGTGGCTCGGGAGCTCGGCGTCGTTGGGCGCGTCGCGGAGCGTGGGCGCGTGGAACCTGGACATGCGCATGGGGCGTCCTCCATGTTGCGGGTACTCGAAGCCGCGGGGCGACCGCGGCGTTGTAGCAGAGGGCAGGGGGTGTGTCATGGGCCAAGGACGAGGCGAGGAGCAGCGAGACGCTCACCCCGGGCGGGGCGCACCGGCTGGACACGGGGCGACGATCGGGGAAGGCGGGACCACCGAGGACGCGCTGTTCGAGGACGCACTGTTCGAGGAACAAATGCGCTCCCTTGATGTCCGCCCCGCCCATGCCATCCGAGGAGGGCGCGGGCGTCCCCGGCCAGGGCGAGGCACGAGGCGCCAGGGTAGGACGCCCTTGGGGGTGGACCCCAGCGTGCAAGAGCCGCCGAGCGAAGACGAGGAGGCCCTGTTCCTCCAGGCGCTCGCCACCATGGACGCGGCGGGGCCCGGCGCCGTCCCGTCTTCCAAGGCCGCCAGGGCTACGGACGGGCGCCCGACCGTTCCTTCGGAGGCATCCTCCCTGCCCCCTGTGGACCTGCGTGCGGAGGACGCTGTGTTCGAGGCGGCCATGGAGGCCCTCGCCCGAGGAGACGGGCCCCAGGCCCAGCCCGAGGATGAGCTCACCACCCGGCCCACCGGGCGCGAGCAGGCGCGGCGGTTCGTGGGGACGCCCAAGGCGCTGCGGCGGCGCATCCGGAGCGGCGAGATCGTGCCCCACGCCCAGCTCGACCTCCACGGGATGCGGCGGCCGGAGGCTCGGCGGGCCCTGGCCGCCTTCCTGCGTGACGCAGTGGGGCAGGGGCACGAGGTGCTGCGGATCATCGTCGGCCGTGGCCTCCACTCGGCCCAAGGCCCCGTACTGCGCGAGGCTGTGCGGGAGTGGCTCAGGGACGACCACGGGCGCGTGGTCGCCGAGGTCGTCTCCGCGCCCCCGGCTTATGGTGGCGAGGGCGTCTGGTATGCCTTCCTGCGGCGCTTCTCGTAGGAAAAGGGGGCGCTCGACCACCCCGTCGATGGCTCAAACGGCAACGCCCCCGCGGCGACCCGGAGGTCGCGGCGGGGGCGTTGGCGTACGGGAGCCGAGGCTGGGCGCGTGGGAGCGCCCACCTCCGCTGGTTTCGCTAGTAGCCGTACTCGAACCGGCTGAACAGGCCGCGGACGATCTCCAGGCGTCCCACGAGCTGCTGGAGCTCGCTGAACTGGTAGTCCGAGCTCAGGCTCTGGGAGTTCGGGAAGTCGTTCGTGAGCTTGTCGTTGGCCCAGGCGAGGAGCGCTGCGGCCGGCCAGTAGGTCGTGCCGTGCTGGGCGAAATCCGCGCTGGGGACGGCCGACCGCGGCGTGACCGGCGCCATGGGATCGAACTCGGCAGGATCGTAGGGGGCCTCGTAGGTCTTGCCCGAGAACGGGTCGGTGTAGCGCATGACCTCCATCCCTTCTGGGAGGTTGAGGTCGTTGCCCTCACCGTCCAGCCACAGCCGCGAACGATCCACGAAGGTCCGGTCGTAGGTGTTGCTCATCCAGCCCATGCCGTAGATGAGGGCCAGGGCGGGGATGCGGTACTGCGTGGTCAGGAAGGTGTACTCGGGCTCCGGCTGGAGGGGGACACAGTTGCTGTAGAAGGCGTCCAGTTCCTTGGAGGTCCCGAACCACTTGCGCTGCTTCACGGCACTGGGGTCGCCGTTGCCACCCTCGGTCGGGGGCACGCCGTCGTGCTCGATGCACCAGCCGAACATCGCGGGCTCGCCAGTGACCAGCCCGGCGAAGATGTTCTGCATGCGCTGGGGCCACACGGTGGCGAAGGACATGCGGAAGCGCCGCATGTCGTAGACGTTATCCACGCCGCCCAGGAAGATCATGTTGGGGTAGGCCATGTACTGGAACGCCGCCATGCGGTCGTAGATGGCCCCGGCGCGCGCCGGCACGTAGAGGTAGCCCGAGTAGTCGTAGCCCGGGTACATGGGCCGCGCACCCTGATCCTCGCGGAGCTGGAAGATGTTCGTGTAGTTGTTCTTGCCGTTGTTGACGACCGGCTCGTAGCGGCCCTTGTCGGCGTTCCAACCATAGTAGCCGTCGGAGGGACGCCCGAAGACGTTGGCCATCATCTCGAAGATCTCCTTGGCCGCCAGCGTCTGGCCAAGGCCCCCGTTCACGTCCATGTGCCAGGGCTTGCCGAACTTCTTCTCCCACCAGTCGTTCTTGTTGTACTGGGCGTACGCGTAGGCCCAGTGCTCGAACTGCTTGCGCAGGTAGGACATCGTGTAGTTCACGCGCCGCCAGTACGTCGTGGACGGGTTGAACAGGTCGTTGTCCCGCTGGTAAGCGCGGAAGGGCCAGTAGTTCTCGTAGTCGTCGATGGTGTTGATGACCATCTGGTACATGTCGGTCCCCTCGTCCCACGTCTGGCACGTGGGCGAGGTCCAGTTGTACTCGTCCGAGCAGAAGCGATACGGGACCTCGACGACGTTGGGCTTCGTGCAGAAGGACCCGGTGAGGTACGGGCGGCAGAAGGAGCCGTCACCGCAGACCGTGGTGTCGTAGGGGTTGTCCAGCTCCGAGCAGGGCCGGTCGAAGTCGAACAGGCTGTCGAAGGGCACCACCGTGCGCTTCTCCATGTTCTCCACCGATCCGAAGATCTCGGGGTAGTTCGTGTAGTGGATCTTCCGCAAGGCGCGGGCCAGCGGAGCCTCCCGGCGCGGGTAGAGCCCAAAGTCCCCGGGATCGTCATCGGTGGGCTCGGCCAGGTAGGGCGTCCACTTGGCCGGGTCCGGCGGGTTGTCGAAGGTCTCCACGAGCTGCCCGTAGCCGAAGAAGATGGCCGCGCGGTCGTAGGCGCCGAGCCCCTGGAAGTCCGAGTTGAAGGCGCTGCCGTAGTCCATGATGGACGACTGCTGGTACTCGCGGATCCTGCCGCGCACCTGGTCCTCGGTCTCCCGCCCGAAGAAGTGCTTGGGCGCCCACTGGCCGTCGGCGTTCATCTCCCCTTCGAGCTTCCAGTACTCGGGGAAGTAGTTGAGCGCGTCCGTGGAGCCCGCGAAGTTGTGGCGCAGCCCCAGGTTGTGACCCACCTCGTGGAGCGTCACCTTGGACCAGATGCGGTTGTAGACGTCCAAGAAGACCTGCTCGCGGATGGGCTCGATGATGTCACGCGCGGCGTGCTGGCTCGCCTCCACCCGGGCGTCCTTCGTGGCCGTGTAGAGCGCGTTCGGGTCCCAGTAGGTGAACTCGCTCACCTGGTTCACCCGGCGGATCTCCTTGCGGAGCTGGTCCAGCAGCGCGCCCGTGGAGCAGGGCGTCATGCAGAACTTGCCCTGGATGTCGCCCTGGTCCAGGTAGCGGCACTCCTGGTCGGCCGCGCACACCGACGCGTCGTCATCGCAGGCCACGCCCGGCTCGTCGAAGGCGCTGAAGTCGAAGACCAAGTCGTCGCGGTCCCGCAGACCGTCGCACATGGCCTGGTCGTACAGAGGCTTGTACTCCAACGCGAGGCCGGCGAAGGAGTCGTCGAAGTCCTCGGCCATGCAGATGGCGGCCTTACCGCGCTCGGCCTGGCGGCGTCGGTCCCAATGCAACATGTCGGCGCTCGCCAGGGATGCCGGGTGCACGATATCGCGCAGGAAGTGGTTGTCGTCGGGCTGCTGCCCCATGTGGTCCACGGGGAGCCCCACCATGGCCGCCGTGTCCTGGTTCAACCACACCCAGCTAAAGTCGTCCGCGTCCAGGAGCTTCCTCATCCCAGCCTGGGCCCAGTCCACGTCCGTCGTGGGGACCCCCGCGCCGGTGAGGCCCTTGGCGACCTCGGGCACCATGATGTTCTCGGCGACGGTCTCGGCGTCCTGGATGCTCACCGCGCGCCGCGGGCCGTTCTGCTTGTTCTTCAGGGTCCTTGCCTTGATCCCTGTACGGATGTGCTGCGCCTGGGTGATGTCCTTGAAGTTCTGGACGCCCGCGGCGTACTCGATCTGGTCGACCGCGTTCCGGGCGCCCAGACGGATGTTGGCCGTGTAAATGTTGGCCGTCGCCGAGATGGTCTCACCCGTGAGCGGGTCCGAGGCCGAAGGGCCGTAGCCGTACAGCCCGTACTCCACCGGCTCGTCCACGCTCACGATGAGGTTGTAGCGGATGTCACCCCGGTACTTGGGCTTGTCCATGTCACGGCAGGGCGCCTCGGTCTCCGCGAGCAGGGCGTTGGGATCCGCGTCGAGGAAGTCGGCCACGTCATTCAGGTTGTTCTCACACAGCACGACCATGCGTCCGTCGTACTGGGAGCCCTGGAGCGTGCTGACGACCTCCGTGAACACCTCGTTCCACTCGTCGACCATGCTCATGGCGCCAGGGATGAGCTCCCGGGGGAAACGCTCGGAGAGGTAGTAGACGATGGGCTTGGGCGTCATGGCCGCGTAGTCGGGCTTGCCGTCGGCGCCCTCCACGTAGTCCGCCCAGAGGTTGAAGCGACCGATGTGGCGAATGGCGTCGCTGAAGGTGATCCCGTATTGCTCGTCCCACCGGCTCCGCTCCTGCCGGAAGAAACCGAACTTGTTGAGCATATGGTCGTCGTAGTCCAGGGGCTTGTAGGAGTCCTCCGCGGGCACGCGCTTGAAGGCGGTGCGGATCTGGATCTCCTCCTCGGCGCACTCGTAGTACGCACCCGTGTACCACGGGTAGAACAGGCACGTCGGGATGTAGCCCCACCCGTCCAGGTAGGTCGTCGGCGCCGAGATGAAGCCCTTGATGACGTAGTCCATGTAGTTCCCGTCGTCCTCGATCCGGAGCTTGATGCCCTCGGGGCCCGTGTCCCCCTCGTAGACGACGTCGTGGAACCAAGGCCAGTACGTGAAGCGCGAAGACGTCGGCGCGTTGTCCTGGCCGAAGTTCACGCGCATGTACTTGCGTTGCCACCAGTACTTCTCGCTGGCGTCCTCCACCGTCACGTTGGACGGCTCGCCCGTCATGGGGTTGTAGGACTTGCGGATGTCGTAGTGCCCCGTGATGGACCACGCGGCCAGGGGGGAGCTGCGGAAGACGTAGCGCGTGACGGTCTGCTCAGAGCCGTCGGGCATCGTCTTCGTGTAGGTCACCGGGTTGCCGTCGGCGTCCAGGAGCGGCGTGTCGCCATCCTGGCGGATGCCCTGGCTCTCCAGCCCCTCGACGAACTCGTAGGTCCGGTAGAAGAACAGCGTGTTCTCCTCGATCTCGAAGACCCCGCGCTCCAACTTACCCTGGAGGCCCGGGAAGAACTGGGCCGAGGCGTAGGGCGCCTGGACGACGGTATCCATGAGGTACCACTCGCCGGCCAGGTCGGACTTCTTGATCAGGTTCGGCTGGACCCGATTGATCTCCTCCGGCTGGGCGCAGCCAGCGCCCAGCAGGCCCGCCACCAGTCCCAACGCGAGCGCCTTCGTGAGCGTCCCCATCATCCTGTCTCCCTTCAAGTGTGCGTCACGCATCGCTCCGCCCTCCCCTACAGCCCCAGCGTGCTGTTGCCGTAGATCTGGTGCAGCGAGCGCAGGACATCCAGCATCTCGCGCGTGCTCTGGAGTTCCGCCTCGATCTTGGCCTGCTCCGTACCGACGGCGGCCTTCCAGGCGTCCACGTACCGCTGGCAGCGGTCCACCAGGTCCACACCGATGTCGACCTTGGGCTCGCCGTACTGCCCATAGTTCGTCTCGTAGGCTACGTAGGTCTTGCCCGTGACCTCGTCGACGCACCGATGCTCCACCACGCCAGGCTGCCCGCTGTGGTTGAACTGGGCCGACTCACCGTCGACGAAGACCGCCGCCCGGTCGATGAAGGCCGGGTCGAAGCCCGCCGGGAGGTAGGCCAGCCCATACACCGCCGCGTAGAGCTTCAAGGTGAAGGAGTTGAGCCCCGGCTCCACGGCGATTCGACAGTCGTCCGCCTCAGGCGTCTGCCCCACCGCGCAGGGGCGCTTGCCCGGCACCGAGGGCCCCACGTAGGTGTCCTGGACCTTCCGCCCCGCGTAGAAGGGGAGAGCCCCGGAGACCACGCCGCCCAGGAAGTTGGACAGGGCGTCCGAGAACACCGTGTTGAAGCCCAAGGACGTCCCCACGCCGATGTTGAGCTGCTCACCGACGTAGAGGTTGGCGAAGTACGCCGTGGAGTCGGTGAGAGTAGCCAGCGAGGCCAGCTTCTCCCAGAAGGAGCCGAACCACAGCGGGTGCTGCCAGTAGTCGTAGCCCAGCGACTCGCCGAACTGCGTGTAGGGGTAGCGGCCCACGCCGAAGGGCACGTTGAGGTCGCAGTCATCGCCCGGCTCCAAGCTCGCCAGCCGGTAGCTGTTCGTGAGGCTGTCCATCTTGTAGCAACCGGGCGCTGGCGACGAGATGCGGTCGATGAGGTGCCCGAAGGCATCGCGCGCGGCGCGGTCGAGCATGCGACCACCCAGGGGCATGTCCTTCCACTCCTCGTACCAGGAGTAGCGGAACAGGTAGCTGTCCCACAACGCGTAGTACATGCCCGCATCCCCCAGGACGCGCAGGTAACGGTCCATGATGCGGCTGTAGTAGCTCAGCGGGTTGCCGTAGTCGCCGTACCACAGGCGGTCGCGCTTGAAGGCGTCGAACAGGTAGTACTGCGTGAGCTGCGTGTTGGCGTTGTCCGCCATCTCGCCCGCATCCGCGCCCATGTCGAAGTAGTAGCAGCCCATGTTGCCGCGATACTCGTCCGAGCAGTAGGCGTAGGGGACCTCGATGTTCGCCACGTCCAGCTCCTCACGGACGTCGTTGCGCACCATCTCCCGCTGGTACTTCACCTGCTCGTACGGCATGGGCATGCGCTCGAGGTTCTCCTTCACCCCGATGTAGTTGTTCAGGTAGTTGAAGGGGTGCCAGAAGCCCGTGCCCCGGTTCGCCCAGTACTCGCTGTTGAGGTAGTAGCTGTACGAGGCGCGCGTGCTGCCCGTACGCTGCGCCGCCTGCTCCACCCGGTTCCGCAGACGCGTCGTGTCCCGGTAGACATCCACCAGCTCGGTGTACCCAAAGCGAATAGCCGCGTAGTCGTACTTGCCCAAGCCGTGGATGTCACTGTTGAACCGGGCGCCATAGTCCATGATGGTGGAGTACTGGTACTCGGGGCGCTTCTGGGCCTTCTCGTTGTCTGTCATCCAGGCGCGGGGCGAGAACTGCAAGTTCGGCACGAAGCAGTAGCCCTTCTCGTTGCAGATGTTGCCCTCGCCGCAGTCGGCGTCCGTGGCGCACTGCTGCTCGCCCTTGGGCGCCGCGCACATGCCCGTGGGCACGAGGCCGTCACCGCGCGTGGCCGGCGCCATGCACTTGAACACGTTGTTCTCGTCCGCGTTGCAGATGAGACCCGCCGGGCAATCATCGCTGGTCTGGCAGTTCTGGATGGCGCACTGCTCGCCCACGACGTCATCGCACCAGGAGTCCGCCTGGCAGAAGATGGGCTCCTTCTCGCGGATGTCGTAGTAAGGGTCGAAGTAGTTGAAGACGTCCGTGGAGCCCGAGAAGTTGTGGCGTAGGCCCAGGGTGTGCCCCACCTCGTGCTCCAGGACCCCCTTGGTGATGCGCTTGCCCAGTTCCAGGCGCATGGTGTCGCCCGAGAGCCCCTGCTCCTTGAGGTCCTTGGCCAGCCCGTAGAGCGCGTCGTCCACGAACTCACCCATGTAGAGGTTCTCCCGAGCCAGCCGCGCCGTGCGCTCGGCCTCGCGCCGCATGGCGAACTTCGTCGCCCAGGCGCCCGGCGTGAGCTTCTTGCGCAGGTCCTCGGGGGACAGGGAGCCATCCGGGTCCACGAAGGGGGCCGCCAGCTTCACCTCGTCGTTGATCATCAGCGACTCGATATGCGTACCCTGGATGCGCTCGAAGCGCTTCTGGAACTGCGCCGGGTCCACCTGGGGCAGGGAGGCCACTAGGTCCTGGACCAGCTTGTGCGGGTTGCGCTGGTACTCCACCAGCTCGGGGAACATGTAATCGGGCTTGTTGTCCCCCAGCAGGGCGTTGTCCAAGAAGGCCTTCCGGCCCAGGGGCGTGGTCACGTCGACGTTCAGCGTCCCCAGCCGGCTCGGCCTGTGCGTGGGCGCGCCCGCAGCGTCCGTCTTGGCGCCGAAGTAGCTCGCCTTCACGGCGTCCTGCTCTTGGGCCAGGGCGGCCACCGCCTCGCGTGTGCGCTTGCCGATGCGGACGTCCTCGGTGTCCAAGTCGCCGTTGACCAGGTCCACCAGGTCGAGGGCATACTGGGCGTAGGTGCGCAACGAAGCGCCGTAGATGTTCGCAGCGCCGTAGATGATCTCGCCCGTGTCCGGGTCCGCCGCCACCGGTCCGTAGCCCAACGGACCCGAGCGCTGCGCCTCGTTGATCCAGTTGAACATCGAGTAGCGCATGTCCCCGTCCTTCTTCATGGCCGTGGGGTCACCAGGGACCAGCGCCGGGTCGCCGCAGGGGTTGTAGTCGCCCACGGTGTAGCGCGCGTCGGTGTAGCCCTCGCGGCCCTTGGCGATCTCCGCGTCGTCGAAGGCGGTAAGCTCGTCGTACTGGTTCTGACAGAGGACAAACAGTGCGGGCAGGCTCGCCTTGATCTCCTGCTGCCGCTTGAGGTCGTCGTCCGTGAACTTGGGCATCCAACCCACGCAGCGGCCGATGTCGTCGGAGCGGTAGCAGGTGAAGTCGCCCCGCTGCCCCGCGCGACTGACCGTCACGCGCTGGATGTCCCCCGCGATGTTCCGGTACTCCGTGGCGAAGCGGTAGGCCACGTCCTCGTCCACCCGGACGCCCTGGAGGCCGAAGTCCACGCTCTCGCCCTGTGCCATGTTCACCAGCCGGACACCGAACTGCGTGTCGGTGAGCGCCGCGCCCGTCACGAGCACGTCCTCGCCGTTGTAGATGACCAGGTACTGGGAGTTGGCGACGAGGTCGCCGAAGACGCTCGCCAGCTCGTTGCCCGAGGAGGTCACGGTGAACTTGAGACCCGTGCCGGCGGGCACCATGGCCATGAAGTCGGCCGTGGCCGGGTCGGCGGGGTCGTAGTCCCGCGCGGCGTCGTAAGCGCCGCCCTTGATGCGGTACTGGTTGTCCGCGCTGTCGCGGATGTTCAGGCTCACATCGCCCCCGTCCGGGGCAGCGTTCACCAGGCGAACGAAGGCCGTGCCCGGGTTCACCTTGAGGCGGGAGAGGATCGACGGCGAGAAGTTGTCGCGCGTGACGATGGTCCCCGTGCCGTTGTAGATGACCGTGGCCGCGCGGGTCCCGGAGGCGCTCACGCGCTCGGCCACGGGCTCACCAGCCACGGTGCACACGCCGCCCTGACAGCTCTGACCGGCGGCGCAGGGAACCGCGGCGACCCCGTTGGTCAGGTCCCCGGCCGAGCAACGGCGCGGCTGCTCGCAGAACCCATCGGCGCCGCAGGTGGGCGCCTGGCAGTCGGCGTCCGTGGTGCAGGCCGCGCCACTCGTGGCGCAGGTGCCGCCCTGGCAGGTGGGATCGTAGCACTCGGCGTCGCTCGTGCAGGCGAGGCCAGTGTTCGTGCAGAAGGTACCCGCGCTCTGCCCGTCCGTGCCGGCCACCGACACGCACTTGTGAGCCCCGCACTCGGCATCGGTCACGCAGGCGACGGCGCCGTCGCGGAGGGTCACGTCGAGGTCGGCGAGCAGGGAGTCCGTGGCGCAGTCGGCGTGGCTCTCGCACGCCGTCATCGTCCCCAGCCCCTTTTCCTCGTAGAACAGCCGCCAGGACACCGCATCCTTGAACACGTCGTCCCAGCTATCCGCCGAGAGGTAAGCAGCATCGAGGAACTCCTCGGGCCAATCGGCGTTCAGCCAGTACATGATGGGCTTGATGGTCCGCTCGCTGAAGGGGCGCTGGACAGGCTTCTTGCACTCCCCGTCGGCGAACCAGCTCTCGTCCTTCTGGCACCGGAAGCCCGCCTCCCGGTCGCAGTCGGCGTCTCGGAAGCAGGAGATGCGCACCTCCTCGCCGTTGTCGTCGGTGGGCAGCACGTAATCGTAGTTGTTGCGCCAGAGGTTCCAGCGGTTGGCGAGCTGGACCTTGCCCTCGTAGGTGGGCCCCCAGTCCACGTCGTAGGCGTAGCGCTCGGTGGCGAAGAAGCCGAACTTCGCCTGCTGCTCGTTGTTGTGATAGCGAATGGGCACGTAGTCCCGCTTGGGATCCAGGCGCCGGAACGAGTGGCGCACCTTCACCTCGGTGGGAACACAGTCATAGCGGCTCAGCCCGTAGGTGTTGCAGTACTCGCTGCCCGTCGACGCCACGACCGTGCGGATGACGTAGTCGAAGTAACCGCCGTCGGGGTCCATGGTCCATGAGTCCGGCTCGCCCGCGTGGGACTGGCTCACCAGGTAGGCCGTCATCCCCCTGGACTGACCCAAGGAGAAGAAGAAGCTCGGAACGGCCTGCGCGGCCCAGTTCACGCGGATGTAGTCGCGCTCGTACCACGGCCGGTCCGTCGTGTTCTCGGTCAGCTCGTTCGTCTGAGCGCCGTTGTAGCTGTTGTAGTTCCGCTTGAGGTCGAAGTGCTTCGTGATGGGCCAGCGCGCCACGGGCGGCCCCACGTACATCTCCACGAACTCATCGCGGTGATCAGGGTCCCAGTACTTTCGGATGGCCTGGAGCTTCCAGTCCTTCTCCGTTCCCTCGACCCGCTCCACCACCGGATAGGCGATGAGGAACTTCTCCTGGATGTCGAAGACGACCTTGCCCACGTCCCCGAAGTTCATCTGCCCCGCGAAGGCGGTCGCCGAGCTGAAGGGCGCGTCGGTGACCGTGCCGACGTACAACCAGACGCCCTCGAACTGGCGCTTGTCGACCTTGTCGGGGGACGTGCGGTTGATGGTCCCGACGTCTTGGACGCAGGCGCCCAAGGCACCCGACACGGCCAGGACGGCCGCCGCCGCGAGCCCCCAGCCGAGCCGACGGGGTGTCGTGTGGACAAACTTCATGGATTTCCTCCGGGAAAGGCGAGCAGGCGAGCGATGGGGTCGTGCACCGCCGCGCTACAGCGAGGCGGTGACGGAGAGGGTGAGGGACGTGATGTTGTCGGGCGCGTGGGTGGGGTCGAGGACGACCAGTCGAGAGCCGTCCGCGCCAAAGGGGCGGGCGGTGTCCGTGGCGTAGACCATGCCCACACCGAGCTGCTTGAGGATCTGGTAGTCGAGGGAGATCTGTGTGAACAGTCGGTCGGTCTGGCTGCGCCCAGCGCGGGCGTACTGACTGGAGAACTCATCGATGGCGTAGGAGCGGATCCCGAAGATGTTGAAGATCATGACCTGGCCCGACAGGGTGAGGCCGTCGACGATCTGCCAGGCGACCCCCAGCGAGTTGCCGAAATAGAAGGAGTTGATGCCCTGGGAGGGCACGAAGACCTCGCCTCCCTGGCGCTCACTCGTGAAGCTGCCCCCTACGTCGGGGCCCGCAGGTCGACCCTCGCGGCACAGGTCACCGTACTCCCCGCAGTCGATGGTGGGCGTGGCCGAGGTGGAGAAGAACTTCGCGAACATCGTTCGATAGCTGATGCTCACGGGCCCGAGCTTCCAGCGCACCGTCAAGGCCGGCCGAAGGCTGAACAACCGGTTCTGGAACTGGCTGGACACCGAGGTGGGCAGGAACACGCGGAACCCAGCGCCCACTGAGAGGCCCAGGTCCTCGTCCACGAACACCTTGCTGTGGCTGATGTCGAAGTACAGGTCGCTGAGCAGGAACGAGCCGTCCTCCAGCGGGGTTCCGAAATCATTCACGTGGTAAAAGGTCCCCGCGATGGCGCTGGAAAGCTGGAGGTTTTCGGCCAGCTTGTAGCCCAGCCAGGGCTGGATGGAGGTCGTCCACTGCACCTGGCGCTGTTCACCACCCACGAAGGCCCCCAGCCCCACGCCGGACTGGAACTGGAGCATGCCGGCGATGGGAAGGTCCACCTCATGGTGAAGCTCGTGCTCCTCATGCTTCTGCTTCGCCTGCTCGGACTCGTCGAGGCCCAGAGCCGCCACACGAATCCCCGAGGAGGGCCCGCCCGAGGGCGTCCCGCCCCGGGCAGAAGCACCGATCACGGGGAAGATGAGTGCGAGGACCGCCGCGCTGAGGAGGCGGCGTGGCCTGGGTGTGTAGGCTCGGATCATGACGGTCTGCCTGGGCTGGGTCCTGCGGTCCGGCGGGGGTCCCCGCCGCGGAAGGGTCGGCTTTACTGGCCGACGTGAGGCACTGTCAAGGGAAGCCCGTGCCTGCCCGCCTCGGGGCGGCCCAGCACGAGCCCATCACTAGGAGCGGTATCTTGCGGGAAGGCGGGCTCGGTGACAAGGCTTATAATTTGCCGCAACCAGGCGAAACTATTGACAACTTGCTTTCGTTCGGGAGGACGAACCCGCACGGGGGGGAACAGGGGGACGGGGATCGGTGTTTGCTGAGCCTTGATCTCCCGGGGCCTCCGGCCTATGGAGCCGGG
The DNA here is from genome assembly GCA_964478315.1 of uncultured Myxococcales bacterium. Classification (GTDB taxonomy): domain Bacteria; phylum Myxococcota_A; class UBA9042; order PHBI01; family JAAZYN01; genus CAYZID01. The sequence goes on along the minus strand of CAYZID010000047.1, from coordinate 1,881 downwards.
CGCTCGGCGCCTGCGTGGGTTCTCGGGCGCGAACCATGCGCACGGCATGTGTGCCAACGGGCTGCCGGGCGCTGGAAGAACCGCCCGCCGAGGCCCGGGGCGCCGTGTCCCGGGGCGTGGCACGAGGCAGGAGAGAGCGAGGGGCATGGCCAGAGACGTCACGGGCGCGACAGGGGGCCTCAAGGCCGCGCAGCGCCACGCGCTCCAGCGGGTCTACCGCCGCACGGTCCCCCCGGACCAGGTCGTGACGGCGGAGCTCGCGCGCTTCTTGGCGGAGCTGTCGGCCGCGCTGCGCAGGCAGCTCGGGGTACTCCTGGACCGCCGGGGGCGGGTGCAGCACGTCATCGTGGGGGAGGGGCGGCGCCTCGTGCTGCCCGACCTGGGGCGTCACCGCGCCGGGCGTGGGCGTCTGCGCGGGCTACGCCTGGTCCACACGCACATCTTCGGGGAGCCCCTGGACCGCGACGACCTGACCGACCTCAGCCTCCTGCAGCTCGATCTGGTGGCGGTCCTCCAAGCCTCCCCCGAGGGCCAGGTCGCGAGCGTCGAGGTCGCGCACCTCATCCCCCCACGCCTGGACGGGGCCCTCTGGGAGATCGAGCCCCCCACCCCCCTGGGCAGCTTCGAGCTGGACTTCCTCACCTTCATCCAGGACCTCGAGGCCCAGCTCGCCAGCAGCGCTCGGGGCGTGGAGGTGGAGGGGCGCACACGGGCCGTGGCCGTGCACGTCTCCCAGGACGCGCCCGGCTCCGCCGCGGTCACCACGAGCCTCGCCGAGCTGCGCGAGCTGGCCGCCACGGCGGACGTGGAGATCGTCGAGGAGGTCATCCAGCGCCGAGCCCGGCCCGACCCGCGCTACGTCATGGGCCGGGGCCGGCTCCAGGATCTCGTGCTCGCCTCCATGCAGCGCGGCGTGGACCTCATCCTGTTCAACCAAGACCTCACGCCCGGGCAGGCCCGCAGCATCGCGGCGGTCACGGAGCTGCGGGTCATCGACCGCACCCAGCTCATCCTGGACATCTTCGCCCAGCGCGCTCGTTCCCGCGACGGGAAGCTGCAGGTGGAGCTAGCCCAGCTCGCGTACACGCTACCGCGCCTGGCGGGAAGCGGGCAGGCCATGAGCCGGCTGGCCGGAGGCATCGGCGGGCGGGGCCCCGGCGAGACCAAGCTGGAGATGGACCGGCGCCGGGCCAAGGACCGCATCGCGCGGCTCCGCAAACAGATCAAGGAGCTGGGACGACAGCGCCGCGAGCGGCGGCGCCGCCGCCAGCGCTCGGGCCTCCCCGTGGTGAGCGTGGTCGGTTACACGAACGCGGGGAAGTCCACGCTGCTCAACGCGCTGACGGGGTCGGACGTCCTGGCGGAGGACAAGCTCTTCGCCACGCTGGACCCCACGAGCCGACGGCTGCGCTTCCCCGACGAGCGGGAGATCGTGCTCACGGACACGGTGGGCTTCATTCGAGATCTCCCCGAAGACCTGGTCGCGGCCTTCAAGGCCACATTGGAGGAGCTCGCCGAAGCGGACGTCCTCCTCCACGTGGTGGACCTCGCCCAGCCGGGCTTCGACGAGCGGATGGCGGCGGTAGAGAGAATCCTGCAAGAGCTGGACCTGGGCGACAAGCCGCGCCTGCTGGTGCTCAACAAGGTCGACCGCGTCACCGACGCGCCGGAGGTCGTGGACAACCTCTGCCGCGTCCACGACGCCGTGGCCTTGAGCGCCCTGGACCGGAGCACCTTCGGGCCGCTCGTGGAACGCCTCCTCGCACTCGTAGACCGCGTGGATCGCCGCCGTCAGGCCACGCGAAGCTAGCCTCTCGGCGGCCTGACCCCGATTCGCCACCTGCTCTGCGGACCGAGGCGCAGGAGGCCGCGTTTGGGCAA
>CAYZID010000046.1:0-27552 GCA_964478315.1 uncultured Myxococcales bacterium | reverse complement strand
CCGCCCACACGCGGGATCCAAAGCCGAATCCCAGAGTAGGTGGCGGATCTGGGCTTGCCTCGTCGCCCCCGCCGCTGCCGGGAGGTGGACACGGCGCGGACGGGTTCTTAGAACCATCGGGCAGTTTGTCTCCGTGAACCTCCGCGAGGCCCCGTGACCGCCCTCCCGCCGCCCCCCATCCCCCGCGAGCACGGCGCTTGGGCCATGCTCTACGCACCCTTGGTTCTGGGCCTTGCCATCTTCGGCGCTCCCCACGCGCTCGACGGGACCTTGCTGGTCCTGGCCGCTACGGCCGCCTACATGGGCCAGAACGCGGCGCGCCTGTTGGAGAAGCGCCGGCGTCCGCCGGGGCTCATGGCGTGGATCGCCATCTTCTCGGCCTTGACCTTGGGCGCCGCCGGGGCGCTGGTCCTGTGGTTGGGGCACTGGGACTTGGTGACGGTGGGAGCCCTGGGTACAGCCGTCTTCGCGGCCTTCTGGCTCGCCAAGACCCAGGCTCGTCGGCGCTCCCTACCCATGGAGCTGGCCGTCGTCGCGGCCCTGGGGCTCACGGGGCCGGCGGCCGTGGCGGTGGGGCAGGGCGGGCTCGTGCGCGACGCCTGGCTCTTGTGGCTCGCCACGACGGCCTTCTTCTGGTCCAGCGTTTTCTACGTCCGCATGATCTTCGTCGTGGGGCGGGCGGCCAAGCAGGGCGCCGACGTCCAGGGGCTCCGCCGGGCGGCGCGCTTTAGCCTCCGCTACCACCTGGGGCTGGCGGGCGCCGTGCTCGCCGCCTCGGTCCTCGTGGCGGCCCTGGCTGTGGGCCCGGAGGGGGGGCGGGCGGGGCTGGGGGCCGGGCTGCTCCTGGCGGCGGCCTACGCGCCGGCCGTCGTGCGCGGGGTGCGGGCGGCCTGGCGGCCCACGGGGGAGCTGCCTTCGTTGGTGCGGGTGGGCGTGCTGGAGGCGGTGTCCACGACCTGGTTCGTGGTGCTGCTGGTGACGGCGGCCCATCTCGCGGGGGCGGCCGCGTGAGGCGCCTGGGGAAGCGCGGCGTGGTGGCCTTCTTCGCCGTGGTGGGGGCCGTCTTCTTCGCCTCGGCCGCGGTGCGGGCCGACCGCCAGGCCGCCGTGGAGGGGGGCTCTCGGGGCGCCGGGTCGCGGGGCGCCGCGGGCCACGCCCCGGCGGCTCCGCCGCTCCCGTTGCCGGGCGTGGACACGAGCGGGCGCGGGCCCGACCCGGCCCGTGCTCGGCGTCGGGCGCTGATCTTCGGCGTGGCCGCCGCCCTGGCGCTCCTCGTGGGGCTCCTCCTGGCACGCGGGCACGGGCGCGTGCCGCCCATGGGGTGGGGCTTGGCGGCCCTGTCGGTGGCCGCCTGGGCCTTGACGGGCAGCCTGCCCCCCTCTCTGGGCGGCTTCGTGGCCGCCGCCTTGGCCCAACTCCCCGCGCGCTACTTCGACGACCCCTCGCCCTGACCACCCGGAGCCGCTCGTCTCCTCGCCCGCTCCCGGAGGCGCCAGAGGTGGTCCACCGGGCCGCCGCCCGCCCCCACTGGCACGGCGGCCCGCAGGGCCCCCGTGAGATAGGCCTTGGCCCGGGCGATGGCCGGAATGAGACGGGCGGGGTCGGCCGGCTCTGCGAGGCCAACGGCACCCAGCGCCAGGTTCGCCGCGATGGCCGACGCCAGCGTGCACCCCGTTCCGCGCGTGGCGCGGCTCTCCACGCGCGGCGCCGCGAAGACCTCGACCACACCGCGTCCGGGCAGCGCCAGGGCGTCTTCCACCACGCCTGGCGCCGAGCTCTCTGCCGGGCCCCTCGGGGCGTGTCCTCCCTTCACCAACACGGCCACCCCCAGCGCGTCCGCCAGGGCGGGCGCCGCCTCCCGCGGAGACGACGCGCGCGCCGCCCCGGCCGGGCCCAGCAAGGCCGCGGCTTCGGGGAGGTTCGGCGTCACCAGCGCGGCGCGAGGCAAGAGCGTCTTCCGCAGCGCCGCCGCGCCCGCCGCGTCCAGCAGCGCCCGCCCGCTCGTGGAGCGCAGCACCGGGTCCACCACCAGCGGCACGTGCGGGTGCTCGCCCAGGACCTCGGCGACCGCGCGGACGATCTCCGCCCGCGCCAGCATCCCCGTCTTCACGGCGCGCACGGGCAGATCCCCGAGCACCGCCCGCATCTGCGCCGCCACCGCCGCCGCCGGCAGCACATCCACGCGGTAGACCGCTCCCGTGTCCTGCGCCGTCACCGCCGTGATGGCCGTACACCCCACCACCCCGTGGGCCGCAAAGGTCCGCAGGTCGGCTTGGATCCCCGCGCCCCCACCCGAGTCGCTGCCCGCCACCGTGAGGACCGCCGCCGGGCCGGGCTCGCGGGCGGCCTCCCCCTCGGCGGACGCCCGGCGCCCCGTCACTGCTCGGCCATCCCCGTGAGCACCCAGCGCTCGAGGGCGTCGATCCCATCCGCCGGCACGCTCCCCAGCGCCCCCAGCGGCATGCTGGGCTCCAAGACCCGGATGAGGGCGCACGCGCCCTTCGTCTTCCCCGGGCAGTAGTAGCTGGGGAGCTGCGTGTCCTCGTAGCTCGTGGCCAGGCACGCTCCACCCGCGCAGGCGTCCGCCGACGCTCCGGCGTGGCAGGGCGTGCAGTGGGCCTCCAGGACCGGCTGGACGTCGCCCAGGTAGGTCGTGGGGATGACGCAGGTCACCCCCCCGTCCTCGGCCGCCGCCGGGCAGTGGAGGCTCGCCGCCTGCTCGGGGTCGCTCACCGCCAGGGCCGCGTGGTTGAGGCGGCACGCCAGGGAGTCCCCGCTGGTGGCGTCGGGCGGGCCGTCCACGGGGAAGGCCTCGCAGGCCGCCAGGCACGTGTCCTCGTCGGGGTAGAGGGCCGTGGGGCCGCAGCCCTGGGCCACCAGGGCGCAGTAGTTCTCGCAGGGCGTCCCGCAGACGCCGCCGCCCGTGGGGCCCGCGGCCGGGCACTGGGCGGCGGGGTTCACCGTCGTCACCGCCAGGATGGCGTGGCGGATACGGCAGCCCACGGTGTTCACGTCCACGTCCTCCGCCGTGCCCAGGGGCAGCGCCGCCTGGTCCTGGCAGAAGGCCAGGCAGCTCTCCAGGGACTCGTACTGGGCGAAGTCGCCCGCGCAGTTCGTGTCCATGAGGGCGCAGTAGGCGGCGCAGCTCGGCGTGGCGGGGATCTCCACGGTGCCCACGCAGGAGGGCCCGCCGTCCGCGCCCGCCGCCGCGCAGTGGGCGGCTGGATCGCCCGTCCCCGCCAGGGCCGCGTGGTTCAGCCGACAGCGGAACGAGTCGCCGGCCAGGTCCTCGGGCGAGCCCTCCACCGTCCAGCTCTGGCAGGCGGTCAGGCACTCGTCGGGCGACAGGTAGGGGCTCATCCCGCCGCAGTTGGCCGTCACCATGTCGCAGAAGTTGCCGCAGGGCGTCCCGCACACGCCGCCCCCCGTGGCTCCCGCCGCCTCGCAGTGGCCCGCCGGCCCGTTCGTGCCCGCCAGGCGGGCGTGCGTGAGGCGGCAGGCGATGGTGTCGCCGTCCAGGTCGCCGTAAACGCCCGGCTGCCAGGAGGCGCCTTGGGCGCAGAAGCTCAGGCAGGACGCCAGATCCCCGTAGGGCGGGGCGCCCGAGGAGTCGGCCTCGCAGGCGCCGAGGACGGTCTCGCAGTAGGCTTGGCAGTTCGGCAGGGGGTCCGAGCACTTGCCGTCCCACGTGGGGGCCGCCGTGGGGCAGTGCTGGGCGGCCGAGGTCTCGCCGTCCATCCCGGCCAGTTCCAGGTAGTGCAGGCGGCACTGCACCGTGTCGCCCGTCGTGGCCCCGGCCGGACCGCTGGCGGGGAGCGCGGCGCAGGCGGCCTGACAGGCGGCCTCGTCGGCGTACAGGGCGTTGTCGCCCGTGCAGGACGCCAGCGCCAGGTGGCAGTAGTTGTCGCACCAACCGCCGCAGACCCCGCCGCCCGAGGGGCCGGCCATGGGACAGAAGGTGGCGGCATCGCCCGTGAGCTCGGCCTGGGTGGCCCAGTGGTCCCGGCAGCCCACGGTGTTGCCCTCCACGTCGTCCCCCGTACCCGGCGCGAGCTGCCCGGCCACCGAGCAGAACAGGACGCAGCTCGCCAGGTTGGCGTATTGAGCATTGGGGAGCCCCGCGTCCCCGCAGACCTCCTGGACGTGCTGGCAGTACTCGGTGCAGGTGGGGGCGGGGGTGGGCCAGCGGCAGGCCTCGCCGCCGTCCGGGGCGGCCTGGGCGCAGTGGTCCACCGTGTCACCCGGCGGGGCGCTGGCCGCGGCGCCGGCTGCTAGCAGCGCGTGCGTGAGGCGGCACTGCACCGTGTCCCCCTCGGTGGCGCCGTCCACGCCGTCCGCGGGCCAGGCGGCGCAGGCGCTCAGGCAGCTCGCGGGCGTCTCGTACAGCGGGGTGTCGCCGCCGCAGTGGGCCGTGGCGGCGGCGCAGTAGTTCTCGCACAGATCCCCGCACAGGCCGCCGCCCGAGGCGCCGGCCGCGGCGCACAGGGCGGCCTTGTCCGCCCCGGGCTGGAGGGCCTGCTCGGCGTAGGTCATGCGGCAGCCGATCGTGTTCCCCGCGGTGTCGCCGTCGTCGCCCGGGGCCGGGGCGCCCCAGCTCGCGCAGTAGGCTAGGCACTGCGCTTCGTCCGAGAAGCCCGCGCCGCCCTCGGGCTGGAAGCCGCACGCCGCCCCGTACAGGGCGCAGTAGTCCGGGCAGTTGGGGGCCGGGTCCACGCAGGGCCCGGGGGCGGCGGCGTCCACGCCCGGCGCGGCCGCGGGGCAGTAGGTCGCCGGGTCGGCGAAGCCCTGGACGAGTTGGGTCACGCGGCACTGGAGCGAGTCGCCCGCGGTGTCCCCGGGCTGGCCCTTGGGCGGGATGGTGGCGCAGGCCTCCAGGCAGTCGGCGTCGGAGGGGAAGAGCGCGTTGTCGTCGCGGCAGACCTTCGAGGCGAGGCGGCAGTAGCCGTCGCACCAGCCACCGCAGACGCCCCCGCCCGCGAGGCCCGCGGCCGGGCAGTGGGCGGCGGCGGCGGCGGGCCCGGCGGCGGCCAGGAGGGCGTGCGTCTGGCGACAGGCCAGGGTGTCGCCGGCCTGGTCGCCGGCCTGGCCCAGCTCCCAGCCCATGGTGACCTGGCAGAAGGTGAGGCAGGTGCCCTGGGAGTCGTACTGGGACAGCGGCGCGCCCGCGTCCCCGCAGGCGGCCTGGACGGCCTCACAGTAGGTGACGCAGCTCGGGGGATGGGCGGCCACGTCCACGGTGGGCGCGTCGCCGGGCGAGGCGTCCGCGCTGTCGCCTCCGTCGTCGGCCGTGTCCGGGGGCACGTCGGGGGCGCTCGTGTCCGTCGCGGCGTCGCCGGCCTGGTCCGAGACCTGGTCCGTGGGCTGGGCGTCGGCTCCCGGCTGGGGCGTGGACGTGACGTCGGTCCCGCAGCCCGGGGCGGCGGCCAGGGCGAGGAGCGCGGCCAGAGCGAGCGCCGCGCGCCCGAGGGTGAGGGCCGGGGCGGGTTGGGACGAGGGTAGTGCGCGCATGAGGGGCTGCTCCCGTGGCATGAGGGGGGGCACGAGGCGGCGCGCGGGGGGCCGGCGCCGAGAGGGCGCCCACCGCCGCGCGGGGCAGCGGCGAGCATAGCGGTGCCGACGGCGCGGAGAAAGGGGGAGGGGGGGCATCCCGGGTGGCGGCGCGACTCGTCGGGGCGGTGGGAGGTGGCGACGCAGAGTGGCGCAGGCCCCCTCGAAACGACCACGGGGTCCCCAGACTTGATCCGCAAGGTTGCCTTTGTCATAGGGCGACCAGAACCTTCATACAATCCACAGGAGTGGTGTGATGACGAGCAGTTGGCGGGGGGGTGCCGTGGCTTCGGCGGTCGTGGGCCTCGTGGCCCTCGGGTCGACCGCGGGGAATGCGGCGCGGGCCGGCGAGGGGATGCAGGTGGACTTCTTCGAGCCCCTGTACGGGCAGGGGACGACGGTGCTCGGGGCCGCCAAGAGCGACCTCTTGGGGCACCTGAAGCCCTCGTTTGGGGCTTTCTTCCACACGAGCTACGGGCTCATCGAGCAGACCTTCGTGGGAGCCGACGGGACCGAGCGGGACCCCACCGTGGTCCTCGGGCTGTCGCACAAGCTGGAGCTGTCCGCCGCGCTGGGGCTTTGGGAGGTCATGGACGTGGGCGTCACCGTGCCCCTCGTCCTGGATCAGACCTTCGAGAACCGACGCGTCCCCACGCTGCCCAGCCCCACGGGGGAGGGGACGTTCAGCGTGCAGGACGTGCGCCTGTTCGCGCGGGGGCAGCTCCTCAAGGCCGAAGACCACCACGGCTTCGGGTTGGCTTTGGGGGCGGGGTTGCTCCTGCCCACGGGGAGCCCCGGGGAGTTCACCACCGACGGGAGCGTGCGGTTCGAGCCGCGGCTCATCTTCGACTGGCGGCACGGCTCGGGGTTCCTGCTGGGGCTGAACGCGGGCGTGCAGCTTCGACCGCGGCGCGTATTCCACAACGTCGTCAACACCGACGCGTTCCGCTGGAGCGCTTACACGGAGATCCCCCTGGGGCTCGAAGATCTCCACCTGGTGGGCGACGTCTTCGGGACGGTGCCCTTCGAGGACGGCCGTGATCCGAGCGACCTGTCCCAGACCGCGAGCACCTCCTACAACCGCCCGGTGGAGGCGCTGGCGGGCCTCCGTTACTGGTGGCGCGAGCCGCACCTGGTCTTCCAGGTGGGTGGCGGCACCGGCTTGACGCGGGGCATGGGCGCGCCGGCGTGGCGGGTCTTCGCCAGCGTGGACTGGACCCCCACGACGCGCGACCGCGACAAGGATGGGATCCTGGACGGCGACGACCGCTGCCCGGACCAGCCCGAGGACAAGGACGGCTACCAGGACGGGGATGGCTGTCCCGACCCGGACAACGACGGGGACCAGATCCTCGACGTGGATGACGAGTGCCCCATGGAGCCCGAGGACAAGGACGGCTTCGAGGACCCGAACGGCTGCCCGGACCCCGACAACGATCGGGATGGGCTCCTGGACGCCGAGGACCGCTGCCCCAACGAGCCCGAGGACAAGGACACCTACCAGGACGACGACGGTTGCCCCGACCCGGACAACGACGGGGACCGGATCCGGGACGTGGACGACAAGTGCCCCATGGAGCCCGAGGACAAGGACGGCTTCGAGGACCTGGACGGGTGCCCAGACCCGGACAACGACGAGGACGGCATCCCCGACGTGGAGGACACCTGTCCGCTCAAGCCGGAGACGGTCAACCAGTTCCAGGATGAGGACGGCTGCCCGGACGATCCCAAGAGCAAGGTCCAGGTGACCAAGCGCTACATCACCATCAAGGGGAAGGTGAACTTCGCCACCAACAAGGCGATCATCAAGGGTAAGAAGAGCTTCGAGCTCCTCGACGAGGTCGCCGCCGTCCTCAAGCAGTACCCGCAGATCACCAAGCTGCGCATCGAGGGCCACACCGACAGCCGGGGCTCGGACGCCTACAACCTGCGCCTGTCGGATCGGCGGGCCGCCGCGGTTCGCAAGTACCTCATCAGCAAGGGCGTGGACGCCGGGCGGCTGGTGAGCAAGGGCTACGGCGAGTCGCGCCCCAAGGTCCCCAATACCAGCAAGAAGAACATGGCCATCAACCGGCGCACCGAGTTCTTCATCCTGGAGATCAACGGCAAGCCCGTGGGCGCCGACGCCAAGGTCGAGGTCCCCGCAGAGGGAGGTGACAAGTGAACCGCACGCACAACAACGGCTCTCTCGGTCTGTCCAGGCGCCCGCGCCTCGCGGGCGCCGTGGGCGCGCTGGTCGCTATGGCGACGCTCGCCGTCTCGGGCGCGGCCCTGGCCGCCCCGTCGGCCCAGTGCGCCTTCAGCGTGGAGACCGCGCCCATGGTGGGTGAGGCCTTCACGGGCTCGCTGTCGCTGACCAACGGCGGGGACACGCCGGGCTTCGTGCCGGCCTACGAGCTCATCACGCCACCCGAGATCACCCTCACCGGGGCCACCTTCTCGGGCTTCCCGGCGACCATCACGAAGGTCGGTGTGTTCGCCGGGGGGGCGCCGTTGACGAACCCCCTCACGGGGCAGTCGGTGAGCGGCCCGGACGGCGCCACCTATTACTTCTTGACCATCCCCGTGAGCTCCCAGGGCGCGGGCGCCCCGGCCATGGAGGTCGCGCTGGCCTTCTCCCAGGGGGCCACGGTCGTGGGGGACACCTACCCCATCACGGGGTCGTGTCAGTACGCGTTCGGGGCCGATGCCAACAACAACCCGGGCGCCGACCCGCCCGACATCGCGCCCGGTGGCACCGAGGACGTCGTCCCCGTCTTCGCCAAGTTCCGGCAGATCGCGCTCCAGATCGGGGCCGCCGTGATGATCCAGGGGCCGAGCTTCCCCGCCTCCTTCGACACCATCGTGGACGTGGCGGATGGGCGCACGCTGGACACGGCGACCGTGGCCGTCCAGGTGCCCGACGGGTTCATCGTCACGGGCGTCTCCAGTGACCACGGCACGGCGACGCTGGTCTCCCCGGGGAACCCCTCGTACCCCCTGGCGGCCGGGACCGATCTCACCGTGAGCCTGGCGGGCGTGGCGGGCACGGCCTCCGACACCGACGAGACCCTCCACGTCCAGGGCTACTGGGGCGAGTTTCAGGACGACGGGACGACGCCCCTCATCGATCCCTGCACGGCCGATGGCGCCCCGCGCGTCTACACCGCCGACGTCTCCAACATCACCGGCGGCGCCGACACCCAGGCGGACGAGCAGCTCACCTTCCCCACGGTCGTCGTGGCCTGGGCCGTGTTGGAGACGATCACGAACCAGAGCCGCCCGGGGGAGGTCCCGCGGCCCGGTGACACGCAGGCCTTCGACCTGAACGTCGTCGTCAGCGACTACTTCGAGTTCGACGGCAACTCCCTGGAGAGCGTCCTCCAGGACGGTCTGTCCTACAACGACGACGCTGTCCCGGCGGACGTGGGGGACACCGACCAGGTGACCTCGTGGATCATCGACTTCGACCTGCCCGACCTCGTGGGGCCGGTCACCGAGGGGCAGCAGACCATCCACTACACGGCCGACGTGGACGAGTATTACGAGGACGGGGCGCCGGACAAGGACCCCGTCCTGTTGGGCACGACCATCCTCACCAAGCACACCATCACCGGCACGCCCAGCCCGGCCTGTGGCGTGGAGCGGAGCGACGATGAGGCCAGCGGGCCTCGGGATGAGAACGTCACCCTTGCCACGGGGGCGCTGGACAAGTCGGTCTACGCCATCAACGGCGACACGAACGTCACCTCGACGGAGCTTCAGCCCGGTGACACCGTGACCTACCGCCTGCGCCTCACCATGGCCCAGGGCGACGCCTTCGACACCGTCGTCCACGACTTCCTGCCTCTGCCTCTGCACGACGTGAGCGAGATCTCCGGGGCCGCCGGGGCGCCCTTCGACGGCGGCACCCACCCGCTGCAGTTCGGGCCCGACCACGCCACCGACGGCGCCGGCAACGCCCTGCCAGTGGGGACCGTCCCCGCCCCGGCCTCCGTGGACTACGACGCCACGAACAACGAGGTGTCGATCACCTTTGGGCCCATCCACACCGACCCCACCGGCCCCGTGGTCCTGGACCTCCTCCTCACCGTCACCGTGCAGGCCTGTCAGTACGGCGACCTGTCGCTGTTCACGAACATCGGCGTGGCCGAGTTCAACGGCGGCGCCACGGTCACGGACTTCGGCCTCACGAACGTCACCCTCCGCGAGCCCGCGTTGCACCTCTACCACGGGGCGGTGGCCATCGATCTGGACAACACGAGCCCCAACCTGGTGGGGAGCGTGGGCGTGGACCTCTTCAACCCGCAGATCACGAGCCAGACCTTGGCCGCGAACCCCGTCGCCGCCACGGCCATCGCCGACGCGGGGGACGAGGTCCAGTTCGCCATCGTCGTGGAGAACGCCTCGGACGCCACCGCTTACGACCTGGGGGTCACGATCCCGTCCTTCCCCAGCAAGTACACGAACATCGTCTACCTCGGCGCGACCGATGGGGACGGAGACGCCGTGCCGGGCGTCGTGGGGGATCCCACCACGGGGCAACTCCACATCGACACGCTGCCCAGCCTGGACGCCGCCGCCGGGACCGGGGACAACATCGTCATCGCCCTCTACTCGGCCGAGCTCGCCGCGAACGTCGAGGGTCGCGACAACCTGCCCATCACCGCGCGCCTCAATCGCTGGACCAGCCTCCCCGCGGGCGCCACCCAGGGGTGCGCCGCCCTCACCCCCATCACCGCCACCACCTCGGCGCGGGTGCCCGACCTCGCCACCTCCAAGACCCGCACGTCGCCCGAGCCCGTGCGCATCCGGTGCGACACGATCACCTACACCGTCACGGTGACGGTCCCCGAGGGCGTCCATGAGAACGTGACCATCGAGGACCGCCTCCAGGACGGCCACCTGGGCTTCGTGGGCGTCGTGTCCGCCTCGTCGGGCGTGCCCTTGGCGAACCCAGGCGCCCTCGCGTCCCCCACGGTCAGCGGCGGGGGTGACATCGTCACCTGGGATCTGGGGACGCTCACGAACCCCGACCGTGACAACACGCACCCCGAGATCATCACGATCACCTACGAGGCCGTCGTCCTCAACACCTCCGCGGTGAACCGGGGCGACAACCTCCAGAACCGCGCGACCACGCGCTGGGGCAGCGGCCGCTCCACGACCGCCCAGACGAGCGGCCTCCACGTGGCCGAGCCCACCTTGCACTTTGCCAACGAGGTCTTGAACCCCGCGCTGGCGGACGGCGGCGACACGGTCAGCGTGGACTTCGACCTCTCGCACACGGGCGCCTCCAACAGCGACGCCCAGGACGTCGTCTGGACCCTCACGCTGCCCCCCGAGGTCCAGAACCTGGCCAACTTCACCGTCACCGGCCCCCCCACCAGCAGCATCACGACCACGGCCACCGGCGCGACCGTCACCTGGTCCACCCTCCAGGTGGGGCCCCCGCCCCACATCCACTACACCGTGGACGTGGTCCCGGGGGTGGCGCTGGGCGCCACGGCCGAGATCACCGGCGCCGTCACCTGGACCGGCTGCCCCGGGACGCCGGCCCAGGCCATCGCCGACGTCGCCACCTCGGTGGAGCGCGACGGTACGGGCACGCCCAGCTACAACGACTACCGCGCGACCAGCGGGCGCCGGCTCGACATCCAGCAGCCGGGCCCCCAGAAGGGCCTCGTGGGCGCCCAGACCGACTTCGCGGTGGGCGACACCTTCGAGTACCAGCTCGGGGTCGTCATCCCCGAGGGGACCACGCCCACGCTCCAACTCACCGACACCCTGCCCGCGGGGCTCGCCTTCGTGAGCCTCGTGGCCGGTAGCTTCCACAACGACGGCGGTGTGCTGTGCGGTGGCGTGGTCTGCACCGAGGCCTCCCCGAGCGTCAGCGGCGGGACGCTGACCTTCACCTGGAGCGACCTGGACAACCCGCCCGACGCCGACACGGAGGTGTTCACCTGGCGCATCTTGGTGCGCGTGGACAACGTCTCGGTCTCCCAGGCCGGCGTGAGCCTCGTGAACGCGGCCAGCGTGTCCGGTCAGACCGCGTCCGCTGTCGCCGTGCGTGTCATCGAGCCCCAGCTCACCGTCGCCGCCACCTCCACGACCCCCGCTGGGGACGGCACCGTGGACGCGGGCGACGTGGTCACCTACACGGTGACCGTCACGAACACCGGGAACGCCACCGCCTATGATGGCCTGCTGGATGCCACGCTGGCGGGCATGATCGCCGGCGGGACGGCCACGGTCACCGAGGGCACTTGCACGCCCAGCGTCACGAACCCCGACGCGGACCAGGTTCGGGTGGCCCTCAGCCCCTTGGCGCCCGGGGCGCGTTGCGTCTTCACGGTCACCGGGACCACGCCGGACGACGTGGCGCCAGGGGCCACCTTGGGTGCGGCCAGCGGCCAGGCCACGTGGACCAGTCAGCCGGGCGATGACCCCAACGAGCGCACGGGCGCCGACGGCCCCGGCGGCGCGCTCAACGACTACGCCCTGAGCGGCGTGGCGACGCCGTCGCTCACCGTGCCCCAGGCCTCCGTGGCCGTCGCCTTGGACGGCACGGGCTCGGCGGCGACGACGGGCGCGGGCGGCGCCGACGCCGTGGCGCCGGGTGAGACCGTCACCTACGCGATCACCGTCACCTTGCCCGAGGGGCAGGGGGATGTCGTGATCACCGACGCGGCCCCCGCGGGGGTGACCCTCCAGAGCGTTCAGGTTTCCGACGCAGGCGACGCGACCCTCGCCAACGCCACGCCGAGCGTGGACGCGAACGGCGCCATCGACTTGGGCACGGTCACGCGCCCGGCGAGCGGCGGTGAGACCACCGACACGATCACCCTGCTGGTGACCGGCGTGGCCGGGGAGCCCGTCCTGAGCGACGGGACGAACGGCGTGACGCTGGCCGTGAACGGCGCGGACGTGGACACCGCCTCGGCGCCCTTCGACGCCGTGAACCCTGCGCCCGAGATCGCGCTGACCGCCGCCGACACCACCCCCGCGCGGGGCGCGGACGACGTCGTGACCGCCACCGTGACCAACGCCGGGGACGGCCCCGTGTGCGACACGACCGTGACCGTCCAGGTCCCCGCGCCCACCATCGTCCGGGCCCTGGAGACCGACGGGCTGGACAACGACGCCGACGGCGCCGCCGACGCGACCGATCCCCAGGGCGACGAGGGCGCCCTGGCGGCCGGCGGGGGCTCCTACGTGTTCCCGGTCGTGGGCTGCCTGGATCCGGGCGCCAGCCGGAGCTTCCCGATCGAGGTCGTGGCCCCTCTCGGTGCCGACCCCCTTCCCCCGCTGACGGCGACGCTGGGCGACTACCACACGCTGCCGGCGGCCGACGACGGCGGGCTCGTCGTGGCGCCGGACGGCGACGGGCACGACACCGACCGGTCTGGGAGCGTGGACGAGGCGGGCGACGAGGTCGTCGCCTTGACGCTGACGCCGGTCGACGGTCCGTTGGCCCAGGACGACGTTGCGCAGACCCCCGAGGGCACGGCCGTGACCGTGGACGTCGCGGGCAACGACCTGCCCGCCGCGCCTGGGGACGTCCTGACCACGGGCCTGATCGTGGGCGGCCCCGGGGACGGCGACGTCACCGTGAACACCGACGGCACCGTGACCTACACGCCCGACGCGGGCTTCGTGGGGACCGACACCTTCGACTACGAGGTGTGCGACGGCGCCGGGCAGTGCGCCGTGGCCACGGTCGAGGTGACGGTGACCCCCACCGACCGCGCGCCGGTGCTCGTGGACGACGCCCGCACGACGCCCGCGGACACGCCGGTCGCCATCGCCGTGCTGGCCAACGACGAGGACGGCGACGCGCTGGGGGCCGCCCCCGGCGGCGCCCTGACCCTGGTGACGGCGGGCAACCCCCTGCACGGGCAGGTCAGCGTGGCCGCGGACGGGACGGTCACCTACACGCCCGAGGCGGGTTTCACCGGCACCGACACCTTCTCGTACACGGCCGTGGACGACGAGGGGAACACCGCGACGGCCAGCGTCACCATAACCGTGGGCGGGACGGGGGCCGACCCCGTGGCCGGCGATGACGCGGCGACCACGCCCGAGGACACCCCGACGACGCTGGATCTGCTGGCGAACGACGTGGACCCCGACGACGACGCCCTGACCGTCACCGCCCTGGGCCAGCCCGCGCACGGGGGCCTCACGGACCACGGCGACGGGACCGTGACCTACACGCCCGACGCGGACTTCGCGGGCGAGGACGTCTTCGTCTACGCGGTCTGTGACGCCACGGGCTGCGACGTGGCCACGGCCACGGTGACGGTGGAGCCCGCGGGCGACGCGCCCATCGCCCTGGACGACCACGCCACGACGGCCCAGGACGCCGCCGTGAGCATCGACGCGGGCGCCAACGACGGCGACCCGGACGTGGGGCTGGGCGGCGCCGTGGCCGACGGGTTGACCCTGGCCGTGACCATCCCGCCGGCGCACGGCGCGGTGACCAGCACGGCCCCCGGGGTCTTCGAGTACACGCCCGAGGCCGGCTTCAGCGGGACGGATGTCTTCGCATATGAGAGCTGCGACGACGACGGCCAGTGCGACACGGCGCTGGTCTTCGTGGACGTCATCCCGCCGGCCGCCGGGGACGGCAGCAACGCGCCGCCCGCCGTCAGCGACGACGCCTACACGCTGGAGGCCGGCGGCAGCCTGGGCCTGGACGCCTTCGCCAACGACGGTGGGGATCCCGACGGCGATCCCACCTACGTCCAGCGCTTCACGGCGGCCCAGCACGGCACCGTCGCGCTCGACCCGACGACGGGCGAGTTCCTCTACACCCCGGAGGCCGGGTTCGCGGGGGAGGACTTCTTCTACTACGCGGTCTGTGACGACCACGGGGCTTGCGCCCAGGCGCGCGTGGACCTGACGGTGGACGGCAACGAGCCGCCCACCCCCCAGGCCGACGCGGTCTCCACGCCCGAGGACACGGCCGTGAGCCTCTCGCCCCTCACGAACGACGACGACCCCGATGGGGACGCCTTGACGCTGGACGCGATCGTGAGCCCTCCGGCGCACGGGACGGCGGTCGTGGACGGCGAGCAGGTCGTCTACACGCCCGAGGCGGACTTCCACGGCACGGACGCGTTCACCTATCGCGTATGCGATCCCGCGGGGCTGTGCGCCACCGAGACCGTCACGGTGGAGGTGACGCCGGTGAACGACGCGCCCGTGGCCCTGGACGACGCCTGGGCCGTACCCGCCGACGCCACGACGCCCCTGGACGTGGCGCTCAACGACCAGGACGTGGACGGTGACGCCCTGGCGCTGCTGGCGAACAGCGAGCCCGCCCACGGCGTGCTGGTGCCCTCGACCACGCCGGACGGGCGCCCCAGCTTCGACTATACGCCGGACGCCGGGTACGCCGGGCCGGACACCTTCACCTACCTGGCCTGCGATCCCGCTGGGTTGTGCGACGAGGCCACCGTGACCCTGGAGGTCGGGGGCGCCAACGGGAACCCCGAGGCCGTGGACGACGCGGCGACCACGCCCGAGGAGACGCCCGTCGTCGTGGCGGTGCTGGACAACGACAGCGATCCGGACGGCGATGGCCTCACCGTGGCGTCGGCCACGACGCCGGCTCACGGGCAGGTGACCGTCCTGGCGGACGGGACCGTTCTCTATGCGCCGGATGGGGACTTCGCGGGGACGGACTCGTTCCTCTACACGGTGTGCGACGCGCCGGCCGAGGGGGCGCCCGCGTGCGCCACGGCCGAGGTCGTCGTGGACGTGACCCCCGTCAACGACCCGCCGGTGGCCGTGGATGACGCCGCGAGCGTCGCCGCCGGCCAGCCCGCGACGGTGACCCCCGCGGACAACGACAGCGACCCGGACGGGGACGTCCTCACCGTGACCGCCGTGACGCAGCCGGCGCACGGCGTGGCGACCTTGGCCGGCGATGGGACGGTGACCTACACGCCCGAGGCCGGCTTCGTGGGGGACGACGCCTTCGACTACACCGTGTGCGATCCCTCCGGGGCGTGCGACACGGCGACCGTGCGCGTGGCCGTGGGCGCGGCGGAGAACCTGCCGCCCGTGGCTCAGGACGACGCGGTGAGCACCGACGCGGGGCAGCCCGTGGACGTGGCCGTCTTGGCCAACGACAGCGACCCCGAGGGCGAGGCCCTGACCGTGACGGTGGCGGGCGCTGGCGCACACGGCCAGGTGGCCATCGTGGCTGGCGCCAACGGCGACGAGATCCGCTACGCGCCCGAGGCTGGGTTCGTGGGCGTGGACAGCTTCGACTACACGACCTGCGACCCGGCGGGGCTGTGCTCCACGGCCACCGTGACGGTGACCGTGGGCGAGCCCCCGAACGAGCCGCCCGTGGGAGGCGACGATGAGGCGCTGACCCACCAGGACACCTCCGTGTCCCTGGACGTGCTGGCGAACGATGAGGATCCGGACGGCGACGCCGGGGCCTTGACCGTGGCCAGCGTGGGGGCGCCCGTCCACGGGACGGCGGCCCTCCAGGCGGACGGGACGATCCTCTACACGCCCGGGGAGGGCTTCGTGGGCGTGGATCACTTCACGTATGAGGTGTGCGACGCTCCGGCCACGGGGACGCCGGCCTGCGACACGGTGAACGTGGTCGTGACCGTCGTGGACACGAACGATCCCCCCGTGGCCCGCGACGACGCGCGGACCGTGCCGGCGGAGGCGCCCACGACCCTGGACGTGACCGCCAACGACCAGGATCCCGAGGGCGAGGATCTCGCCTTGCTCGTGACCAGCGCGCCCGCCCACGGGCAGCTCGCCGCGGACGACGCCGGTGGGCTCATCTACACGTCCGACGCGGGCTACGCGGGGGCGGACTCGTTCACCTACACGGTGTGCGATCCCGCTGGCCTGTGCGACGAGGCCACGGTGACGCTGGACGTCACGAGCGGCGCGGATGGTGACGGCAACCCCGTGGCGGCGGACGACGCGGCGGGCACGGACGAGGGCGCGCCGGTCGTCGTCGCCGTGTTGGACAACGACACCGACCCGGATGGCGACCCCCTGGTCGTGAGCCAGGTGGGCACCGCCTCCCACGGCGCGGTCGTCGTGGAGGCGGACGGGACCCTGACGTACACGCCCGAGCCCGGGTTCGCGGGGGAGGACTCGTTCCCCTACACGGTCTGTGACCAGCCCGCCCAGGGCGCCGTGAGCTGTGACACGGCTCGGGTCGTCGTCACGGTCGCGCCGTCCGACGAGGCCCCGGTGGCCGTGGACGACGTGGCCCAGACGGTGGCGGACACCGCCGTGAGCCTGGCGCCGCTCGACAACGATGAGGACCCGGATGGGGACGAGCTGGTCGTCACGGCGCTGGGGCAGCCGGCCCACGGCGTGGCCATCGTCAACGCCGACGGGACCGTGACCTACACGCCCGACGCGGGCTTCACGGGGGTCGAGCGTTTCTCCTACGAGGCGTGTGACTTCCACCCGACGTTGGACCACTGCGAGGAGGCGACGATCACCATCTTCGTGGAGGGTGGTGCGCCGAACGAGGCCCCCGCGGCCGCGGACGACAGCGCCACGACCGAGGCGGACACGAGCGTCGTCGTGGACCTGTTCGCCAACGACCAGGACCCCGAGGGGGGGGCGCTGGACCTCACCGAGTTGGAGAGCCCGGGGCACGGCTCCGTGGCGCGCGACCCGGCCAACCCGGGGGAGGTCACGTACACGCCCGAGGACGGGTTCGTGGGCGAGGACACCTTCGCCTATGAGATCTGCGACGATCACGGCCAGTGCGACCGCGCCGTGGTGACCGTGACCGTGGGGACCCCGAACGGGGCGCCGGCGGGCGTGGACGACGAGGCCGCGACGGAGCAGGGCGTGGGTGTGACGCTGAACGTCCTGGCGAACGACGCCGACCCGGATGGGGACCCGCTGACGGTCACCGCGGCGGGCGAGCCCGCGCACGGGACGGTCGTCGTGAACCCGGACGGCACGGTGACCTACACGCCCGACGCTGGCTTCGTGGGCACGGACACGTTCCCGTACACGGTGTGCGATGACGCCGAGCCGGCCGCCTGCGACGAGGTCGCCGTGAAGGTCGTCGTGGCGGACGTCAACGAGGCGCCCGTGGCGGGCGACGACGCGTGGACCGTGCCCAGCGATGCGCCCACGGCCCTGCCCGTGCTGGACAACGACGGCGACCCCGACGGCGACGCGCTGACGCTGCTGCCCACGGGGAGCCCGGCGCACGGCTCGGTCACCGTGGACGCCGACGGGACGCTGACCTACACCCCCGAGGGGGGCTACGCGGGGCCCGACTCGTTCACCTACACGGTGTGCGACGGGGACGGCCTGTGTGACGAGGCCACGGTGAGCCTGGACGTGGGCGGCCCCAACGGTGGCCCCGAGGCCGTGGACGACGCGGCCGAGACGACCGAGGGGGCGAGCGTCGCGGTGGACGTGCTCGCCAACGACACCGATCCCGACGCTGGCGCCGACGACGGCCCGCTGGTCGTGACGCAGGTGGGCGCGCCCGGGCATGGCGAGGCCGTCTTGGAGGCCGACGGGACCGTGACCTACACCCCCGAGCCCGGCTTCGCAGGGCAGGACTCGTTCGTCTACACCGTCTGCGACCAGCCCGCCGAGGGCACGGCGAGCTGCGACACGGCGGAGGTCGTCGTGACCGTGACGGGGCAGGACGACGCGCCCGCGGCCCTGGATGACGTGGCGACCACGGCGCCGGAGACGCCCGTGACCTTGGACGTGCTCGCGAACGACGTGGAGTCCGATGGGGAGCCGCTGCACGTGGGTGCCCTGAGCCAGCCCGCTCACGGCGAGGCCGTCGTGAACCCGGACGGCACCGTCACCTATACGCCCGAGCCCGGTTATGAGGGCGAGGACGAGCTGACCTACACGGCGTGCGACCCCGCGGGGCAGTGCGCCCAGGCGACGCTGCGCGTGGTGGTGACGGCCGAGGCCGACCAGGCCCCCACGGCGCAGGACGACGCCGCGGTGACGGACGTGGACACGCCGGTGGACGTGGCTGTGTTGGACAACGACAGCGACCCCGACGACGGGGACGCGCTCACGGTCGCGAGCGCCGGGGCCCCCGCGCACGGCGGCGTGGTGCTGAACGCGGACGGGACCGTGACCTACACGCCGGAGGCGGGCTTCGAGGGGGAGGACACCTTCCCCTACGCGGTCTGCGACGCGCGGGGGCTGTGCGACGAGGCCGTCGTCACGATCACCGTGGGCGCCCTCAACGGCGCGCCGGTGGGCGGCGACGACGAGGCGGAGACCTCGCAGGATACGCCGGTCACGCTGAACGTGCTGGCGAACGACAGCGACCCGGATGGGGCGCCCCTGACCGTGACGGGGACCTCCGAGCCCACGCACGGGGCCGTCGTCGTGAACCCCGATGGCACCCTGACCTACAGCCCTGCTCTGGGCTTCGTGGGCACGGACACCTTCACCTATACGGTGTGCGATGACGCCGAGCCGGCCGCCTGCGACGACGTCGTGGTGACCGTCACCGTGACCGACGTGAACGACCCGCCCGTGGCGGGCGACGACCGCGTGTCCGTACCCGCCGACGCGGCGACCGCCGTGGACGTGCTGGCGAACGACACCGACCCGGACGGCGACGCCCTGACGCTGGACGGGCCCAACGCGATCCTCGCGCCCCCCGCGCACGGGATCGTGACCGTGAACGACGATGGGACCGTGACGTACACGCCCGAGGACGGGTTCGTGGGCGATGACGCGTTCACCTACGAGGTCTGCGATCCCGCTGGGCTGTGCGACCAGGCGCAGGTGACCCTGCACGTGGGCGACGGCAACACGACGCCCGAGGCCGTGGACGACGCGGCGACGACGGCGCAGGGCGTGGCCGTGGACGTCGTGGTCCTGGACAACGACACGGACGCGGACGGCGACGCGCTGGCCGTGGATACCGTGGGGGCGCCTGCGCACGGGACGGCGACGGTGGCCGAGGACGGGACCGTGACGTACACGCCCGAGCCCGGGTTCGCCGGGGAGGACAGCTTCCCGTACACGGTGTGCGACGCTCCGGTGGACGAGGGCGGCGCCTGCGCCACCGCGACGGTCACCGTCACCGTGACCGGCGCGGACGATCCGCCCGTGGCCGTGGACGACGTCGTCACGACCCAGGCGGGGGTTGCCGTGACCCTGGCCCCCGCGGGCAACGACGTGGAGCCGGATGGCGAGCCCCTGCACGTGGCGGCTCTGAGCCAGCCCGCGCACGGCACGGCCATCGTGAACGCCGACGGGACGGTCACCTACACGCCCGACGACGGCTTCGAGGGGGAGGACTCGTTCCCGTACACCGTCTGCGATCCGGGTGGGCAGTGCGCCCAGGCGACCGTCACGGTCCTCGTGGACCCGGCGGACGCGGCCCCCAACGAGGGCCCGGTGGCCCAGGACGACGTGGCACAGGTCGGCGCCGAGCCCGTGGCCGTGGACGTGCTGGCCAACGACAGCGACCCCGAGGGGGGCGCGCTGGTCGTGACCGAGGTCACGCAGCCGGCTCACGGCACGGTGAGGATCGACGCCGACGGGACGGTGACCTACACGCCCGACGAGACGCTGGGCGACGCGGTGGACTCGTTCGACTACGAGGTGTGCGACGACCACGGGAACTGCGATCGGGCCACGGTCGTCGTGAACCCCAACGAGCCGCCTCTCGGGCTCGACGACCACGCCAGCACGCCGCGGGACACGGCCGTGACCATCGTCGTGCTGGCCAATGACGCCGATCCGGACGGTGACGTCGTGGGGGTGGGAGCCGTGACCCAGGATCCCGCCAACGGGGACGCGGTCGTGAACGAGGACGGGAGCGTGACCTACACGCCGCGCGCCGGCTTCACGGGCACGGACACGTTCCACTATGAGGTGTGTGACCCCCGCGGCTTCTGCGACGACGTGGTCGTCGTGGTCGTCGTGGAGGACGCGCCCGCGGCGCCCGTGCCGGGCGCGGACTACGCCGCGACGCCCACCGACACGCCGGTGGACGTGGCCGTGCTGGACAACGACCGCGATCCCAACGGCGACGAGCCGCTCACGGTGAGCGACGCGGGCCCCGCCGAGCACGGGACCGTGGAGGTCCAGGACGACGGGACGGTGACCTACACGCCCGAGGACGGCTACACCGGGGACGACAGCTTCCCGTACACGGTGTGCGACGCCGCCGGGATGTGCGCTACCGGGACCGTCCGGGTCGTCGTGGGCTCGGACGACGGGGGGCCCACGCCTCAGGATGATGCCGCGACGGTGGACGAGGACGACGCGGTGGTCGTGGACGTGCTGGGCAACGACAGCGACCCCGACGGGGACGCGCTCACCGTCGTCGAGGCCGGGGCGCCCGCCCACGGGACGGCCACCGTGAACGAGGACGGCACGGTGACCTACACGCCGGACGCCGACTTCGCCGGGGAGGACAGCTTCGTCTACACGGTCTGCGATGGGGCCATCGAGGACGGCGCGGCCTGCGCCAGCGCGGTCGTCACCGTGACCGTGGAGCCGAGCCCCGACCCCATCGAGGCGCTGGATGACGAGGTCTGCGCGGGGGCCGCGGAGACGCTGACCCTGACGCTCGCGGCCAACGACGTGGACCCGGACGGCGAGGCGCTGACGGTCGTGGCCGTGGGCGAGCCCCTGCGCGGGACCGCCTCCCTGGAGGCCGATGGGACGGTCGTCTACACCCCGCCCGCCGACGCCGCCGCGGGCGAGCTGGATCGCTTTGGGTACACCGTGGCGGATCCCCAGGGCTACACGGCGCAGGCGGAGGTCGTGATTCGCTGGACCGACGCCGCTGGCGACCTGGTGGGCGAGGACGACTCCTACGTCGTGGGCTTCGACGAGGCCTTGGCGCTGGACGTGCTGGGCAACGACGCCGGACCCGCCGGGGCCGCGCTGGCCATCGTCGCCTTCACGGATCCCGCGCACGGGACCGTGACCTTGGGGGCGGACGGTGTGCTCACCTACGCGCCGGACGCGGGCTACTTCGGCGCGGACACGTTCCGCTACGAGGTCAGCGACGGCGGCTGCGGGCAGGAGGGCGCCGTGGTGACCCTCCAGGTGGGGGACGAGGACGCCGATGGCCTCAGCGACCCCGAGGAGGCGGAGCTCGGCACGGATCCCACGGTCGTGGACAGCGACGGCGATGGCCTCACGGACTTCGAGGAGGTCCACGGGACGGGGCCGCTCGCGGAGTGGGCTCCCACCGACCCCATGGACGCCGACAGCGATGACGATGGGATCGGGGATGGCGACGAGGTCACCGGCGCGCGTAGCGGTGGGGTGCCTTTGGATCCCAACGCCGCCGACACGGACGGGGACGGGCTCAGCGACGGCACCGAGGTGGGCGTTACGGATCCTGTCCCGGGCGGCACGACGGAGGGCGGCTTGCCCTTCCAGGGAACCGACGAGGGGGCTGCCTCGTGGGCTCCCGACGAGGACCCCGCCACGACGACCGACCCCACCGACGCGGACAGCGACGACGACGGCCTGGACGACGGCGCCGAGGACGCCAACCACAACGGCCGCGTGGACAACACGCTGGGGGCCACCGGGACCGTGGGCGAGGGCGAGAGCGACCCGCTGAACCCGGACACGGACGGCGACACCCTGAGCGATGGGGACGAGGTGAACGAGTACGGGACGAGCCCCGTGGACACCGACACCGACGACGGCTCGGTAGAGGACGGGGCCGAGGTGAGCCGGGGGACCGATCCCCTGGACGCCGAGGACGATGTGGATGATCTCGACACCGACGGCGATGGCCTGCTGGACAGCGAGGAGGCCACCGTGGGCACGGATCCCAACGACCCGGACAGCGATCAGGACGGGCTGCTGGACGGCGACGAGGTGCACAACCAACACACCAACCCCTTGGAGCCCGATACGGATGGCGGGGGCATGACGGATGGGGACGAGGTCCTCCGCGGGACGGATCCTCTGGATCCCGCGGACGACGGGCACCTGGTCCTCCACGGCGGATCGTGCGCTGGGGCGGGGGGTTCGCCGCCGCTGGGCGCCGCTTTGGGGCTCCTCCTCGCCTGGCTGCTCGCCTGGCGGCGGCGCCGTCGCGCCGCGTAGGTCGGCGGGGCGTTCGCCCTTGGTTCGCGCAAGCCCCCGTGGGTGCTACGGTCCCCACGGGGGCTTGGCGCGTCAGGCTCCCGGCCGCCGCGCGGAGCGCTCGTGGGGCGTGTACGGCCAGGGGGGGATTTGCTACGGTCTCAGCCCGCTGGGGCAGCCGAGGGGCAGGGGTCGGGGAGTGGGTTTGCAGGGCGTCGGCCAGGACAAGAAGTTCATCGCCGTGGCCGGCAACATCGGCACCGGCAAGAGTTCGCTCGTGGAGTTCCTCCACGCCCAATACGGGTTCACGCCCGTCTACGAGCCCTTCGTGGGCAACCCCTACCTGGACGACTTCTACGCCGACATGAAGGCGTGGGCGTTCCACAGCCAGCTCTACTTCCTCACGCACAAGTTCCGGCTCCACCTGGGCCTCAATGGGCGCAGCGAGACCGTCGTCCTGGACCGGACGATCTACGAGGACGCCGAGATCTTCGCGCGGAGCCTCCACCGCTCTCGCTGGATCTCCAAGCGGGACTTCGGGATGTACATGGAGCTCTACGACTCCATGCGCCAGGTCTTGCGCCCGCCCGATCTCCTCATCTATCTCCGGTGCTCCACGCGCGCCATCCGGCGGCGCATCCGCCAGCGCGGGAGGCCCAGCGAGCAGAACATCCCCGCCCGCTACCTGCGGAACCTGAACCAGCTCTATGAGGACTGGATCGCGCGCTACGACATGAGCCCGGTGCTCATCTGGGACAGCGAGGGCATGGACTACCTCACGGATCTGGTGGACCAGATCGACTTCAAGGCTCAGCTCAGGGGGTTTCTGTGAGCCGTCCGCCGCTCTACATCGCCGTCGAGGGGCCCATCGGCGTGGGCAAGACCACCCTGGTCCACGCCCTGCGCGAGCGCCTGGACGCTCGGCTGGTCCTGGAGAACTTCGACGAGAACCCCTTCCTGCCGCTGTTCTACGAGGACCGCGATCGCTACGCCTTCCAGACGCAGATCTTCTTCCTCATGAGCCGCTTCCGTCAGCAGAGCGAGCTCCTCCAGCCCGATCTCTTCCAGCCCGACATGGTGGCGGACTACCACCTGCTCAAGGACCGGATCTTCGCGCAGCTCACGCTCGCGGACGAGGAGCTGGCGCTCTACGAGCAGGTCTACAAGGCTCTGGAGCGCCACATCCTCCAGCCGGACGTCATGGTCTACCTCCACGCGAACCTCGACGAGCTCTTGCGCCGCATCGACAAGCGCGGACGCGCCTTCGAGCGCGACTTCGACGCCGAGTACCTGGAGCAGGTCTCGCGCACCTACCACGACTTCTTCGCCCGCTATGACCGGACGCCGCTCGTGTCCCTGGACACCACCCACCTGGATCTCGTGAACCGGCCGGAGCTCGTGGACGCGCTCTACGAGGAGATCCTGGTCAAGGGAGCCGAGAACCCACGGCGCGCCGTCGCGGGATGACCATCCCGCCCCTCAAAGTTCGCGGCGCTTGAAGCGCTTGGCCAGTATGTCGCCCACGCGGAAGCTGTTGGCGAGGATCGTCAGCGTGGTCGCGACGCCCGTGGAGCTGGGCAGGAAGGAACCATCCACGACGTAGAGGTTCGGCACCTCGTGAGTCCGGCAGGTGGGGTCCAGGACGCTCCGCGTGGGGTCCGTGCCCATGCGGCAGGTGCCGTGTTGGAGCACCCAGGTGGTGCCGCCCACCGCCTCGACCCCCGTGCGCTGGGCCCCCGCCGCCCGCAGCAAGGCCAGCCCGCGCTCCACGAGGAGCTTGGAGTTGGCCAGGTCGGCGGGGTGGGGGGCCACGTGGATCTCCGCCACCGGCAGGTTCCAGCGGTCCCGGGCGCTGTCCGACAGCGTCACGAAGGTGCCGTCCGAGGGCAGGAACTCCCCGAAGACCTCGAACTCGATCTCCGCCTCCTCGTGGTAGGAGGCCCACAGCTCGCGCATGAGCGCCGCGCCCCAGGCCTTGGGCCGGTGGCGACGCGCGAGGCGCTCGGCCGATCGGATGGCGTTGCGGTGGGGGAGCAGGTAGTTGATCGTCCCCCCCTTGTCGTAGGCGCCCGCTGCCTCCTTGCCCAGCAGGTAGTAGTCTTGCACGGACCGCTGGAGGAAGTGCACGGGGCCGCCGGGCTGCACGTCCTTGGGCAGCTTGCTCCGAGACCACACACCCCAGCCCTTGGCTAGGGTAGAGAGCATGAGGTTGCGTCCCACCAGGCCGCCCGCGTTCGCCACGCCGCCGGAGCTCCGAGACGACGGGCTCATGAGCAGCAGCCGGGCCGACTCGATGGACGTGGCGCTGACGACCACGACGCGGGCCCGCTGCTCGCGCTCCTTGCCGTCCCGGTCGAAGTACCGGACGCCCGTGACCTTCCCGCCGCGCTCCACGACCTGGAAGACCATGCTGCGTGGGCGAACCTCGCAGCGCCCCGTGGCGATGGCCTTGGGCAGCAGGCTCACGGCCGTCGAGCCCTTGGCCCCCGTCTCGCACCCATAGCTGCCGCAGTAGTCGCAGTAGTTGCAGGCGCCGCGCGCGCCGCGTCGCTCGCTGAGGACCATGCGCGGCGTGGGGAAAGGGTGGGCGCCTACGGCGCGCCCGCCCGCGTCCACCAGCGCCGCCAGTGGGCTCTCGCCCAGGGGAGGCAGCGGGTAGGGGGCCGCGCGCTTGGGCTCGAAGGGGTTGATCCCCGCCCGCCCGCTCAGGCCCACCTCGCGCTCGGCCAGGTCATACCAGGGCGCGAGCTCTTCATACGTGATGGGCCAGTCGGCGGGGTTGGCGCCCTGGACGCCGCCGTAGCGCGTCTTCATGCGCGTGTCTTCGGGGTGGATGCGGTAGGCGAAGCCGCTCATGTGGACGGTGCCCCCGCCCACGCAGTTGGCCGTCCAGCCGTCCGCCGTCTTGCGCGCTCGGCGCCCCTTGGGGACCACCACGTGGGGCTCGTCGCGCACGAAGGGCGCGAAGAAGTCCCGGCGGCAGTTCTTGATCTCGTCGTGGTCGAAGTCCTTGGGGCGATACCAGGGGCCCTTGTCGAGCACCACGACCGACGCGCCGGCACGCGCCAGGGTCAGCGCGAGCGGGGCGCCCCCCGCGCCGCTGCCCACGACGACCACGTCCACGGTCTCGCCATGGAAGCGCCCCAAGCTCACGGGCGCCCCCTGTGGTCGCCCCCGTGCTGCCCGAGGCTATGCGGGCCCGCCGCGCCCCCCGTGAAGCCCGGCGTGCCGCCGCACTGCCCGCCCACGCCCAGCGCCGCCCACACGCGGCCCTCGCGGTTGCCCCCATAGGCCGGGTCGCCCAGATAGCCCTCTAGCGCCAAGGTGAACACCAGCTCGAAGAACCGCCTCGTGTCGAAGCGACCCGCCTGGATTTGGCCCGTCTGGAAGCGCCGCAGGAGGTCGTCCTGGGCCGCGGCGGGGAGCGCCGCGAAGGGCTGGCCTGCGCCCTCTCGCCGGGAGAGAGCGTCCAGGCGCTGGAGCCCGCGTCGAATCTCGCGCGCGATCCCGTGGAACTGCTCCTTGGCCAGCTCGGCCCGGAAGTAGCCGATCACGCCGGCCTCCTTGGCCCCCGGGAGGCCTTCCACGGCCCCCGTCGGGAGCAGACGCTCCAAGACCGCTTCCAGGGCGCGCTCCTCCGCGGGGAGCAGGCGGGCGGCCTGCTCCCGTGGGCGCACCTTCGCCTGCGTCTTCCCCGCGTCCCCCCGTGGCGTGGGCTTCGCCGCGGCTGGCGCTCCCCCCGCGGAGGAGCGGGGCTTGTCGTCACCCTTGCACCCCGCGGCCAGCGCACCAGCCGCGGCCGCCGTCCATAAGAAGGTGCGGCGCGCGACCACCAAGCCACCCGCCCCGTCGCTTACGGGCCTCTGCGGTCGAGGCGGCTCCTGGGGCCGGTCCGTGGGCGCTGGGGGCATGGACCCCTAGGCGGCCAGGTGCCCGGGGGCGGCGATGTTGTCGCCCATGATCACCGGCCCCACCGGGACGTAGGGCGGGGCGAAGGTCGGGATCGGCCCCTTGCCCAAGACGTTCAAGATCTGCTGCATAGGAAGCCACGCCAAGAACGCCATGGACAGCGCCGTCCCGATCGCCATGAACAGGGCCTCGTGCTGCTTGTCCTTGTCTTCCTTCTTCACCTTGCTGTCCAGGGCGTCGATCATGGCGTCCCGCAGCATGGTGGGCGTCATCTTCGTCATCATCGGCGAAGGGCACGCGATGAGGGGCATGGGAACGTTGGGCATGGGAGGCGCCTGGGGGCCGGGGAAGGCCGCGAAGGCCGGGTACCAGGGCAGGCCGGGCACCATGACCTTGCTCTGCCACTCCTTCCAGCACTTGCTGACGCCTTCCTTGACCGCCTTGACGTAGGCCTTCTCGTTCTTGTCCTTGCCCTCGAAGCCCATGTAGCAGCTCTTGAGCTCCGGGCCGTCCAGGCAGCCCGGGGTGCCGATGGCCGACACGGCCATGACCTTGAGGTCCTTGAATTTGGCCTGGAGGCGCCACTGATCGATGGCGTTCTTTGTGGCGTCCAGGGCCTTGTGGGCGAAGTCCTTGTAGGCCTTGCCGATCTTCTTGGAGGTCTCCACGTGGTACTTGTTCACCGAGGAGGCCCACATGTAGCAGGCGGGCTCCAGGGGGCGCGCCAGCTCGCTGAGCTTGAAGGCCTGGACGTACTGGTTGCCGGCCTCCCCCACGGGCTGCATCCAGTCCACGGGCAGGTTCTTCTTGAGCCCCACGAAGGTCAGGTCGGCGATGGGGTTCATGGGGACCGTGAGAGATGGCATCGACTCGCTCCTTTGAGGGATGCCCCCACCAAGGTCGGACGCGCGCACACGTCGAGGCCCAAAGCCTCAAGCCCCATGAGTGTACCACCGGCGCGATCCCAGCGGCAAGGCCGCGCCGGAGCGGATGCAGGGCGATCGAGTTCTGATAGTGCTGGACAGGGATCGCAACTTGTGATCGACC
>CAYZID010000045.1:0-27723 GCA_964478315.1 uncultured Myxococcales bacterium | reverse complement strand
TCCGGAGATGTGTCTACGCGACAGCCCGCCCCCCACCCAGCGCACGCCCTACGCTCTGGCGCTGTGGAGCGCCCGCTTCCAGTCCGTGGCCCAGGAGGCTGGGGAGGTCCTGGCCCGCCTCGCCCGGTCCGTGAACATCCGCGAGCGGCGGGACTTCTCCGTCGCCGTGTTCGACCGGCGCGGCGCCCTGGTCGCCAACGCGCCGCACGTACCCGTGCACCTGGGCGCCATGGGTGAGACGGTGCGCGCGCTCCTCACTCGGGGCACCCCCGCGCCCGGGCAGGCCTACCTCTCCAACGACCCGGCCCAGGGCGGCTCCCACCTCCCCGACCTCACCGTGGTCACACCGGTGGCGGCCCCCGGCGAGGCCCCGGACGCGCCCCGCTGGTACGTGGCCAGCCGGGCCCACCACGTGGACGTCGGGGGCGTCACGCCGGGCTCCATGCCGCCGCGCTCGCGGCGCCTCGCCGACGAGGGGCTCGTCTTCCGGGGCGTGCCTCTGCTCGGCCCGTCGGGGACCCTCCGGGACCTCGGGGAGCTCCTCTCGGGAAGCCGCGAGCCGCGGACCGTGAGCGCCGACCTGGAGGCCCAGATCGCGTGCAACGCCCACGCCGCCCGGGCGCTGGGGGAGCTGGGTCCGCCGGCGCTCGTGGACGCTTGGATGGAGCACCTCGCGGACGCCGCGGACGCCGCGGTGGGAGAGATCGTCGGGCGCCTCGATCCCGGCGCCGCCGAAGACTCGCTGGATGGCGTACCCCTGCGCGTCCAGGTGCGCCCCGAGCCCGAGGGCCTCGTCGTGGACTTCACCGGGACGGGAGGCCCACACGCGGGGAACCTCAACGCGCCTCCGGCGGTGACGCGAGCGGCGGTGCTCTACGCGCTGCGGGTCCTGGTGGGGCGGGACATCCCCCTGAACGACGGCGCGCTGCGGCGCGTGCGGCTCGCCATCCCGGCGCCGTCGATCCTGGCCCCTCCGGCCACGGCGGCCGTCGTCGGGGGCAACGTCGAGACATCCCAGCGCGTGGTGGACCTCCTGTTCCGGGCGCTCGGGGTGCGCGCGGGGGCCCAGGGCACCATGAACAACCTCTCCCTGGGCGGGGCCTGGCCGGCCGCGACGGGCCGCTCCCCGCGCGCCGACGCGGCCCATGGCGACGCCGGCGACGAACCGCAGCGGTGGTCCCTCTACGAGACCATCGGCGGGGGCCAGGGCGCCTCGGCGGCGGGGCCCGGGGCCTCCGGGCGCCAGGTCCACATGACGAACACGCGGGCCACCGACCCCGAGGTCTTGGAGCGGCGGCTCCCCGTGCGGGTCGTCCGGTTCGCGCTGCGGCGGGGGACGGGTGGCCGCGGGCTCCACGCGGGCGGCGACGGGCTGGTGCGCGAGCTCGAGGTCACGGCGCCCGCGACGGCGGCGCTGCTGGCTACGCGGCGAAGACGCGGGGGAGCGGGCCTGGCGGGTGGGGGCGACGGCGCGGCCGGGCGGGACGCCGTGCGGCGGGCGGGTCGCTGGGAGCCCTGGGACGGGACGCCCACGGACCTCCAGCCCGGAGATCGCGTGCGGGTGGAGACGCCTGGGGGAGGGGGCTGGGGCCCCCAGGAGCCCGCGACCTGGACCCTGGGAGAGCTCCGCGCCTTCGTGGCCGGGGACGGTGTGCTCCGCCGAGCGCGAGCCGAGGCCCAGCGACGCATGCGAGGTGAGCCGGGGCACGACCTGGACCACGTCACGCGGGTGGCGCTGTGGACGGTGCGGTTCGGCTGGCCCCTGGGCGTGGCGCCGCGCCTCGCGGTGGCCGCGGCGCTGCTCCACGACCTCGTGGACGTACCCAAAAACTCACCCGACCGGCCGCGAGCCAGCGCCCTGTGCGCGGAGGCGGCGCGTGACGTGCTGGCAGAGGCGGGGCTCTCCCCCGAGGCCCTGGGGGACGTCTACGAGGCGATCCGCGACCACTCCTTCAGCCGCGGCGCCAAGCCCCAGCGCGCGCTGGGCTGGGCCCTCCAGGACGCCGACCGCCTGGAGGCCGTGGGGGCCATCGGGGTCCTGCGCACGGCGGCCACGGGCGGCGCCATGGGCTCACGGCTCTTTCACCCCGACGACCCCTGGGCGTTGGGGCGGCCCCTTCAGGACGACCGTTTCGTCGTGGACCACTTCTTCCGGAAGCTGCTGCGGCTGCCAGCCACCCTGAACACCGCGGCGGGGCGCGCGGAGGCGCTGCGGCGCGCGCGACGCATGGTGGGCTTTCTGCGCGATCTCGGCGACGAGCTGGGGAACCCGCCGCCCCCGGCGAGGCTCGTCATCGACGGAGAGGGCGCCCACGGAGAAGGCGGCCCGGAGGCCTAGGGCTGGACGCGCTCAGGGCTGGAAGAAGAAGGGGTTCACGTAGTCGGGGACGATGCTGGGGCTCTGACCGTCGCCGCACGGCTCCACAGTGGCGAAGGCGCCGTCCCAGGTGACGTGGGCCACGCACCACATGTCGCGCAGGTTCAGCTCCACGTCCGCCGCCTCGTAGATGAGCGTCGCGTACGAGTAGATCCGAAGCGTCGCCTGGGCCGGCCCGAACCCGTGATCGTTCCAGTAGTGCACCCCCACGCGATAGGTGGCGCCCGTCTCGGGAAGCTTGAGGTTGAGGTTCTCGGGGCCCGCGCCGTCGGTGTCATCGCGATCCAAGGCGGGATCATCGCCCGCGTTGGGGTCGAAGCTGCCCCAGTTGGGGTTGGGGTTGTGCCAGAAACAATCATACTCCTCGTCGAACCACGGGTCCGGGGCGCCGTCCCCGTCCAGGTCCGGTCCCGTGGCGTTGGGGTGCGTGAAGTGCAAATCCAGGTCGCTGCCCACCGCCTCGCCCGTGTCCGTCTCGTCGGGGTCGCCGGGGGTGACCCAGGTGAGCTCCACGTGGAGCGCCTGGTCGGGCTGCACCAGGACCACGAACTCGGCGTCCTCGCACGACCACGTCCCGCCCGCGTCGCGCACGCGGAGTCGGAACGTGTAGGCACCCACGACGTTGGCCGCGAAGATGGGCTGGGGGTCGCTGGGTGAGGGCACGAAGGTCTCCTGGCTCCCGTCGGGCTGCACCACCGACCAGGAGTAGTTCTGGATGCTCCCGAAGGGCGCGAAGCTCTGCGTGCCGTCCAGGTGGAGGACGGTCTGCGGGGTGACCTCCTCGCCCTCGGCCACCTTGATGACGGCGGTGGGGCACTCGGCGTCCGCCCCCGCCCCGGTCACGGGCACCTCCACCTCGCTCTCGAAGGCGTTCGAGGCGAGCACGACGGATCCCTCGTCGGGGATGGGCACGTTGTCCGCGTCCTTGGGGTTCACCTCGTCGGGGACGTAGGTGACGTGGATCGTGACCTTCTCGTTGATGGGGATGGTCAGGGGCGAGGCCGGGCTGGGGCCCTCCCCCGAGACCCCCTCCACGCCGCTGAAGTCCAGGGCGAAGTCCGGCGAGGAGTCCCCACGGAGCGCGATCCGGGTGAGCACGAGGGGCTCGGTCCCGCAGCTCGTGACCTCCAGGGGCAGGGAGCTCAGCGAGCCTACGACCTTCCCCCCGAAGGCCACCTCTCGCGGGGCCACGAGGATACACGGCCCGCTCTTGTTGGCTCGGAGGGCGATGGGGTAGCCCGAGGCCCCCGTCTCCGGGTCGTCGCTGTAGATGAGGAGGGTCCCCTCCGCGGGCGCGGGCGAGTCCGACGTGAACGACACCTCCACGTCCCGGGACTCGCCGGGGGGGATGGCAATGGCATCCACGAGGTCTACCGACAGGGCCGCCTGGGCCCCCCCGCCGATCTGGAACCCCTCGCCGCGCACGCCGAAGCGGATGTCGTCCACGCGAAAGCCCGACACGCTGAGCGTCCGCGAGCCCACATTGACCATGGTCAGGGTGCCCTGGGCCACCTGGCCTTTGGGGACCAGGGAGAAGTCAATCACCGGGTCCGCCACGTAGAGGCTGGGCGCACCGGCCTCGGTGTGGATCTCGATCCGCACCTCTGTCTCCGTGGGGTCGTTGGAGGTGAGCACGAGCGTGGCCTGGCGCGGGACGGCGTCGGCGGGGCGCGTGTAGCGGATGGAGAACTCCGCCCCCTGGGGATAGTCGGGCCCACCGCGCGGGTAAACGGCCGCCGGGAGCTCGAAGGCAGGCGGCACGAGGGCCAGCGCCGGCGTGTCGCCGTCGCTGGCGCCCTCTGGGACCTCGTACTCCAAGGTCGCGGTCAGCACCTGGAGCACGGCCGTGCCCGTGTTGCGGATCCGCACCGGGCGCTCCAAAGAACCGCCCACCTCCACGGCGGCCTGCTCGATGGTCAGCACGCGGTTCGGCGGCTCGACCTCCAGGCGCGCCGACTCGTTGAGGCAGAAGGCGCCCGTGCAAGCGTTGGGATCTCCGGTAGGATCGGACGGACACCCCACCAAGACCCCCGCGCCCAGGACCATCGCTGCCGCCGCCCACGCCGTCTTGCTGTGTCGCGCCACCTGTCCTCCTCGCGTCGGCTCGCGAGCCCGCGCGCGGGCCATCCAGCGGGGACCACCCGCCCGCACCGCCGTCCTCTCGGGACGCGGCAGGCGTTGAAGGTAGCATCGCCGCCAGGTGGGACCAAGCCAGCCGACCCGATCGCCTGCCGCACGCCCGACGGCCTTCCCACTCAGATCCGCCACCTACTCCGGGATTCGGCTTTGGATCCCGCGTGTGGGCGGCGTCGAGCTGCGCGGCCCCACAAGCGACCGGCCGCTCGACGTGACGCGGCCACGCCTCCGCGCCCAGCCGCTTGCCTCCTTGGCCAAACACGGCCTCCTGCTCCTCGGTCCGCAGAGCAGGTGGCGGATCTGGGTTCCCAACTCGGCCCTTGATCCGTCCGCGAGAGCCGCTACAATGGGTTCGACCCTACCCGGATTGTGTGCGCGCTGGTCGGCCTCACGAAGCTGACACGGGGGAATCAATGGGCTACAACTTCAAGTCCGCCTGGCTCGACGCCGGGATGGATCGGCGAGTTACGGTACAGAAGCTCGTCCGAAACGGTCCGCAGCCAGGACCCAAATCCCAGAAGCTGGTCGCCAAGGGCCCGCAGGGGGGACCCAAGTCCCAGAAGCTGGTCGTCAACGGCCCGCAGGCTGGGCCCCACTCCATGGCGCTCCAGCCCGGGCTGCCGAGCCCGGCGCCTTACTCCCAGACGCTGGAGCGCACCGGCCCCAACCACCCCACGGGGTGGCAGCCGCCGCACCAGAGCTTGGAGCGTACGGGCGTCCACCGGCGTGAGTTCGATCCCTATGGGGACTTCAACTTCATCGTCGAGATCGACGGCGTGTCCGCTGGCGCGTTCCAGAAGTGCGACGGGCTGAGCTGGGAGGTGGACGTCATCGAGTACCGCTTCTCCACCCACCCGTGGGGGCGCCTGCGGCGCGGCCAGGACAAGTTCGGGCGCATCAAGCTCACCAAGGGCTACACGACGAACGACGAACTCTGGAACTGGTGCAGCGAGATCATGAACGGAGGGATGGGGCGCAAGACGGGCGCCATCCACCTCCTGGACGACGCGGGCGACCCCGTCACCACCTACCGGTGGGTCGAGGGCTTCCCCGCCAAGTGGTCGGGCTTCCGCTTCGACGGTAAGTCGAGCGGCGCGCACTTGGTCGAGGAGATCGAGATCGCGGTGGAGAAGATCTTCCGCGGCTAGCCGCGCCGCTCCTCGCCGGGGCCGCGCGCGGGCCCTCCCGGGCCAGGCAGGTCCTTCAGAGGCGCTGAGGATCAGCTCACATCGGACGCACCCCGCGGGGGACTTCCCCCGTGACCCGTGGGGTGCGTCTCGTCGTCGTCGCCGTCCCGGGGGAGTGCCCACCGGGAACCGAGATGGCGGCGGGTCCGACCTACAGGAACGAGTAGGGGTCCACGTCCAGCGCCACGTGGACGTCGCGCGGTAGCTCGGCCTGGTCCAGGTGGGCCATGAGCGCGTCCAGGGCGCGGCGCCGCTGGGCGCGGTCGGTGGCGTAGAGGAGCACCTGGAACCGGAAGCGGTCGTTGACGCGCTCGATGGGCGCAGGGAAGGGCCCCCGGACCACGAGCGACGGTCCCGCCAAGGGGTGCAAGGCGCGCGCGAGATCGTAGGCGGCGCGCTCGGCGCGCTCGGGTCGCGGGCTGTCCACGCGGAGCAGCGCGAGGTGGGTCCAGGGAGGGAGGCCGCGCTCTCGGCGGCGCGCGAGCTCCTCGGTGAGGAAGCCCTGGGCGTCGTGGCGCGCGGCGTGCTGGAGCGCGTAGTGCTCGGGGAGGAAGGTCTGGACGAGGACGCGCCCGGGGCGCTCGGCGCGTCCGGCGCGCCCGGCGATCTGGGTGAGGAGCTGGAACGTCCGCTCGCTGGCGCGCAGATCTGGTAGGCGCAGGCTCTGCTCCGCGAGGAGCACCCCCACCAGGGTCACGCGCGGGAAGTCGTGCCCCTTGGCGAGCATCTGGGTCCCCACGAGCACGTCGAGCGCCCCCGCCCGAAACCGCCCCAGGAGCTCGGTCAGGGCTCGCCCGCGGGTGGTGTCGCGGTCCATGCGCCCCACGCGCAGCGACGGGGCCGCCGCGGCCAGGGCGTCCACGACGCGCTCGGTGCCGAAGCCGACCTCCTGGAGGGCGTCGTCCCCGCAGGCCGGGCACCGGGACGGCAGCGACTCTACGCGCTGGCAGTAGTGGCACACGAGCCGCCGGCGGCGCCGGTGCCATGTGTAGGTCACCGAGCAGCTCGGGCAGCTCAGCGTCTCGCCGCAGGCCCGGCACAGGACGACCGAGGCGAAGCCGCGACGGTTCACGAACAGGAGCGACTGCTCGCCCCGCGCGGCGTTGTCCACGACGGCGTCCAAGAGGGTCTGGGAGAAGATGCGCTCGCCCTGGACCGAGGCGGCCATGGGCGCCGTGCGCAGGTCCACGAGTTCCACGCGGGGCATGGGGCGTTCGCCCACACGCCGGCCCATGCTGACCCGCTGGAGCTTGCCGGAGAGGCTGTTGGCCCACGACTCCAGCGACGGGGTGGCGCTGCCCAGGACGACGGGCGCGCCGACGAGCCGCCCCCGCACGAGGGCGAGGTCCCGGGCGTGGTAGCGCGGTGGCGTCTCCTGCTTGAAGCTGCCCTCGTGCTCCTCGTCCACGACGATGAGGCCCAGGGCGCGCAGGGGGGCAAAGAGGGCCGAGCGCGCCCCGATGACCACCGGCAGCTCCCCGTCGCGGATGCGCTCCCACTGCTCGTGGCGCGCTGCGGGCCCGAGCCCCGAGTGCTGCACGGCCACGCGGTCGCCGAGCCGGGCTCGGAAGCGGGCGACGAGCTGGGGCGTGAGCGCGATCTCGGGGACCAAGACGAGAGCCGTCTGCCCACGCCGGAGCACGGCGTCGATGAGACGCAGGTACACCTCGGTCTTGCCGCTCCCCGTGACGCCGTGGAGGAGGAAACCGGCGAACGAGCCGAGCTTGGCCTCCACGCGCGCCACCGCCGCGGCCTGCTCGTCGGTGAGCGCTGGAGGCTCGTCTCGCTCGACGACCAGGTCGGCGAAGGGGTCTCGGGCGACCTCTCGGGGTGTGAGGGAGATGAGGCCGCGGCGCGCCAAGCGCCGGAGCGTCTCGGTGCCCACGCCCGTGGCCTCGCGGACGTCGCTGGCCGAGGCCTCGGGCACCGTCCCCAGCCAGCTCAGGGCGCGATCCATGGCGGCGCCGATCCGCTCGCCCGGCTCGGGGTCTCGCAGACGCCGCGCGAACAGGGCCGTGCGGCGAGCGGGGGGCGCCGGGCGCCCCTCGCGCCCCCCCAAGAAGGCCGCGGGTACGGGCAACAGATAGGCCGCGCCGGGCGTGGCGTGGTAGTAGCGCGCCAGCCAGGAGGCGAGGTTCAGCAGCTCGTCCGTGAGGAGGGGCGCCGGATCGAGGACCTCGGTCACCGCCCGAATGCGACGAGGGTCCAGGCCCTCCGGCGGGGCCTCGCGCGGCCCGTCCACGATGAGGCCCACGAGCGACCTCCGCTGGAAGGGAACGCGGACGCGACACCCTGGACGCGCGTCGGAGCCCTCGGGCACGGCGTAGGTAAAGGCGCGGTGCAGGGGCACCGGGACCGCCACCGAGACGTACCGGCGGCTCACGGGGCGGGCACCGCGGGCCTCCCCGCGCGCGGCGCCGCCGCCGACGGGCGGCCCGGAGCCCAGGGCTGCCGGGTCTCTGGCCCGCTGGGGTCGAGGGTTGGCGGCGGTGACGGCGCGGTCGAAGGGTCCGGCGAGGGGGGCGGCGGCGGGGTGAGCTGGCCGGGCTCCAGCACGACCCCCTCGTGAACGGCCGTCAGCTCCCAGCGACGCACCTCGGACCCCACGCGCTCCACGAGCCGCGCGGGCCACCCGGTGGAGGCATCGTCCATGACCAAGGCGCCGTCGAGGCGCACGTCGTGGATCGCCCCTTCCGCGTCCCGCCAGATGACCCGGCGAAGGCGGCCCGTATCCCTCTCCAGGTGGAACTGCGGGCTCATGCGGTCGCGGGGTCCAGCGCCCACGACCACGAGGATGGTCCCCCCGTCGTGCGCGAGCGAGGTCTTCGCCCGATCGACGTCCCAGGCGGTGGCGACCTCGGCGGGGCTGTCGCCCGCCAGCAGCCGCAGCCAAGGGGGGACCTGGTTCGGCGGCAGGTAGGTCACCTGAGACGGCTGCCCGACGCGTGTGCTGGAGAGGCGCACGAGGTCGACGCGGGCGCGTCCCTGGGGGCCCAAGATCCACCGGAGGAGGCGCGGGGCGGCCCCGCGAGACGCGCCGGGTGCGGGGCCGGGTGTCGCGCCCGCCAAGCCGGCCGGGTGGACCTGTCCCTCATCTCGTCCCGCCCCCACGCCCGGGACGCTGGGCCCGTCGGGCGCCTGGGGAGCCTGCAGGACGTCCCCTTGGAGGCTGAGCACGAGGGGCCGCGCCCGCACGTGCGCGGGCTGGAGCCGCGCCAAGGCGCGCCGCGCCGAGGGCACCTTGGCCCCGCCGGGCGCCGCCCACGCGAGACCCGACGCCCAGACGAGGAGCCCGACGCCCAGAGGTGCCGCGGCCCGGCCCCAGCCCACGGCTCCCCGTGGGCTGGGGCTCGGAGCGTTGACAGGTCGGCGCCTCGCCCCTACCTTGCCGCAATCTTGCGCTTTCGCGCTCGCCGCTTTCGTTCCCGCGAGGTTACCCATCATGCCCGACCTGACCCACCTGACCGACCTCCCCGAGGATATCGCCCCCGCCGCCTTCTTCCAGCTCGTGGCCGAGGAGCTGGCGGCCCAGCCGGTTCCCCCCGGCGCACCCGACGGCGAGGCGGTCGTCACGCTCACGGGAGACGGCGGCGGGAGCTGGACCATAGCCGTCCAGGGCGGCGAGGTCACGGTCTCCGAGGGGAGCGCCGAGGCGCCGATCGTCCACGCCACCATGACGGTGGAGGACTGGCGCTCCTTCGTCGCCGGGCGGGTCCGGGACGTGGTCCGGGACGCCGCTGGGCGGCTCGTCTTCGACCCCGCCGAGCTCACGAAGCTCCAAGAGCGCGCCAGCGCCGTGGAGGCGCTGCGGGCGCTGCCCGGGACGCTCGTCGTCCGCCTGGAAGACGGCGAGGCGGGCGGCACCTACACGTTGGGCCTCACGACCGGCGGGGCGCCGGTGAGCGTGGACGCGCCCACCGCCACGATCACGATCAAGATCGAGGACATGGCGAGCCTCATCGCCGGGCACGAGGACCCCATGACCGCCTTCTTCAGCGGCAAGATCGCCCTGGACGGGGACATGAACCACGTCATGGGCCTGTTCGGGGCGCTCAACGCCAAGTGACACGCCTTCCAGCGCTCCCCTGAGGCCGCGGACACCCCCGAAGACGCGCTGAGCCGCGCGCGAGGCGGCCAAGCCCGCCGCTCGATCGGGAAAAAGCACACGCGCCCCTTGACTTCTCGTGGCGCATCCCTACCCTTGTCGGCCGCTTGGCGGCTTGCGGGAGCGCCCACGTTTTGTCCGGCTTTTTCGACGACGCGCTCGTTCGCGAGGTGCGCGAACGCAACAACATCGTGTCGGTGGTCGGAGACTACGTCACGCTGCGCAAAGCTGGAGCGCACTACAAGGGGCTGTGTCCCTTCCACAGCGAGAAGACGCCTTCGTTCACGGTCCACGAGGACCGACAGTTCTTCTACTGCTTCGGATGCCAGACGGGCGGTGACGTCATCACGTTCTTGCGCGAGCTCAACGGCTACAGCTTCCCCGAGGCGGTGCGCGTCTTGGCGGACAGGGCCGGGATCCAGCTCCCCGAGCGCACGCGCCGCGACCCCCGAGCCGAGGCCGAGCGCCGCGCCCAGCGGACGTTCAAGGACGCGGCCTACGAGGCCGGTCGGTTCGCCCAGCGCTTCTTCGTAGAGCGTCTGGGCTCGGACGAGGGGGAGGTCTGCCGGGCCTACCTCCGCGAGCGAGCGCTGGGGCCGGACGCGGTGGAGCGGTTCGGGCTGGGCTTCGCGCCGGCGCGCTGGGATGGGCTGGGGCAGGAGCTGGCGCGGCGAGGCGTGGACGCTCGGGTGGCGGAACGGGTGGGCCTGCTCATGCCGCGCAGGTCGGGGCAGGGCTATTACGATCGCTTCCGGGCGCGGCTCATGTTCCCCATCCGCAGCATGTCGGGGGAGGTCATCGGCTTCTCGGGGCGGGACGTCTCCGGCTCGGACGACGCGCCCAAGTACCTCAACTCCCCGGAGAGCCCCGTCTTCACCAAGGGGGACAACCTCTTCGGCCTCTACGAGGCGCGCCGGGCCCTGCGCACGCGCGGCGAGGCGATCGTGGTCGAGGGGAACGTCGACCTGGTGCGGCTGTCCGTGAGCGGGTTCGAGCACGTGGTGGCGCCCCTGGGCACGGCCCTCACCGACGCCCAGTGCCGCCTCCTGAGCCGGTTCGTGAGTCGGGTCGTGCTCCTCTACGACGGAGACAAGGCCGGGCGCGCGGCGACCCTCAAGGCCATCCCCACCGCCATGGCGGCCGGCCTCCAGGTGGCCGTGGTGACCCTGCCCGACGGCGACGATCCCGACGCCTTCCTGGGGCGCGAGGGAGCCGCCGCCCTCCAGCGGCTCATGGAGCAGGCGCGGAGCGGCTGGGACGTGCTCGTGGACCACACGCTCCGCGACGTGGGCGCGTGGGCCGACCCCGGGGGCCCCGTGCGGGCCGTGGATCGGCTGGCCCCGGTGCTGGCGGCGGTGGCCGACGAGCGCCAGCGGCTGCTGTTCGAGCGGCGGCTGGCGAGCGACCTCCAGCTCGACCACGCGACCCTCGTGCGGTTCGT
Source organism: uncultured Myxococcales bacterium (assembly GCA_964478315.1). Classification (GTDB taxonomy): domain Bacteria; phylum Myxococcota_A; class UBA9042; order PHBI01; family JAAZYN01; genus CAYZID01. The sequence goes on along the minus strand of CAYZID010000045.1, from coordinate 16,477 downwards.
GCGGCGGGCCCTGGCGGCCCAGCCCAGACCGGCGCGGGACGCTCGGCGTCCCCAGCAAGCCCGGACCAATGGGCCCGCAGGACCGCCGGCCCCGCTGCGCCCGGGCGGCCGGGGCGCCCAGGTCGCCGCGGCGCCCCAGCCCCCACGGCGGGTGCCCGCGAGGGAGCTGGCGCTGTTGCGCCTGCTCATGGATTCGCCCGAGGCGTGCGCGCTCTACGACGCGCACGAGCTCGGGGAGCTGCTCACCGACGGCGGGGTGCGGCGCGTGGCGGACCGGTTGGCCCGCGCGTGGAGTGAGGACCGCGCCGTGTCAGTGCGTGACACCATCGACGAGCTCGACGACGAGGCGCTGCGCGCCCACCTCCTGCGAGATCTGGCTGAGACCGATCCCGTAGACGGCTGGCGCGAGGCCCTGGACCGGCTCGAAACACGACTGCGCATTGACGCGTTGCGGCGGGAGCGTGACCGCCTGGACCGGGCCTGGAGACAGGCGAGCCGGAGCGGTGATGACGCGGAGAGCCTCCGCGTCGCCCAACAGAAGATCGAGGTGTCGAGGGAGCTCGACCGCCTCGAAAGCAACCGAGGAGCTCGATGGCAAAGCTGACCCAGACCCGAGAGTTCAAGAAGCTCGTCCGTCTCGGCACCGAGCGCGGTTTCCTCACCTATGAGCAGGTCACCCAGCTCCTGCCAGTGAACGCCCTGGGGCGCGAGAAGCTGGACATCATCTTCGAGTTCCTCAAGGACAAGCACCAGATCGAGGTGATCGAAGATCCCGGGGCCAAGAGCCCCATCCCGGCGGACCCCAGCGTGCCGCTGCGCAAGCCCATCACCCGGGAGGACTCCAAGTCGCTCTCGGACGGCTACGGCAAGACCAACGACCCCGTGCGGATGTACCTGCGCAAGATGGGGTCGGTGAGCCTGCTCACGCGCGAGGGCGAGATCGAGATCGCCAAGCGCATCGAGGCGGGCGAGCTGGAGGTCCTGTCGGTGCTCCTGGAGACCGAGTTCGCCGTGGACATGATCCTGGGCAACGAGGAGGGCATCGCCGAGGGGACGACCAACGTCCGCGACGTGGTCAAGGACCTCGAAGGCGCCGACGGCTCGGGCGACATCGACGAGGAGGTCCTGCGCCAGACCACGCTCGACGTGTTCCGGCGGGCGCGCGTGCACTACGAGGCCGTGAAGGTGGCACGGGCGGGGGGCACGGGGGACGCCGTGGCGGCGCAGCGGGCCGCGCGCACCGAGATCGAGGCCATGAAGACGGTCCTGGCGGAGCTGCGGTGGAACAAGAAGCTCCTGGCGCGCGTGACGCAGGCCTTCAAGCGGGTCGTGGGGCGGATGCTCCAAGCCGAAGGGGAGATCCACCGCGTGGAGCGGCGCCTGGGCCTCACGTCCAAGCAGATCCGCACGCTCGCCCGCGACACCAAGCGAGGCCGCGCCTTCGAGACCAAGCTCCAGGCCGAGCACGGCATCAGCGTGGACGCGCTGCTCGAAGGGGCGCGCGTCATCGGCGCCAACTACAAGCGCCTCGTGAAGTGTGAGCACGAGGCGGGGATGCCCCTGTCCACGCTCCGGGCGACCTACAACCGCGTGCTCGTGGGCGAGCGCAAGGCCGAGCACGCCAAGACCGAGCTCATCGAGGCCAACCTCCGCCTGGTGGTGTCCATCGCCAAGAAGTACACGAACCGCGGCCTCCAGTTCCTGGACCTCATCCAGGAGGGCAACATCGGCCTCATGAAGGCCGTGGACAAGTTCGAGTATCGCCGCGGCTACAAGTTCTCCACCTACGCTACGTGGTGGATCCGCCAGGCCATCACGCGCGCCATCGCGGATCAGGCGCGGACGATCCGCATCCCCGTCCACATGATCGAGACGATCAACAAGCTCATCCGCACCAGCCGCTACCTGGTGCAGGAGTTTGGGCGCGAGCCCAACCCCGAGGAGATCGCCGAGAAGATGGACATGCCCATCGAGAAAGTGCGCAAGGTCCTCAAGATCGCCAAAGAGCCCATCAGCCTGGAGACCCCCATCGGGGAGGAGGAGGACAGCCACCTGGGCGACTTCATCGAGGACAAGCGCATCATGAGCCCGGCGGACGCCGTGATTCAGATGAACCTGTCCGAGCAGACGCGCAAGGTGCTGGCCACGCTCACGCCCCGCGAGGAGAAGGTCCTGCGCATGCGCTTCGGCATCGGCGAGAAGTCCGACCACACCCTGGAGGAGGTGGGCCAGGACTTCTTCGTGACCCGCGAGCGCATCCGGCAGATCGAGGCCAAGGCCCTGCGGAAGCTCCGGCACCCCTCGCGCTGCAAGAAGCTCAAGAGCTTCGTGGAGAACTGATCGGCCACCGGGCGCGTGCGGCCGCTCTCGGGCGCCGCGCCCACCCCACGACGCCCGTCGTCCAAGGCACTGTCAGGCACGCAGGACGGGGGTGGCGTAGGACCGTCCTTGACGCTGCGCCGGCTTTGCGACTACGTTCCGGCCCCTGGCGGATGGGCCTATAGCTCAGCGGTCAGAGCCGCCGGCTCATAACCGGTTGGTCCCTGGTTCAAATCCAGGTGGGCCCACGAACCGCGCGCGGGGTCTTGATACGTTGCACACAGTTGAGCCAAAGCCGAATCACGAGACGCGAAGGCGCCGCCTCCCCGGGTGGCGCCTTCGTCGTTGGGGCTCACCGCGACGCCATCACCCCGCCCCACGGGCCGCCGCCGGGCCGGTCCTGCCCGCCGCGTCGCGGTGGCTCCGGCAGGGCGACGAGGTGCGAGCGCCGCGCGGGCGGGTGACGCCGCGGCGAAGGCAAGGACCGGCGCCTGGGAGGGCGCTTCGGAGGGGTTGATGAAGAAGACGATCGCAGCGCTGGTGGAGCTCCAGCGGGTCGATGACGAGGTCCGCGTCCACGACGTTCAGCGGCGAGACCTGGCGGCGAACCTGGAGCGGCTGCACGCCATCCTCTCGCGCATGGAGAGCGAGCTGGAAGACAAGCGGGACAAGCTCGGGGAGGCCATCGCGTTCCACAAGGACAAGGCGGCGGAGCTCCAGGGGGATGCCGACCGGCTCACCCGCGCCAAGCAGAAGCTCCAGGGCGTGACGCGCACCAAGGAATACGCGGCCATGCAGCGGGAGCTGGACAACCTCCGCAAGCAGTACTCGGAGAACGAAGCGGAGCTCAAGCGCCTAGCCGAAGCCATCGCCGAGTACGAGGCCTCTATCAAGGCCCAGGAGGCGAAGCTCAAGGATCTCCGCGGGGAGGTCCAGCGCGAGGAGGCCACGAGCGGCGACCGCGTGCGGGAGCTGGAGGCCACGATCGCGGAGATCTCCAAGCGCAAGGAGGACATCGCCAAGGACCTCAAGCCCCAGCTCGTGAAGCGCTACGAGCGCGTCCTCAAGCGCCGCGACGGCAAGGCCGTCGTCCGCGTGGAGGACGGCCAGTGCACGGGCTGCCGCATGCGCCTGCCCCCCCAGCTCTACATCCGCGTCCAGCGCGGCGAGACGCTGGAGACCTGCCCCACGTGTCAGCGCTACCTCTACATCGAGGAGTACCCCGAGGCGAACTTCACCGCGGAGTAGCCCTTGTGGGGGCCCCTCCCAGCCGCCGTGGACCTTGACCCGCGCCGCCACGGAGGCTAGATGCCTCCCCGGCAGCGTGAGTGGACCGGGTGGTCGCCGGCGTCCTCCTCCGGGGGGGCGCGGGAGGAAAGTCCGAGCTCCAAAGGGCGAAGGTGCTGGATAACGTCCAGCGGGGGCGACCCCAGGGAAAGTGCCACAGAGAGTAGACCGCCTCGCGGCGCCTCGGCGCCGTGGAGGTAAGGGTGAAAGCGTGAGGTAAGAGCTCACGGGCCCCCCACGGTGACGCGGGGGACCGGTAAACCCCACCTGGAGCAAGATCGATCGTGGGCGGGCCCCTTCGGGGGCCACGGGCGGCCCGCCCGGTGCCCCGGGTAGCATCGCAGGAACGTCGGAGCAATCCGCCGTCTAGATGAATGGCCACCGCCAGCGTCAGGGTGACCGGGCGCTGGGACAGAACTCGGCTTACAGGCCGCTCACGCTGCCACCCTCCCCGCCCGGCGCGCCGGGTGGCGCCCTTCCCCGCGCGGCGCACCTTCGCCCCGTCCGCCGTCCGTGGTAGAAATGCGCCCGCGTGGTGCTGGGCTCGGCGCCACGCTGGGACCGAACACGAGACCTCACGAGGAGGCGCGCCATGCAGTACCCGCGGGATTGGGAGTCGTTCATGCGGTGGCTTCGGGAGACCTACTGGAGCGCGCTGCCCTCCGACATGCGCATCTCCTCCCGCCCCGACGCCCCCGAGGACGACCCGGACGTCCCCGACGACATCTGGCAGGCCGCCCTGCTCATCTTCCCGAGCCCCGACGCCTGGCTGGCGAACCCCATCCCCAACCAGGGCGGCCTCTCGCCGCTGCAGCTCATCGCCCGCGGGCAGGTGGACCGCGTCCAGGCCATTCTCATGGAGATGGCGCCCGCCTTCCTCCCCGACCCGGAGGATCTCCTGCCGCCCGGTGGCGGCGCCCGGTGACCCACCGCATCCTGGTCGCGGAGCCCAGCGCCACGCTGGGGACCCTCATCCGGCTCACGCTGGGCCCGGACGGGGTGGATCTGCGCTTCGTCGCCGAGGGCCGAGCGGCGCTGGCGGAGGCGCGCCGGGACCCGCCGGACCTCCTGCTCATCGACGCGGCCCTGCCGGGGCTGGATGGCTACGCGGTCGTGGAGACCCTGCGGTCCGAGGCGCCCACCAGGGAGCTGGCGGTCATCCTCACCATCGCCGACTACCTGGAGCCCGACCTCGATCGGCTGCGGCGGGCGGGGGGGGTCGAGGTCCTCACCAAGCCCTTCGAGCGCCACGCCCTGCGGGCGCGCGTGCGGGCCGTCCTGAGCCGCATCCCCCCGCGGGCCCCCACCCCCGTGAGCAGGTCAACGCCCGAGGCCGCCAGCGCGGGCACGCTCCCCGAAGCCGCGGGGCCTGAGGTGGCCCGGCTCGTGGAGCAGGCCGTCCAACGAGCGCTCCCAGGCGTCGTCCGTGCGGAGCTGAGCGCGCTGCTGGACGAGCGGCTCACGGAAGCGCTGGCGCAGATCGTCAGCCCCCACCTCGCCGCCGCCATCGACGCGGCGGTGGCGCGGGCCCTCCCCGACGTCCTGGAGACCGCGGCCTTTGGCCTGAGCCCCAAGGTGGAGGCGACGCTCGACGCCGAGCTGCACCGCGTGGCGGGCGAGCGGGCTGAGCGGGTGGCCTGGAAGGTCGTCCCCGAGCTGGCCGAGCAGCTCATCCGCGACGAGATCGAGCGCCTCACCCGCGAGGACTGAGGCACCCGCGTTCCCCTAAGCTCACAGGCCGCGGAGGATCTCCACAGGGGGGCCGAGGTCCACCGTGACGGCGCCCGTGGCGTGGAAGAGATCCCCGTCGACCATGTAGTCCAGGCCCCCCGAAGGGGCCGCGATGAGGGCGCGCTGGGCCAGGGCCTCGGAGGCCACCTCCGGGCCCATGGGCAGCCCCCGGTGAACGCGGGGGAGGACGCGAGTGAACGCGCCGGCGCTTCCCGTGACGCCCAGGATGTGGAAGCGCCCGGGGGCCGTGCCCGCTCTGTAGAAGGGCCGAAAGCCCAGCCCGATCTGGTCCACGGCGCCCGCCGCCACGGTGAGGTAGGGCTGGCGCAGCCACCCCACGCCGTCCACCGTGACGTCCAGCACGACGGGCGCGGTCATGGCCCGGGCATAGGGCCCGCCGACCGCCACCGAGGCGATCCCGTGGGCCAGGACCTTGGCCGCCGTGAGCGGCGTGGGGTGACCGTGGCCCGCCGCGTAGTAGGCGGCGAGGAACTGGTAGACCACGCCCACGCCGAACAGGAAGCCCAAGCGCCCGTCCACGCGGAGCGGGTGCACGGTCACGGTGTCCAGCCCCGTGCCAGGATGCGCGTCGCTGGCGGCGACCTTCACGAGCCGACGCAGCAGCGCCCGCGGGCGGCGCCGCGGGATGCCCAGGCTGTTGGCGACCGTGTTCATGGTGCCGCCACGGAGTAGCGCCGCGACGGGTAGAGGGTCGTCGCCGTAGACCTCGGCGAAGGCGGTGAGGGTGGCCGAGCCGGTGCCGTCGCCCCCGGAGAGCGCCAAGATCTCCACGCCCTCGTCGCGGAACCGCCGCGCCACGGTGGGGAGATCGCTCAGCGAGCGAGACTCGGCCACGATCCCGGCCCCGTCCAGGAGGCGTCGAAAGGCCCGCGCGGCGCCGCGGTCACGGCGATGGAAGCCGGCGGAGGGGTTGATGATGAGGCCGATCTTTCGCATGGCGGTGGGCTACCAGGCCGTCCGGGAGGGCGTCAACCACGGGGTCCGTCGTCCCAGGCGGGGAAGCGGAGGTCGGGGAGGGTTCCCGGGCCGCGGCGCCTTTTTCTGGACTGGGCCACGCCACCCGCCAGGATGGAGGGGGTCGTCGTCCGGGGAGGGTGTCTTGCTGTCCTGGTTCCTCATCGCCGCCAGCCTGGGCGCCGGGGCCGTGGGCGCCGCCCCGGCACCCGGCCCGCTGCCGCCCCTGCCCAAGGGTCTCACGCACGCCCCCTGGGAGGACCTCTACGTCCCGGACTGCCAGGCGCGGCTGCGGGAGGAGGCGGGCGATCCGCGCGTGGTCTTCCTGCCCTCCAAGCGTGTGCGCAAGGAGCGCAAGCGCGGCTACGAGCCGCTCTACTGCCACGTCCCCCAACGCATGCGCTGGGTGCGCGGGCCCGGCAAGATCCGCTACACGGGCTACCTCCTGGTGAACTGCCACATGGCGCTGCGCCTGGCGCGCTTCGAGCGCGTGGTCCAAGAGGTCGCCCAGGAGGTCTTCGGGCCCGGGCACACGGTGTCCGTCATCCACGACTACGGGACCTACAACTGCCGCCGCCTGCGCACCCACCCCGAGGTCTTCAGCCAGCACTCCTACGGCAACGCCATCGACATCGGCAGCTTCTACGTGCGGGGCTACGGGACCGTGAGCGTCAAGAAGCACTGGCGGCGCACGCGCAAGGTCCGCGCCAAGCGGTTCCTCCACACGCTGTCGGCGCGCCTCAAGGCCGAGCACGTCTTCACGAACGTCCTGGACCCGGACTACAACCGAGGCCACGGCAACCACTTCCACCTGGACGCCCAGGTCTGGCCCGCGCTGGAGCCCGGGGAGCCCTCGGCAGCCCGGAGCCCGAGCGACGCCGCGCGTCCCGCCGGGCCCCCGAAGGACGCCCCACCCGCCCAGCCCACCGGCGCACCCGAGCGACCAGCGCCCGCCACGGCGGCGAGCGGGCCGACCGCCTCCAAGGGAGCCGAGCACGCCCAGCCCTGAGGGGTCGAACCCTGTCGCCTCGCGCGGTTCAAGCGCCCGCTGGCCTCCCGAGCGCCAGCAAGAACTCTCGGTTGCCCTTGGGGCCCACGACGGGAGAGTCCACGGCGCCCAGGGCCTCGAAGCCCAGGGCCAAGGCGGCCTCCCGGACGTCGTTGAGGGCGGACTGACGCACGGCCTCGTCACGGACGACGCCGCCCTTGCCCACCCGCTCGCGCCCCACCTCGAACTGGGGTTTCACGAGGACGACGAAGACGCCGCCCGGGCGCATGAGGGCATAGACGACGGCGAGGAACAGCCGCACGCTGATGAACGAGGCGTCGCAGGTGATGACATCGGGCGCCCAAGGCAGGTCCTCGGGGCGCACGTGTCGAACGTTCGTGCGATCCATGACGGTGACGCGCGGGTCCTGCTGGAGCCTCCAGTGGAGCTGGCCGTAGCCCACATCCAGGGCCACGACGGCCTGGGCCCCGTGGCGCAACAAGACGTCGGTGAAGCCGCCGGTGGAGGCCCCGATGTCCAGGCAGCGCGCGCCCCGCACGCGCTCGCGGAGCCAAGGCCACGCCTCCAGGGCTCCGAGGAGCTTGCCGGCGCCGCGCGAGGCCCAGTCGGAGCCGCCCTTGACCTTTACCTGGGCGTCCTGGGGGACGGCCTCGCCGGGCTTGTCCCGTCGGCGCTCGTCCACGACCACCCGCCCCGCCAGGATGAGGGCCTGGGCCCGGGCGCGGCTCTCGGCGAGCCCACGCTCGACGAGCAACACGTCCAGGCGCTGCTTGGCGCGCTTGCCCCGCTCACCGCTCACGCCACGCTCACGGCACGTCCAAGGGTTCCTCGCGGAGGGCCCCGTCGCGGGCCTCGATGAGCTGGGTCACCTTGAGCTGCGCCGCCGCGAGGATCTTCTCGGCCCGCCCGGCGAGGCCCATCCCCTCCTCGAACCGGGCCAAAGCGTCCTCCAGGCGCAGGTCGCCGCCCTCCAGGGCCTCGACGATTTCTTCGAGGCGCTCCAAGAGGGCCTCGAACGAGGCGTCCGACTCCGGCGTGCTGTCGGCGCCCTCTTGGGGATGGGGAGCGGTCTGTGGGGTCTCCGTCACGGCGTCCCTCCGGTGGGCTTCGGGGGTCTCGGGGGCGTCCCCGGTCGCGTGGCGCCTCGTGGGGGCTGGCGCGGACCGGCTTGGGCGCCCAGCGGCGGCAGCCTACGCGCTTCGATGGCGCGTGTCTTGTGAAGATAGAGGTCGGCCCGGGCGCCCGCCAAATGGGCGCGCCCGGCGACCTCCAGGACGCGCTCCAGGGCGGGCCGCAGGGCCGCCCACTCGTCCAGGAGGCCCTTCACCTCGCCCAGCCTCGGGTGGCCCTGGGGCACGTGGACGCCGGCCGCCCGCGCCAGGGAGGCGAGGGTCGGGGGGGCCACGAGGTGGCGCGGGGGGGTGACGTCGCGCCATCGGTAGACGTGGCCGGACAGGACGGTGTCCTCCCCCTCCCGCCAGCGTTCGGTGAGGTCCACGAGGAGCCCCACGCCGCCCGGGAGCATGCGGTAGAAGCGGTGCACGGCCTCGTCGCTGGCGCCGCGCAGGCGGATGGTGATGGACAGCGGCTCCAGGAGTTGGTGCTCGGTGTAGGGGAAGGGATGATCCCCGCGATACTCCAGGGGCACCGCCTCTCCAGGGGGCGAGGCACCCAGGGTCACGTCGCTGGGCGCGAGGGCCACGCCCTGGCTTTGGGCGTAGCGCGCGAGGGCCTGGCGGACCTGGCCGGGGTCGATGGCACCGTCGGGGATGCGGTCGTACATCCGGGTCATGCGCGCGTCGCGGGCCAGGCGCTCCAGGGCCTGCTCGAAGCTCACGCGGTTGGCCACGGCGGCGCGGTCCGCGGCCAGGCGCTTCCGCGCGGCGGCCTTGAGCTCGACGATGGCCGCGTCCGCGTCTTCGGCCGGCGCCGGCGCGACCGCGTCGGCAGCCGACGGCGCCCTCGCCGGTGGTCGAGAGGTCGCATCGGCGGGCGGGGCGTGCTCCGGCGCCCCACGACACGCGCCCAAACCCAAGGCGGAGACCACGAACGCCGCGGCGACCACCCCCGAAAGGGTGGGGCGCCGCGGCGGCCGAAAGCTCTGAGCAGGTCCAGGGAGGTCCCGCATCCCCTACTTGATGTGCAGGGTGAAGGTGTCGAGCGTCCCCGTGTCGCTCTTCCACTGGTCGCGGATCTCCAGGGTCCACGTGCCCCGGGCGTTGGTGCCGTTCCACTTCTTGAGGTCGTAGGTCTTGTGGATGTCGTCGGCGCTGCCGCCCGAGCCGAAGTGCTTCACGGCGTGGGTGCGGCCATCGGGACCCACGAGGCGCACCTGGAGGTCGCCGATGTAGGTGTGGGTGATGTCCACGTCCATGGTCATCTCGCCGATGGTGAGATCCTCGTCGATGGTGATGGACAACGTCGCCGGGTGCTCCTTGTCGGCGTCGGGGATGTCCACGGGGCCCTCGGCCGTCCAGACGCCGGGCTCTACGGTGGGATCGTCCTTGGGCTCCAGGGCGCCGGGGAGGAGCTCGGTGGTGACCTTCTCGTAGTCCAGGTAGGGGTTCTCGTAGTCGCGGTAGTTGTTCACGTTGGCCGTGGGCTGCCACATGAAGTCCGGGTGCTGGTGCTCGTAGCCCCCCAGGCTCCCCTCCTCCCACTGGCCGTCGCCGATGATGCGGGCCTCGGGGTCGTCCAGGGGCTTGTCCAGCCACAGCTCGTAGGTGAGCGTGCGGATCTCCACCTGGTCGTCGTAGAGATCCCGCACCCGCCACGCGCTGGCGAAGGTGTCGTCGTCGATGTCGTCGTCGCGCACGTCCACCGTGAGCGTCTCCGCGGGGAGCCCGTCGGTGATCCAGTGGATGGTCGTCGTCACGAGCACCGGGTAGACGTCCTGCTCACCGCGGCTCTCCTCTTTGGCGCCTCGGTAGCCGTAGGTCGTGTAGGTGATCTCGCGCTTCATGGGCTTGGCGTCCGCCCCCTCGCCCTCGTAGAGGGGCTCGATCTTGGAGCGGTAGGACTTCACCGGCTGGTTCCACACCTGGCTGCCCGTGTAGCGGTCGATGACGAAACCGCGGTCGCGGTTGCCGATCTGGTCGGCGAAGAAGATGTGGAAGGCGGCGGGCGTGACGTCCTTGTAGCTCACGTCCTCACGCGCCTCCTCGGTGGCATCGTACTCGTTGCGGCTGCCGTAGAAGGTGGACTGCTGCTCCATCCACAGCTCGGTGAGGTAGGCCTTGAGGTCGCCGGGGGTGAAGGTGATGCCGTCCACGGTCACTGCGCGCCGAGGCTCGGGCTCCATGATGGCCGCCGCCGACCAGGCGTTGCAGTGCCCGTACCAGCCCTCGACGTTGAACTGGGCGCCGCCGTGGTTCAAGACCTCCCACTCGAAGGCCGTGTCCACGTCCACCGCGGCGTCGGCGACCTCCTTGTCCTTGGCCTCGATCTGCTCGCCGAGGTCCTTGTACTCCTTGCCCTCGTCCGTCTCCGACCAGTCGAACGAGTAGTCGCCCCGGTGCTCCTCGATGAGCTTGTTGAGCTTGCGGATGACCTCGCGCCGCTTGTCGATGAGGGCCTTCACGTCGGCGCGGATCTGGTGGACCTTGAGCGCCCGCTCCTTGAGGGCGTCGTAGTCGATCTGGTCCGCCCGCCCCATGAGGTGGTCGTACTTCTCAGCAGGCGACAGGGCCGCGGCGTCGCGGTTGTCCCACTTCGTCTCGTTGCCCGCGTAGCTCTCCCAACTCCAGACCGACCCGATGGTGTCGTCGTGGACGCGGTAGGAGATGCCGTCGGTGCCGTAGGCCCACCACGAGCCCACCCACACATCCTTGGACACCGTACCCCGCAGGGGGAGCTTGTTGATGCGCGTCTCGCCGTAGCGCTCGTTGTCGCGCGCGGAGGCGGGCCCCGCCGCGAGCACGAGCAGGCCCACGGCCACCAGGCCGCGCACCGAGAGCCGGCCCAACGTCGTCGTCGTCATGGTCTTCATGTCTCGCCCTCCCCTACTCGTAGCTCACGAGGAGGCCCGCGCCGTCCGCCGTGGCCGTGAAGAACGGCCACAGACGCCCGTCGCCCTTGCCCCAGTACACGACGTCCCCGTTGTCGAAGGTGACCTTGAGGTACGTCGCGGTGTCCCAGCCCGGCACGACCGCGTCGGCGATGTCCTTGAGATCCGTCGGCAGCGTGGGCGCCGGCGCGTCCACCTGGTTCGCCACCAGCAGCCGCGGGATAGTCCGCGGGTAGAGGCTGGCGCCCGTCTTCAGGCTGGACTTCGTGTCCAACTCCACCGTCTTCCCGTGGGGATAGTCGCGGCTGTAGACCGTCTCGCGGACGGGCTCCAGCAGGTCGTTCATCGTGAAGACGACCTTCTTCTCGAACTGGTCGATGCGCTCGGGGCTGTAGAGGTCGGCGTGAGCGCCCTCTGGCGTCGCCTGGGTGACCTCGATGGTCACCGTGTCGCGCAGGACGTTGTCGAAGACGTCCCGATCCACGGCCGTCACCCGGTAGTCGAACAGGAAAGCCTCGCTCTGGGCCACGTCGGTGCCCAGGAAGACGTCATCGCGCATCTCGATCATGGGGCTCTGGGTGTAGCGCCAAGCCACCTGCCAGTGGTCGCCCACCTCGTAGAAGTCCGAGCCGATGCCCGCCTGGACGAAGGCGTTGGGGCCCGCGGGGTCGCAGTCCGGGCAGTCCGACTTCACCGGCGAGACGGTGGGATCGCCCGTGCCGGCGGACGCTTGGTCGGCCGCGCTGCACGCGCCCACGCCAAGGGCGAAAGGCGCCAATAGCGCCAACGATACAGCAAACATGAGGGGAGAAGAGCGCATGGTCACCTCCTGCGAACGGGCGCTGGGTTGTGCGGGTGTCGCGGTGTCTAGCACGCCCCGTGCCACGATGGAAGGCGGCCGCGACGCACCCGTTTTCTGCAATCGCTGAGGAATGTTACAGAGCACGAAGGGGGCCCCGCCGGCTGGGGACGGCCGACCCCGCTGACCGAGCGATCGAGCCCTGGCGGGGCGTGTGTCGGCCGCGGCTGGGGTCCAGATGCCACACCGCCCGCTCAGTCGGGGCGAACGATGAGGCGGGAGACGCCGATGCGCAGGAGCCCCTCGCGCGCGCGGCGCTCGATGACCTGGCCCGGGACGTGATAGCGCGCGAGCTGGCGCCGGATGCGATGGATGTGCACGTTGAGGAGGTTCGCGTCGGCGCCCAGCAGGCGGCACAGCTCGTCCACGTCGCGCCAGCCGGCCTGGACGACCCCCAGACCCGCCGCGTGGTCCGCGATGCGAGCCCGCGCCAGGGTGAGGAGCAGGTAGTGGCAGGCCCGCGAGCGCAGCGCGTGCTGCTCGCCCCCCGTGATGACCGTCACGCGCAGCGTCTCCTCGTCGGCCCCCACGCGGAAGCTCAGCGCGACCTCCAGATCCCCGTCGGCCATGGACCGGTGCGTCTTGTCGCTTCCCACCGGGAGGCGAAGGCGCCAGCTCGTGTCTCCCACGGTGAGGACCTCGCCGTCCACCACGCGGCGACTGCCCGCCTCGCCGACGAGCACCCAGCGGTCTTCCTGCCGAAGCACGACGCACGTCTCGCCACCGGAACACAGCAGCGACAGCATCCCGCGTTCATCGCGCACGACCTCGCCGGTGGAGGTGTTGACGGCCACGGCGACCGGGGGCCCGGCCCCATGCACGACCCACACGTCCTCGGGCACGCCGAAAGCGACGCGCGCCCCGGCGGTGATGGGGCGGTCCACGCCGGGGGGCAGCCGCGCCCCGTCGAGGAAGGTCCCGTTCGTGCTCCCCAGATCGCGGACGACCCAGCGCTCCCCGGTCCACGTGAGGCGCGCGTGGAGCCCCGACACGCGCCGCTCCCGGAGCCGCAGCTCGCACGACGGGTCGCGCCCCACCGTCGTCCGCGCCCCGAGCGTCACCACGCGGTCGCCACGGCTCAGCGCGGGGACGTCGTCGAGGGGAGCAACCACTCCGCCCACCGCATCACCTCCTCGTCGGTCCCCGGCCAAACGTGCACCTCCTCCCCGCCTCGCGCGCACGTGACGACCCGTCGCCCTCCGCGCACCCAGTGCGCGCGCATCACCTCGCCACCGTGACCGCGCAGCGTGGCGAGTATGCCTCGGTCGTCGCGCAAGGTCGCGGTCCCGTCCCAGCCCTCCATCAAGAGGCGGGTTCCGTCGGGCGACCAGGAGACGTCTTGGATCTCCCGACCGTGGCCCTCGATGACCTCCAACGTCTCGCCCCCGCGGCTCCAGACCCGCACGGTTCCGTCCCACGCGGCCGTGGCGAATCGCTGCCCGCCGGGGTGCCAAGCGCACGCGGCCACGCGCTCCCGGTGCCCCGCCAAGGTCTCCACGAGCGCCCCGTCGCCGTCCCAGAGCCACACGGCAGCCTCCTGTCCCACACCCACGAGCCGCTCTCCGTCGGGGCTCCAGCAGAGATCCGTGACGCGCGCCGCGCCGGGCAGCGCGGTGGCGCGCCGCCCGGGGAGATCGTAGACCACCGCGCGCGCCCGGTCGGTGGCGGCGCCGCGCTGGGGGGAGAGGGCGGCGACGAGGGCCACGGGCCCGAGCCCCAGGGGGAGCGGCTCCACGCCGGGCCGCTCCAGCGCGCCGTCTCGCGTCCCGGCCACGAGCGCGTCGCCGGCCCAGGCGATCGTCCGAACGGCGCGCGTGAGCCCGACAGGGGGCAGCACCTCTCCGTCGCGGTCGCGGAGGGTGAGCGCCCCGTTCGCTTGGACGAGGGCGACGACCGCGCCGTCGGGGCGCCAGCGCGCAGCCACCACGGCAGCCGGGCCGCGGGCCTCCCAGCGCTTCACACGCCGGCCGCGGAGGTCGTAGAGGGTGAGGACCTCGTCGTCCCCCACATCCGCGCTGAGCGTGAGCACGCGGGTGCCCTGGGGGTCCACGGGACACCACTCCACCGGCTCACCCACGGCGAGGCGCCCGGGGGCCCGACCGTTCGCGTCCCAGAGCCGCGCCGTCCGATCCTCGGACGTGCTGAGCAGGCGCTCGCCGTCCGGGCTCCACGCGAGGGCCCAGATGCGCTTCCGGTGGCCGCGGAGCACGGCCACGAGGCGCCCGTCGCGCGGGTCGTGGAGGCGGATCTCGCCGTCCTCCGAGGCCGTGGCCAGCCGATCCCCCGCGGGGTTGAAGGCGAGCGCGACGACCGACGCGCGGTGGGGCGAGAGGGGCCGCTCGATGTGGCCGGACGGCGTGGCGAGCACGACGCCCCCGGGCTGGTCGGGGGCCCCGGCGGCCAGGAGGTCTCCGGTGGGGCTCCAGCGCGCCACGGGGTAGCGCGATCTCCCTTGGAGGGCCCCGAGGCGCTCCCCCCGGGGCCCGAAGACCTCCACGGCGCCCCCCCAAGAGGCCACGAGCGCGCGCCCACGCGCCGAGATCGCCGCGTGCATCCCCTCGCCACCGGTGGGGAGGGTGGCGAGGACCGCGCCGTCCCGCGACAGGAGCAGGGAGGTGTCGTCGTGGAGGCCGGTGACGACGGCGCGACTTCCGTCGGGGGCGAAGCCGCCCAGGGGGATGCTCCCGGCCGCCACGCGGACGGCGCCGAGCTGGGCGCCCGCGGCGTCGTAGACGGCGACGCCCCCCTTCACGTCGCACGCGAGGAGGCGCTCGCCCGTGCTATCCCAGCTCGCCCAGATCACGCGGCCGGGCCGTTGGATCTTGCGCTCCAGCGCCCCGTCGGTGCTCCAGATCGCCACGCCGTCGCGCACCCCCACCGTGAGAAAGCGGTCCGCGGAGGGGTGGAAGCGGGCGAAGTAGAGGGGACCGGATTCCGCTTGCACGACGCGGACGAGGGCGCCGCGCGTGTCCCACAGGCGCGCGGCGCCGTGCATGTCCACGGTGAGGATGTAGCGCCCGTCGGGGCTGAAGACGCCGTCCCGGACGGTATCCTCGTGGCCGCTCAGGACGGCGAGCTCGTGGCGGCCGCCCACGCTGGCGTAGAGCTCGGCGAGGGCCCCGTGGTCGCCGGGGTAAGCGCGGAGGACGCCGCGCGCCAGCGCCACGGCGCGGCCGATCTCCCCCCGCTCGCGGGCGGCGGAGGCGCGCTGGAGCTCGCTCGCCAGCTCCGCTCGAGCCCGGGCAGCCTCGGCGCGGACATGCGCGTCCTCGGCGCGCCGCCAAGCCGCGGTCGCCAGGGCGACGAGCAAGGCCAGGGCGGTCATGATGGCCGCCACGGTGACCAGACGGCGACGGCGGCGGCGTTGGGCCCAGGCCACGGAGGCCTCCAGAAAGGCGCGCTCGGTGGGGCCCAGGTGCTCGTCGAGCTCGGCGCCCAGGTGTCGCCACTCGGCTAGGAGGTCGCGGGACCACAGGAGGTCGGGGCTCCGTCCCATCTTCTCCCAGCGCGCCGCGGCGTGGGTGAGGTCGTCGAGGAGGCGGTGGGCGAGGGCGTCCTGGGTGACCCAGTTCGTGAGGGCGTGCCAGTGCTCGGCGAGGGCCTCGTGGGCGGGCTCCACCACGGGGCCGGACTCGGGGTCCAGGCGACGGGTGAGGAGGCGCGCCGAGACGAGCCGCTCCACGACGCGGGCGCCGTGCTCGCCGGCCCAGGGGGCCTCCACGAGCTCGGTGAGGGCGGTGGGGCTCCGGGTGCCCCCGCGCAGGCAGCGCAGCAGGACGCGGCGGGCGACCTCTCGTTCCGCGGGAAGGAGCTCGGCGAGGACGCGGTCGGCGTAGGTGGTGAGGGCGCCGGTGACGCCGCCCATGGCCTCGTAGTCGGCCTCGCGCAGCAGCCCACCGTCGCGGTCGCGGCTCTCCCACAGCCGGTCGGCGCAGAACTGCATGAGGGCGAGGGCGCCCGGCTGCCCCACGAGGGCGCTGACGATGCGGTCCACGAGGGCCGGGCTCTCGAAGCGGAAGCCGAAAGGTTCGAGGGGGCGCACGAGGGCCTCGCGGAGCTGCTCTCGGCCCGGCAGGGCGAGGAGCTCCACGCCCCCTGTGACGCGGTCTCGCAAGGGCTCCAGGTCGCACAGCGGGGCCAGGTAGTCGGCGCGCACGGACAGGAGCACGCGAGCCGCGCCCGCCTCGGCCAAGGCGACGAGGGCCGCGAGCGTGGTGTGGCGGTCCTCGGCGGAGGCGAGGGTGAGGAGCTCCTCGGCCTGGTCCACGACGAGGAGCGAGGGGGCTGGGAG
>CAYZID010000044.1:0-27729 GCA_964478315.1 uncultured Myxococcales bacterium | reverse complement strand
CCGCCGCCGCGGCCCGCGCGCCCCCCGGCGGTCCAGCGCCGCGGGGGGCGTCGCCGGGCTCGGGGCGGCGGCGGGGGCGAGGACGCCCGGGCGGTGGGCGCGAGGGACGACGAGGAGCGCGCCGTGGCGGGTGCGGTTGCGGCGCGTTGCTAGCTTCAGGAGGGAGACTCGTGGGCGTGCGTGGTCGGGGGAGGGGCGGGGAGGGGGGCGGACAGGGGCGGCGGCGGGCGGCTAGCGACTCCAGCTCTCGTCGTAGGCGGCGTCCTCGATGGCGCGGGCCTGGGCCGTGAGCTTGAGCGGCTTGAAGGTGTCCAACATCACCGCCAGCTCGTCGACCTCCTTGACGCCGATGCTCCCCTCGTAGGCGCCCGGGTGCGGCCCGTGGGGGATCCCCGCGGGGTGGAAGCTCACCGAGCCCTCGCGCAGCCCCCGGCGGCTCGTGAAGTCGCCGTCGCAGTAGAAGATGAGCTCGTCCACGTCCACGCTGCTGTGGGGGTAGGGACAGGGGATCGCCCCGTCGCCGAAGTCCACCGTGCGCGGCACGAAGCTGCACAGCAGGGCGCCGTCCGTGGCGAAGGTCCCGTGGACCGTGGGAGGCAGGTGCACCGCCCCCGCCTTGGCGCTGAAGCGCGCGATGGGGAAGACCACCGGGTAGACGAACCCGTCCCAGCCCACCACGTCCAGGGGCGGGTGGGGCCACAGGTGACGCGTGAAGCGACCGCGGCGCTTGGAGATGACCACATGGGCCCCGCTGGGCGCGGTCGGGGGCTCGGGGTCGGGGTCGCCGTCCAGCACCGGCGCGCGGAAGTCCCGGTGCGTGTAGGGCGCGTCCATGCGGAGCTGCCCGGCGGGGTTGCGGTACTGCTTGAGGGGGCGCCAGCCCGTGCGCGCCTCCACCCAGAGCCAGCGCTGGGGGCCGGGTTCGAGCACGAAGCGGTGGATGACCCCGCGGGGGATGATGACGTAGTCGCCGGGTCCGAAGGGCAGCACGCCGAAGCCGCTGCGGACCTCGCCCGCGCCCTCGTGGACGTAGAAGCAGTCGTCGCCGTCGCCGTTGACGAAGTAGAAGTCGTCGGCGACGGCCGCGCCCGAGGTCGGGCTCGTCTCCGGCCGCACGAAGCCCACCGTGACGTCGTCGTTGAACATCAGCGGCACGCGCCCCGTGGTGGCCGTGCCGGCAGGGGGCAGGTCCCAGGTCTGGAGGTGGCGGCGCCGCAGGGGCTCGTCGCCTCCGCCCGGCACCTCCTGGGCGGCGGGCCACAGGGCCGGCGCGGCCTCGGCGTGGCCGTGGTCCTGGGGGGGGTGCCGGTGGTAGAGGATCGAGAAGGGCCCGTCGAAGCCGAGCTGGGTCAGGCACTCCTCGTGGTAGAGGCCGCCGGCCCCGATGGAGCCCTCGTCGCGGAAGACCGTGTGGGGCTTGTCGGGCAGGTGGCCCTGGCTGCGGTAGTCGATCATGGTGAGGCCCCTCCCGGCTCAGGCGTCGGACGTGGGGTCGGCGTCACCGCCGCCGAGCTGCTCGCGCTCGATGGCCTCGAACAGCGCGCGGAAGTTCCCGCCGCCGAAGCCCGGATCACCTCGGCGCTCGATGAGCTCGTAGAAGAAGGGCCCCGCCTCCGGGTCGCCGTGCGTCGTGGCGGCGTCCTTCATGAAGATCTGCACCAGGTAGCGGTCCTCGGGGCTCCCGTCGATGAGGATGCCCAGCTCCCGCAGCGTGTCCAGGCCGTGGTCGATGTGCTCCACGTGCACACCCTTGGACGCGAGCCGCGCGGGCGCCGCGTCGTAGTAGCTCCCCGGCGTCTCCAGGAACTCCACGCCGCGCTCGCGGAGCGTGCGCACCGCCGCCACGATGTCGTCCACGGCCACGGCGACGTGCTGGACGCCCGGGCCCCAGTTGTCCTCCACGAACTTGTTGATCTGCCCCTCCTTGAAGAAGGGCTGGAGCGGCTCGTTGAAGGGGAACTTGAGCCCCGAGCGCGGGTCGCCCACGACCACCGAGCGGAGCCCCGTCCCCGTGACGCGGGTGCCGCCGTCGGGGCGGGCGACGTCCTCGGTGTGGAAGGAGATCTCCCAGACCTTCTCCATGCCCAGGACGTGCTCCATCCACAGCTTGGGCGCGATCATCGTCGGGGCGTTGGAGGTGATGTGGTCGATGCCCCCGTAGGCGAAGTCGGTGGGCGCCAGGGAGGCGTTCTCGGGGGCGTCCAGGGCGACCGGCTCGAAGCCCGGCGCGAAGCCGTCGTAGTCCCGGCGCTCCACGAAGCGGAAGGCCACGTCGCCGATGGCCGTCGTGATGCTGAAGTGGCGGAAGGTGCCCCCGCCCGGCCCGCGCGTCTCGCGGATGGCGTGGATGGGCGTGCCGTCGCGCTCGGCCAGGAAGGCCCACACGGCGTCGAGGTCCTCCACGGCGTAGGTGATGGAGCCCACGCCGCCCGGGTGGCGCCGGAGGTAGCGGGCCGCGCGGCAGGTGTCGCGCACGGGGCTGCTCACGACCACGCGGACGAGGTCGCGCGGAGCCAGGTCCTCACCCTGCTCCCCTACGCGAGACTGGTAGACGGCGCTCCGCTGGCCGGTCTGCTCGGTCATCTCGTCGCTGGACCGCGCCACCTGGGGCCAGCCCAGCTTCTCCGTGTAGAAGCGGTGCGACCGGTCGTGGTCGTAGACGAAGAAGTGGTAGCTGTCGACGCCGAGGATTCCGAGCGCTTCCGAGGCGGCCATAGTCTGCTCCCTGCGTGCCGTGGTGCGTGGGCTGCTCGCGCCGCGCCGGGGACCTCGGCGTGGACCGCGCCGCGCGGCCCTTCCGCGTCGCGCCGGCTTGCATCGTGGGGCCAGCGGGGCGAGCGGTCGGCATCCTACGGTCGGGCGCGCAGGGCTCCAAGGGACGGGCACGCTCGCTCGGCGACGCTGGCACGGGGCGGTCTCGCCGGCGCGCCGCGGCCGGGGGCGACGGGTGGCAGCGCGCTCAGGCCAGGACGTGCTCGACCACGGTGTTCTGCGTCTGCTGGGCCCGCTCGCGGGCGATGAGACGCCCCAGGAAGATGGCCAGGATGAGGGCGTAGTGGCACATGACCGAGGGCATGGAGAGGTTGAGGCGCGGGACCATGACCTGCGTGAGGAGGGCCGCCACGACGAAGGCGATGACGCCCACCTGGAGGTCGGCGATGTGGGCGCGGAGGATCTTGTCGCGCTGGGTGACGAGGGCCGCGGCGCCGCCAAACATGATGCCCGCGAGGCCCAGGTGATAGAAGCCGCCGTAGTAGGTGTAGAAGGGGTCGGGCGTCGTGTACTGGGCCGTGAAGACGCTACAGACGGTCTCGGTCACCGACGCGGGAGCCGTCAGCGCCCAGTAGGCGAAGCCGCCGGCGATGCCGAAGGTGGCGCCCACGACGCGGCGCGCGCGGTGCCCCGGGGGCGTGGACATGACGGCGACGAGCCACATGCCCAGGGGGGGGAGCCAGATCACGTCCGCGAAGGCCAAGCGCGACCAGAAGTTCTGGTGCCCCGTGGGTCCGCAGACGGCCACCTCGATGAGCTGGTAGCCGCTGAGAGCCAGCAGCAGCGCGGCCGTGGGGACCAGGATCTCGCGCCGCCCGGGGCCGCGGAGCGCCCAGGTCGCGAGTCCGATCTCCAGCGCGGCCGTGACGAGCGAGAGGACGGGGCTGTAGCCGTTGGCGAAGGCGAACATGGGCGGTTCTCCCTGGCGAGCACGGGACGGTCGAGCGCGGCGCGCGGTTCGGCCACGGCGCCCCCGCGCCTGGGATGCCAAAGCGGGGGCGCGGGGCCGCCGGGTACACCGGGCGGTTTGAGCGAGACGGAGACCTTACCCGGTGCGTGCCGTTGTGCAACACCGCTGCACGCTTACCGTCCCGTCGCGCTGTGTGGAGGGGGTTCGTGAGGCCCGCGGGAGGCGGGCGCGTGGCGCGCTCGTGCGTCCCCCTGCTCCCAAGCCGCCGGGGCGCGAAGGGCGCTACGCACGACGACGCCCGCCCCGCGGGCTCGCGAGGCGGGCGCCGGCCCCCGGCGAGGGACCGCCGGGGGCTGGGAGACTGCGCGCTGGGCTACGCCAGCGCGTCGATGATGCGGTTGAGCGTGGGGCTGGGGCGCATGGCGGCGGCGACCTTGGCCTCGTCGGGCATGTAGTAGCCGCCCAGGTCCACGGGCGCGCCCTGGGCGGCCAGGAGCTCGGCGTTGATCGTCTCCTCGTTCTTGGCGAGCTCCTCGGCGACCTCGCGGAAGCGGGCGGCCAGCTTGGGGTCGTCCTGCTGGGCGGCCAGGGCCTGGGCCCAGTAGAGCGCCAGATAGAAGGTGCTCCCGCGGTTGTCGCGCTCGGCCACCTTCCGGGAGGGAGCGCGGCCATGCTCCAGGTACTCGCCAACGGCTTGGTCCAGCGTCTTGGCGAGGACGTTGGCGGCCTCGGCGCCCTGGCGGCCGGCCTGCTCCAGCGACGGGACCAGGGCGCAGTACTCACCCAGGGAGTCCCAGCGCAGGTGGCCCTCCTCCACGAACTGCTGGACGTGCTTGGGGGCCGAGCCGCCGGCGCCCGTCTCGTACAGGCCGCCGCCCTTGAGGAGCGGGACGATGGACAGCATGCGCGCGCTCGTGCCCAGCTCCAGGATGGGGAAGAGATCGGTCAGGAAGTCGCGCAGGACGTTGCCCGTGACCGAGATGGTGTCCTGGCCCGCGCGGACCCGCGGGAGCGTGAAGCGCATGGCCTCGGCCGGCGGCATGATGTGGATCTCGAGCCCGCTCGTGTCGTGCTCGCCCAGGTAGGTCTTCACCTTCTCGATGAGCTGGGCGTCGTGGGCGCGCTGGTCGTCCAGCCAGAAGACGGCGGGCGAGCCCGTGGCGCGCGCCCGGGTCACGGCCAGCTTCACCCAGTCGCGGATGGCCTCGTCCTTGGTCTGGCAGGCGCGGAAGATGTCGCCCCGCTCCACCGCCTGGCTCAGCAGGACCTCGCCCGAGTTCACGTCCACGACCCGAATGGTGCCCGCCGCGGCGGCCTCGAAGGTCTTGTCGTGGGAGCCGTACTCCTCGGCCTTCTTGGCCATGAGGCCGACGTTCGCCACGTTGCCCATGGTGGCCGGATCGAACTGGCCGTTGCGCTTGGCGTCTTCGATGATCTCCGCGTACATCGTCGCGTAGGAGCGGTCGGGGACGACGGCCACCGTGTCCTGGAGCTGGTCGTCCTTGTTCCACATCTTGCCGCCGTCGCGGACCACCACCGGCATGGAGGCGTCGATGATGACGTTGTTGGGCGCGTGGAGGTTGGTGATGCCACGCCGCGAGTCCACCATGGCTAGCGCCGGGCGCTTGGCATAGACGGCCTCGATGTCGGCGCGGATCCGATCCGCCTGGTCCTTGGGCAGCCGGTCCAGCTTGCCCAGGACATCCCCGATGCCGTTGTTGACGTTGGCGCCGATCTCGGCGAGGGCCTCGGCGTGCTTGTCCAGGGCGTCGGCATAGAAGACGCTGACCATGTGGCCGAACATGATGGGGTCCGACACCTTCATCATGGTCGCCTTGAGGTGCAGCGAGAGCAGCGCCCCCTCCTCCTTCACGCGGTCCACCTCACGGGCGTAGAACTCGCGCAGGGCGGCCACGTTCATGGCCGCCGAGTCCAGGACCTCGCCCGCCAGCAAGTTCAGCTCGTCCTTGAGGACGGTCACGTTCCCGTCGGCGTCTACGTGCTCGAAGCGCACCGTCTTCGCCGCGTCCAGCGTGACCGACGTCTCGCTGCCGTAGAAGTCCCCGTGATCCATGTGGGCCACGCGCGCCTTGGAGCCGCTCTCCGGCCAGGGCTTCATCATGCGGTGGGGGTTCTTTTGGGCGAAGCGCTTCACGGCGGCCGCCGGGCGGCGGTCGGAGTTCCCCTCGCGCAGCACGGGGTTCACCGCCGAGCCCAGCGCCCGGGAATAGAGCTTCCGCAGGGCCCGCTCCTCGTCGGTTTTGGGCTCCTCGGGGAAGTCTGGCACGTCGAAGCCCTTGGCCTGGAGCTCGGCGATGGTCGCCTGGAGCTGGGGGATGGACGCGCTGATGTTGGGCAGCTTGATGATGTTGGCCTTGGGGTCCTGCGTCTTCTCGCCCAGGTAGGCCAGGTCGTCGTTCACCCGCTGCTCGGGCGTCAAGCGATCGGGGAACAGCGCCAGCACGCGGGCCGCCAGGGAGATGTCGCGGACCTCGACCTCCACGCCCGTGCCCTGGGTGAAGGCCCGCACGACGGGCAGCAGGGCGTGGCTCGCCAGCGCCGGGGCTTCGTCGACCTTGGTCCAGATGATGGTTGCGCTCATGGGCTGCTCCTGGCCGTTGGCGCCCCAGCGTCGCGCGGGTGGGGCGGGAGGGGGTTCCGGTTCGTGTCGCCGTGATCCCGCCCCGCGCGCCTGGCTGCGCGGCGACCGACCTCGGCGGCGCCCTTCATACTGCGAGCGAGCCGCCCGTTCAATCGGGTTCCACACGCGCGCGGAACGGGGATGGCTCGTGGCTGCGGGGAGGCGCGGGCCTCTGGTATCGTCGCCGCGTGCTGCCACTCCCTCCCCACTCAGGACCCCGAGCCCGCCCGCCGAGGCGCCCGTGGGCCCCGCTGCTGGCCGCCTGTCTCGCGGCCGCCCTCCCGAGCGCCGCCTGTCGCGGGGAGGCGAAGGGCGGTGACGCGGCCCCACCCAATCCCGCCGCGAAGCCGTCATCCCCCGCCGCGCCGGGCCCTTCCTCGCCCGCCCAGCGGGCCTGGGACGCCTCGCCCAAGCTCGGGATCTTGCTCGTTGGGGACCAGACCCCCAAGGACCGACGCCCCGTGGACCTCTCCGTGGAGGCGGACGGCGTCCTCCGGCGGGCCCTCCTGGCGCCCGGCCTGTTCGTGCCGGCGACCACCGACGATCCCGCGGCTTGCAAGATCGACCTGCGGATCCTCTACGCCCTGCTGGAGAACGACCTCCCCAACCCGCGCGCCACCGCCGGGGTGGCCTCGATGGCCGTGGAGGGCTCGGCCTTCTGCCCCCCGCCCCCCCTCGCGGGGGGCCACGGGGGCTCCGCTGAGCCCGCCGAGGACGTCGAGGAGTTTCGCGTGAGCCTGTCCGACGAGGCCCCCTTCGGCCCAGGGCCCGGCGAGCGCAGCCCCACGGGCGCCGCGGCGCTGCGCCTCGTCTTGGGGCGCCTGGCGGACCAGGTCGCCCAGGTCCTGTACGGCCAGGTGCGCATGCGCCACGCACCCGACGCGGCCGTGCTCGCCGCCCTCGCGGACCCCCACACGGGGCCCGGCGTGCTGGCCGAGGCGGCAGGCGAGGCGGGCGAGCGGCACCTCTCGGCGGCCGTGGACGACCTCGTGCGGCTCACCGCCCACCCGAACACGGGCGTCGCCGCGCGGGCCGCCACGTCGCTGGGGCTCCTGAAGGCCCGGCGCGAGGGCGTCGTGCGGGCCCTGGCGGCCATGACGCGGGGCGCCGATCCCGAGCGCCACCTGGCCGCCATCCAGGCGCTGGGCGACGTGGGTGGCCCGCTGGCCGCGCGCTACCTGGACACCATGGCCGTGGGCGACCCGGAGCCCGCCCTGCGCGCGCTGGCGCGGCGGGCCGCCCGGAGGGCGCGGGGCGAGGACCCCGATGGCGATCCCGGCGAGGCCCCGCGCGGCCCCGCCGCCCCCTGATCCCCGCCCCCAAGGCGCGACAGACGCGACGCCTCGCGGGAGCGGCCCGCCGCGGCGTCCCGCCCGAGGGCGGGGAAGGCGGCGAGGGCTCGCGCGGGGCGCGCGGTGAAGTGGTGAAGTGGTCGAGGGAGACGCCGAGCTACTTCTTGATGTGCTTCATGCACTCGTCGTACTGGGCCTTGAGGTTCTTGGCGACCTTCATGGCCTTGGCGTTCTGGAACTTGTCGTCCTTGTTCTCGGCCTGGACGTACCAGCAGTCGTCGCCCTTGGCGTAGGCCCAGTAGTACTTGTTGCCCTCCTTGGCCGTCTCCTTGCCCGCCTGCTCCAGCATGACGTTGTAGGCGTTGGTCCAGGGCGCGTACATGCCCGGGCCGCTCTTGCCCCACGCCGTGGCGGCCTTCTTCATGGCCTTGTTCAGGCGCTCGTAGTCCACGTCGCCCTCGTAGACCTTGACCGCGGGGGCCTTGGCCTCCGCCTTGTCGCCGGCCTTGGCGGCGCCGTCTTTCTTGCCACAGCCGCTGCCGAGCATCCCGACCGCGGCCACCAGAACGATGAGAGAGGTGATGTAAGTCTTCATGGGCTGGAAGCTGCCATCGTCCGGCGCGGTTGACAAGACATGCTCGCGCGCGCCCACACCCCTCCGCTCCGCGCCTCCCGCCTCGCGCCGGGAGGCGGTGGTTGGGCGCCGCTCCATGTGGGGGTTCATGGTGCACGCCGGGGTGTGCTAGGCTCGGCCGCCCTCGGCCGCCGGGCGACACGCTCGGGCGGGCGAGGGGCCCCGCGCGGAGCGGCGGGGCGGGCGCGACGGACACCACGAGGAGCGGACATGAGACGCGTTGTTGGGCTCGCGGTTGGGTTGTTGAGTGCGTCGGCGGTGCTGGTCTCGGTCGCCCAGCCGGCGCGGGCCCAGCAGATCCCCATCCAGCAGAAGATGCAGCATTACTGCGCCAACTGGGGGAGTGCGGGGCTGTTTCCCGACGACCAGGCCGCCCTGGCGGACAACCCCTTGGCGAAGCTCAAGATCCCGTTGGCGAACGGGCAGGTCTTCGAGTTCCCGCTGCTCTACATCTTCAAGGGCTACGAGCTGGACGACTCGCCCGCCGAGTGGGCCAAGGTGTGGCGCGGCTTCCAGACGGCCTGCCCGGGGTGGCCCAAGCCCGCGTGGCTGGTGAAGCTGGAGCAGTGGAGGGCGGCGAACCAGCCCAAGGAGGACCCGCGGACGGCGCGCACCAAGGCCAAGATCAAGTCCCTGCGGGCCAGCGCCGACGCCAAGGAGCAGAAGGCCTCGGAGCTCCGCGCCCGCATCGTCTCGGGGCCGCGCTACAAGGCCATCACGGGGGGGCGTGACAACTGGTTCGCCGAGGCCGAGCAGCGCGCCGCCTATCTCCGGCGCGTGGTGAGCCTGGACGACACGCGCTACACGATCATCGGCAAGCTGGAGGCCCAGAGCCAGGGCGGCTACTACATCGTCGGGCTGTCCATCTCGCCGGTGGATCCCAAGGCCCCGGGGACCTACACGGTGGCCACGCGCATGTTCATCGCCAAGCCCCCGGCGGCCTGGCTCCGCCCGGGTGGGGACTTCTTCACCACGGACGCCAAGCTGCTGGCGCTGGTGACGCCTCAGAACACGGCGATCGTCTTCGGTCCGGAGCTGCCGGCGGAGACCAAGGCCCAGGTGTCCAAGGCGCGGGAGTCCCTGAAGCAGACGACGACCGTGCTCAAGACGGGCAAGGCCAAGATCGCGCGGATGCTCAAGCCGGTGGAGAAGCTGGAGCGCGAGGCCAAGAAGCTGCGCGCCCAGGCCGACAAGCTGGAAGCCTCCCTAGGGAGGTAGGGGGCTCGCGCTCGGGTGCGGCCCCATCGCGCCATCGCGCCCCGGTATGTGTCCCGCGTCTCAGGGGCTCGCCGCCGTGTGGTAGGCTCCCCCTTCACCCAAAGGCAGGGGAAGCGAGATGGCACGGGGCGCGCACTGGCGGTGGGCTGCGAGCTGGGCGATGGGCACGTGGGCGGTCGTGGCCACCGTCGGAGGGGTCGGCGCCTGGGGCTGCGACGGGGTGGGGACGGCCGGAGACGCCTGGGCGGACACGGCGCTCGACGGCGGGGCGGGGGATACCCTGGACGGTGGCTCGGAGGTCACCGCGGACGTTTCCGCGGACGCTGGACCCGACGGTGGGGTCGACGTCACGCCCGACGCGGGTGGGCCGTGGGACGGGCTGTTGGCCGACACCGTGGCGCCCGCCTGGGAGGTCCACCCGGGCGTGGAGACCCTCACCGTCATGGGGGCCGCCCCCAAGGCGCCGCTCACCCTCTACGGGCCCGACGGGGGGGAGCTGGTGACGGTCGTCGCGGACGACCTGGGCTACGCGCACTTCTCCTACATCCCCCTGACGCCCATGGTCATCGTGTCGGGCGACAACACGACCCTGCCGGTGAGCGACGGCTCGACCCTGCGGGCGGGCGAGGGCTACGTGCTGCGCGACGAGAGCGTCACCCCGGTGGAGGCTGCGGGGCCCATCCGCGTGCTGGGCGTGGACGACGTGCCGGACCCCGCCCTGTACGAGTCGCAAGAGCTTCACGGCGTGCACTTCGGCATCTTGGGGCTGGGGGAGGGCGAGACGGAGCTGGACGGCTTCAACTACCTGACCATGCGGGACGGCGTGAAGTTGAGCGCCACCGTGCGCCTGCCCGATCCCCTCCTCTACGGGGACGGCCCGTATCCGACCGTCATCGAATACTCGGGCTACTCCACGTCGCGCCCCGACCAGATGGATCCGGGCTCGAACATCGCCACGCTGCTGGGCTTCGCCACCGTGGGCGTGAACATGCGCGGGACGGGCTGCTCGGGGGGCGTGTTCGACGTCTTCAACCCCGCCCAGCACGCCGACGGCTATGACATCGTGGAGATCGTCGCGCGGCAGCCGTGGGTCCTTCACCACGAGGTGGGGATGGTGGGGCTCTCGTATTCGGGGATCGCCCAGCTCCTGGTCGCCTCCACGCGCCCGCCGAGCCTCGCCGCCATCGCCCCCCTGTCCGTCCTGGCCGACCCCTGGGAGCAGCTCTGGCCGGGCGGCATCTACAACGACGGCTTCACCCGCCAGTGGATCGAGGCGCGCGAGGCGGCCGCCCAGGCCAACGGGCAGAGCTGGACGGACACGATCATCGCCGGTGGGGACGCCACGTGCGCCGAGGCCCAGCTCTTGCGCGGGCAGAACATCGACTTCGGGACCTTCTTCCGGTCCCTGGAGTTCTATCCGCCCGACGCGCCGGCCCGGAGCCCCAAGCACCTGGTGGACCAGATCGACGTGCCGGTCTACCTCACCGGCGCCTTCCAGGATGAGCAGACGGGCGCTCAGTTCACCGACATGCTCGACCGCTTCACCGGCGCGCCGGTCGTGAAGTTCATCCTCTACAACGGCCGCCACGTGGACGGCTACGCGCCGCTGGTCCTCACGCGCTGGTACGAGTTCCTGTCCTTCTACGTCGCGCGGCGCGTCCCCCGGCTGTCGGACGCCATTCGCACCCTCGCTGGTCCCGAGCTGGGCAAGACCTATGGGGTGGACGGGCTGGGCTTCGAGCCCGACCGCTTCGCGGACTTCGCCGACGACGACTACGAGGGGGCCCTGGCCGCCTACGAGGCCGAGCCGGCCGTGCGGGTCCTGTTCGAGAGCGGCGCCGCCGGTCCCGAGCCGGGCGCGCCGGTCCAGCGGTTCGAGGCGTCCTTCGACGCCTGGCCCACGCCCCAGGCGAGCCCGTGGACGCTCTACCTGGGCCCCGACGGGGGGCTCGTGGATGGCGCTCCGGCCCCCGGCGGCTCCGACGAGGGCGTGGACACCTACCTCCATGACCCGGACGCGGGCTCCAAGACCTTCTTCGGGCCCAAGGGCTATCAAATGATGGCGCCGCTGTGGGACCTCGACTGGACGCCCTTCCCCGCCGACCACGCCGTGTCCTACCTCACGGCGCCCGTGGACGAGCCCGTGGTCCTGGCGGGCTCGGGGTACGCCGACCTGTGGGTGGCTAGCGAGGCGGCGGACGCCCAGGTCCAGGTGACGCTGACCGAGGTCCGCCCCGACGGCGTGGAGTGGTACCTCCAGAGCGGCTGGCTGCGCCTGGGCCACCGGGCCTACGACGAGGTGGCGTCCGACACCTTCCGCGTGGTGCGCCACTACCGCGAGGAGGACTTTCAGCCGCTCGTGCCCGGCGAGTACGTGGAGGCGCGCGTGGCCATCCCCTCCGTGGGGGCGCTGCTCCGTCCGGGCAGCCAGCTCCGCGTGACCATCAGCAGCCCAGGGCGCGACCACGGCACCTGGGAGTTCCTGCCGCCGGACTATGTGGACTGGTATGCGGCCCACGGCGACGTGCCCCCGCGGCAGTCCGTGGCCCACACGGCCGCCATGCCGTCGCACCTGGTGCTGTCGGTGGTGGATTCGGCGGCGCTGGACCTCACGCCCGAGATCCTGTCCGACCCGCCCCCGTGCCCCTCCCTGCGCGGCCAGCCGTGCCGCCCCTACGAGGCCCGCGACAACACGCCGGGCGATCTCCCGTAGAGCGCTGCGCGCCCTCTCCGGGATCGGCGTGCGATTGGCGAGATGCGGCAAGGAGACGCGCGACCTGCTATCTTCCGTCGGCTTCCGTTGGTTACCCGCCGCGTCTCCGGCTACCCGGGAGGTCCCACCGTGCGTCCCCTTTTCGTCCCCGTCCCCACCGCCTGGGCCCTGAGCGCGGTCCTCGCGACGCTCTCCTCCAGCGCCTGCGTCTCGTCCCAGCGCCCCTCCGGCGGCGCGAACGAGCCCACGGACGTCTTGGGGGCCGACGCGAGCCCGGAGGACGCCGGCCCTGGCGACGTGGGTGGGCCTGACGCCGTGGCTCCCGACGTGGGCGCGCCCGATGCGGTCCTGCCCGACGAGGGCCTCCCCGACGTGGAGCCCCCGGACGGCGCCCCCGAGGACTTGGGGCCGCCGCCGGACGCGGGGACGCCCTGCACGACGCCGGACGATTGCCCCCAGCCCCCCCCGGAGACCTGCATGGTCGCCGCGTGTACCAACGGGACCTGCACCACGGGCGTGGCGAACAACGGCACGGTGTGTGGGGACGCCCCCGACGCCTGTCACGCGGCGGTCTGCGCTGACGGGGCGTGCGTGGCCCAGGCGCAAGAAGGGGCGCCCTGCGACGACGGTGACCCCTGCACGACCGATGACGCCTGCGACGGGAGTGGGGTCTGCGCGGGCACGCCAGCGCTCGCAGGCGCTCCTTGCGACGACGGCGACCCGGATACGGTGTCGGACCTGTGTCTCGGCGGTGTCTGCGCCGGCTTTCTGCGTTTCGTCCAGTCTGACGGCTGCGATCCGGGGGATCCAATCCTTTCCACTACGCCCCCCACCCATGCCGTAGCCAGCGCGGTGAGGGGAACCGACACCGAATGGGCGCTCGTGTGCACCCAGGGGCTCGCCGAGACGCCGGACTCGCTGAAGTCGTTCTTTTGGACCAGCCCTCTCGATGGTCCATCGATCGCAGAACCCACCCTCCCACCCGATGCCGCCGTCGACACCGCGCTTGGCGATTGGGTTGTCGGCGTCCGCGCGGCCTTCGCGGTCACGCACCGGCGCGAGGTGTTCACCTACGCGCCCCACCCGGAGCTGCGCGCTGGGGGCGCGCAGTTGGATGGCGCGCTCGTTTGGGGTTGGAGCACCGCGTGGACCATGCCCCTCAAAGCGGTCACGACGAGCGAGTTCGTCGCGCGGGCCATGTGGGCCCATCGTCGTGGCGACGGGAGCGCGGCCCTCTATGTCGCGGGGAGCCTCACTGCGGGGGATGTCGTGCTCGCGGGCTGCGCGAGGTCCAGCGAGTCGTCCCCCGTCACCTGCTGGACCAAGACGCTCACCGCCCAAGGGACGGAGGCCAGCCCGGTAGCCCTCACCGGCGTGCCCGAGGGGGAGGGCGAGCGCGTCTTCGCGGTCCTCGACAGCGCCCAGGTGAGTTCGGGTGACAACAGCGTCGAGCGCTACTTCGTGGACCTCTGGACGGGCGGTCCGAAGCACGAATCCTGGGTGAACGCCCCGCTCGACGTCGACGCTCTGCAAGGAGATCCTCTCGCCCGCGCCCAGGGCCTCCTGGCCCTCGGTCCGGGCCGCCTGCTCGTGCTCGAAGACCGCGGGGGCCTCGTGGACGTGACCGTGCCGGCCCTTGGCGACGACGCTTGGCAGGCCAAGTTCGAGGGCGAGCTGGCGACATGGGGTGCACCCGGCGCCACGCCGGTCACCGTGACCTATGTCGCCGGCCTCGCGACCCCGTCCGCCGTGCTCCTGGTGGGACACGTCACGCCCTCGGACGACAGCGCCGTGCGCCACGTCATCCTCCGCCGGGTCCCTCGCTTGCCCGGAGGCGGCCTGGACTGGAACACGGTCTTCACGGGCGCGCTGGGCCCCGTAGGGCTGCCCCTGGACTGCGAGGGCACCGCCGCCTGCCCGTCCGTGGGCATCCACGACGGGGCGCTGGCGCCGGGTGGGGGCTCCATGATGCTCGTCGGCGGCACCCGGGCTTCGGACAGTCAGAGCGTTCGCGCCACCCGTTGGGTGAGAACCCCTCCATCCCCTTCCACAACCCAGTAGCGTCGCGCCCGGGCCCCTTGGGCTCGCGGCTCCCTCAACCTCGGGCTTGCCCTGGCCGGGCCCGTCGGCCAGGCTCGCCGCCGTGAGCTCCGCCCCCCCAACCTCCCTCCGAGACCCCGCCGCCGTGGCGGCCCTCCGCGACCGCCTGACCGGCTGGTATCACGCTCGCCGCCGGCGCCTGCCCTGGCGCGAGGACCCCACGCCCTACCGCGTGTGGGTCTCGGAGATCATGCTCCAGCAGACCCGCGTCACCGCCGTCCTCCCCTACTTCGACCGCTTCCTGGAGGCCTTCCCCACCGTTCAGGCGTTGGCCGCCGCCCCCCTGGACGACGTCCTCGCGCTCTGGGCGGGCCTGGGCTACTACCGCCGCGCCCGCAACCTCCACGCCGCCGCCCGCCGCGTCGTGGCCGAACACGGCGGCGCCCTCCCCGCCGACCCCGCCGCCCTCGCCGCCCTCCCGGGGATCGGCCGCTACACCACGGCCGCCATCGCCTCCGTGGCCTTCGGCCTGCCCCTCGCCGTCCTCGACGGCAACGTCGCCCGCGTCCTGGCCCGCCTCCTCGCCCTGGAGGAACCCATCGACGCCGCGCCGGGGCGCCGGCGCCTGTGGGATACGGCCGAGGCCCTCCTGGACCCCGCGGATCCCTCGTCTCACAACCAGGCCATGATGGAGCTGGGCGCCCTCACTTGTACCCCCACCAGCCCGGCCTGCGACGCCTGCCCCTTGCGCCCCCACTGCGCCGCTCTGGCCGCCGGCGAGCCCACCCGCTACCCGCGCAAGGCCCCGCGCAAGAAGGCCCGCCGCGTCCACGAGGTCGCCGCCTTCGTCCGCCGGGGCCGGCCGCCCGCCTCCGGCGCCCGGGACGCCCGCCCCCTCCTCCTGGCCCAGCGGCGTGCCCAGGGCCTCCTGGCGGGCTTCTGGGGGCTCCCGAGCGTCCCCGTCGAGGCCCGCGGCGCGCGCGGCGCGGCGCTCGCCGAGGGGGCGACCCGGGCGCTGGGATGGACGGTCGAGCCCGGGCCCCGACTGGCCCGCGTGGAGCATGTCTTCACCCACCGACACCTGGTGCTGGACGTGCTTAGCGCCCAGCTCGCCCAGGCCGAGCCGCTCCCCGACCTGCCCGCCGACGGCCCCTACGTGGCGCTCCGGTGGGTGGCGCCGGACGAGCTCGACGGCCTGGCCCTGTCCACCCTGGACCGCAAGGTCTTGGCCAGCGTGGGGGTCTTCGCGTGAGCGCCGGACCCGCCCCACCGCGCGTCGTCCGCGGGCTCGCCCTGCCGCTGGGGGCGCCACCCCAGGAGCTCAGGCCCTTGGCTGCCGAGGCGCTGGGCGTGTCGCCCGACCGGATCGCCGAGGTGCGGCCCCAGAAGATCTCCCTGGACGCCCGCGGCAAGCGGCCTCGGCGGGTCTACACCGTGGCCGTGTGGCTCGTGGGCGAGGAGGTCCCCCCCGACACGCCACCCACGCCGCGCCTGGCTGCGCGCGTGCACCCCCTCGTCCCCGGGCGCGCGCCCGTCATCGTGGGCACGGGCCCGGCCGGCCTCTGGGCGGCGCTGCGGCTCCTGGAGGCCGGCGAGCCGTCCATCCTGCTGGAGCGCGGCGCCCGCATGGACCGCCGCCACCGCGCCGTCGTGGGGCTGCGCCGCCGGGGCCGGCTCGACCCCGAGACGAACCTGTGCTTCGGCGAGGGCGGCGCTGGGACCTACTCGGACGGCAAGCTCTACACGCGCAAGCGCGACCCCCTCGTGCGGCGGGTCTACGAGGACCTGGTGGCCTTCGGCGCCCCGCCCGAGGTCCTCACCGACGCGCACCCGCACGTGGGGACGAACCGGATCATCCGGGTGGTCGAGGAGATCCGCCGGTTCTTGCTGGAGCACGGCTGTCAGATCCGCTTCGACGCCCGCGTGGACGGCCTCCTGCGCGACGCCCGCGGCCGTGTGGCGGGCGTGCGGCTGGCCGACGGGGCCGACGTCGCGGGCTCCAGCGTCATCCTGGCGACGGGCCACTCGGCGCGCGACACCTACGCCTGGCTCCACGCGGCGGGCGTACCCCTCGTGCCCAAGCCCTTCGCCGTGGGCGCCCGCGTGGAGCACCCCCAGGGGCTCATCGACCGCATCCAGTACGGCCGCCACGCCGGCCACCCGGCCCTGGGCGCCGCCTCCTACGCCCTCAAGGGCCAGGTGGGCGGGCGAGGGGTCTACAGCTTCTGTATGTGCCCGGGGGGCTTCGTCATCCCCACGCCCACCGAGCCCGGGCATCTCAACGTCAACGGCATGTCCAGCTCCACGCGCGGCAGCCGCTGGGCCAACTCGGCCCTCGTCGTGACTGTGGAGCCGGCCGACTTCTGGTTGGAGCGCCCCGGCGACCTCGCCCACCGCGGCCCCTTGGCGGGCTTGGACTTCCAGCGGGCCCTGGAGCGCGCGGCCTTCCGGGGCGGCGGCGGCGACTATCACGCCCCCGCCCAGCGCCTCACGGACTTCCTGGAGGGTCGCGTGGGGGACCTCCCGGCGCGCACGAGCTTCCGGCCCGGCGTGCGGCCCGCCGACCTCAAGGCCATCCTCCCGGCGCGCGTGGCCGGGCCGCTGGGCCGCGCCGTCCTGCGCTTCGAGCGCAAGATGGCGGGCTTCCTCACGCGCGAGGCCGTCCTGCTGGGCGTGGAGACGACGACCTCCAGCCCCGTGCGGGTGGTCCGCGACGGCGCGCGCCTGTCGCCCGAGGGCTTCGACGGGCTCTTCCCCGCGGGCGAGGGAGGCGGCTATGCGGGCGGCATCGTCTCCAGTGCGATCGACGGCCTCCGCGTGGCCGAGGCCGCCCTGGCTCGCGTGCCGCCACGGCGGGGCTGATGTCGTGGTCCGCTGGGTCTCGCCGCCGCCGTCACGGGGGTGCGATGGCCTCCACGACCAGCGGCGCGCCGCGCACGCGGACGTGGGCGCCCTCGTCCCCCGGCCCACCCGGGGGGCGTGAGACCAGCTCGCCGTCCAGGGTGTAGGCGCCGCGCACCTGGAGCTCGCGGGCCCCGCGCTCGTAGCGATAGCCGCGGCCCGGCCGGGCGCGGAGGAGGCCCGGGATGGTCCCGATGAGGGCCCGCTCGCCCTGGGCCGTGACCACGACGGCGGTGAAGGTGCCGGGGGCGGCCTCCCAGGGCACGGCGCGCACGGCGCCGCCCAGGAGGCGCATGGGGATCGTCGTGGCCACGGCCGCGGCGTAGGGGCGCACGGGCGCGCCGTCCAGGAGCGCCGGCGACGCGGGCGGCTCGATGAGGTGTCGGAAGCGTCGCCACAGCCGCGTCTGGAACGTGGGTCCCACGGCCACCGCGGTCAGGAAGCGCCCGAGCCCTCGATAGCCTCGCCCGAAGCGCTCGTACATGGTCAGGGCGTCGTGGACCATGCGCGAGCCGAAGATGAACCCGTAGCGCACCTCCCCGCCCTCGTCGCCGGTCGGGGTCGCGGAGGGTTCGGCGTCGGGCTCCTCGTGGGCGCGCACGGCGAGGAGGGGCAGGGGGCGGGTGGTCAGCTCGCCGAGCGTCGCCCAGCGACCCCGCTCCGCGAAGCGCGACAGCGTGCGCGTGGGGTGGCCGCGGGCGCCCACGGCGCGGGCCACCATGTTCATGCCGCCGCCGTTGACGAACAGGAAGCGCGGCAGGGGGACGGGGGCGCCCAGGCGCTGGGAGGCCGCGCGGGTGAGGGTCACGGCGGCGTTGACGACGTGGTGGATGGTCCCGTCGCCGCCGTTCACGACCAGGACGTTCCGCTGGCGCTGGAAGAGCACGTAGTCCAAGGCGCGCGGGAGGTCCGCCACGGAGGGCGTGGAGACACAGGACAGGGGGTCGGGCATGTGGCGCACCAGGCGCGCGTGGCCCACGGAGCGCCAGTTCGTGGCGGCCATGGGGTTGGACAGGAGCGCCGGGCGCACGGCGGCGTGGGGCGCGCACGCGTCGGCGTAGGCGGCGACCTCGTGGGCGCGCGCGGGCCGCGGCGTGCCGGGCGGGGGCCAAGCGGCGGGGGACGCGGGGGACAGGGGAGGCTCCTCGTGCTCGCGGAGGTCAGCGCGGGGGGGCGTAGTGCACCGAGAAGACGTACGGCGACCCGGGCGCGCCCAGGACGACGGTGTTGTCGCCTCGGCGGAGCGGCTCCTCCAGGCGGTCGTGGTGGGCCCCCAGGGAGCGGCCGTTGACGATGGTGCCCAGGCGGCTTCCGCGGTCCTGGACGACGGGGAGGCCGTCGTCCGACAGGTCGATGGCGCAGTGGTTGCGGGAGACGTGGAAGGGGGGCGCGTCCACGATGTCCAGGTCGTTGAGCACGAAGACGTCCGCGCCGCTCGGCGCCAGGGTGGGTTGGCGTCCGAACCGGAAGGGGAGGCGCTCCACGGTGACGGAGCGGCCGCCCAGGGCCGCGCGGGCGGGCTCGGAGATCCCCGACACGCGCAGCGCTCCCGCGAAGGCGTGGAGGGAGCGCGGGTGACCCAGGTCTTCGGGGAGCGGCGTGCGGTGGCGTCGGAGCCGCTTGGATGAGGCCGCCGTGTCGCCGGGGACTACCCCGCGCGAGGAGGGTGCCACCGCCCGGCCCGCGGCGGCCTCCCCGAGCTGTCGCATGGCGAGAGCGTACTTGGCGTTCATGACGCGCAGGCGCTCGAACAGCACGCGCAGCAGGGGGAAGATCTGCTCGGGGTTCGAGCGCAGCGCCGCGTTGAAGTCCGCGCGCTCCACCATGGCGACGCGGCAGTCGCTCAGGGCGCGCACGGACGCCGAGCGGGGCTGGTCCAAGACCAGGCTCATCTCGCCGAAGAAGTCGCCCTCGCCCAGCGTCGCCAGCAGCACGGACTTGCCGCTCGCCATGGTGGTCACGGCGGCCGTCCCCTCCAGGATGAGGTAGGCGGCCGACTCGTGCTCTCCCTCGCGGACGATGAGCGTGCCCCGAGGGACCTGCATGCGCTTACCAAACACGGAACCCATGCCAAGAGAGTACGCCAACGGTCCCCATCGCGCCACACCAACCACCCCGCTGTCTCCGGCGGGAGACAGGCTCGGCCTGGTGACGTCTCGGTGGGGAGACAGCGGCGCTCATCGGTGACGGCGGCGCGCGGCGCGGCACTCCCCTCGACACTGGGCAACATGCGGAGATTCTTTGTGATTGTTCGTGCTTCCTGGTCTGGCACGGCCGTTGCTTTTGCTCCGCGGCGTGCGGCGCGGAGCCGCCCTGACCCAAGACTCACTGGAGGCTTTCCATGCGGACCATGAACCACCTCAAGCGGCTCGGTGCGGCCGCCCTCACCTTGGCGCTCGCCGGCTCCTTGAGCTTTGCTGCCGGTTGCGACGGCGGCGCGGATCCCGACGCGGCGACGGCCGAGGAGATGGCCGAGAGCACACCCGACCTCAGCGACCTCCAGCTCGACGACGCCACGACCGCCCAGGCCGGCCTGGCGACCATGGGCCTCGCCGTGGGGGACGTGGCGCAGATCTACACGGCGCAGAAGCAGCTCCGCGACGACCTCAACCACCCCCTCAAGCGCATCGCCGACCGCCTCAAGGAGCTGGCGCAGACGATCAACAAGTCCCAGTGCGGCAAGCGCTACTGCGACTTCGAGAAGGACGGCGACGGCGGCGTGCACTGGACCCTCCGCGTCTTCCGCGTCAACGGGGCCAACTATGGCTGGGTCCTCACCGGGGACAACGGCACCGTCACCCGCGTGGGCGCCTGGGGCTTCTTCCACAAGACCGCGCCGCGCCGCGGGGTCGTCAAGGCCGTCTTCCGCTTCACCCAGCTCAACGAGCTGAATCCCAACTACTTCAAGGCTACGGGCCGCCTGGCCGTGAAGTTCAACAACGTCACCCCCATCAAGCGTATCCGCCTGTTCGCCTTGGAGCTGGATCGTACCGGCAACGGCGAGACGGTCACCGCTGGCTTCGGGTTCGCTCGCCACAAGACCGAGGGCTACGGGCGCTTCCGGTTCGCCGTCCGCGCCGACATGTTCGACGAGGTCGCGGGTAAGGAGATCCTCCTGGGCCGCGCCCGCTGGAACGGCGACCACTACGGGCGCGGCGACGCCGCCCTCATCGACCCGGCCAACAAGAAGCTCGTGGGCACCTACCACGAGTGCTGGGACGACGCCTTCCAGATCCTCTGGGCCAAGAAGGTCGTGGGCGGTGAGACCACGATGGAGGTGGGGACGCCCACCGACTGCGGGCAGAGCCTCGACACCGATGAGACCCCCGACGCCTCGACGCTGGGCGCCGAGGACGACGACCCCGAGACCGCCGTGGAGGACATCGACCTGGTCCCGGATGCGGGCGATGAGCCCCCCACCGACACCGAGTAGCCCTCCCCGCGCCGCCCACGCTCAGGCGGGGTCGGCGGTGGGCATCCCATCCTGAGCCCCGGTCGCCCCGCGGCCGGGGTTTTCTTTCGACCGGTCGGTCTGCTAGCTTGGAGATCCATGATGCACCCACCTTCGGTTGGCCCCTCCCGGGGCGGGCCCCGGTTCCCGCCGTGGTAGACGTGGCGCCCTCACCCCGCGCGGGCCACGACGCGAGCCTCTGGCGGCTCGCCATGATGGCCTTGGAGGGTGGCCCCCTGGATGAGCTCCTGGAGGAGCTCACGCGCGTCATCGCGCGAGCGCTCGACGCACCGCTGGTGGGGGTGTTCCGGTACGACGCCACCGCGGGTGGGCAGGTCCTCCGCGCCGGGTATGGGTGGGTGGGCGGGGTGATCGAGGGCGCTCCCGTGGACGCGGCGGGCGAGGGCATCCTCCAGCGTCTCTTGAACGCAAGCGGGCCTTTGGCGTTGGGTGAGAGCGACGGCGCCCGGGGTGCCCTGTGCTCCTTCGCCCAGGCGGCAGGCGCACGATCTGCGCTGGGCGTGGCGCTCAGCGTGGGGCCTCCCGACCCCGAAGGCGCAGGCCCCAGCCGACCGGACCCGGTAGGCGCGCTGGTCGCTTTGGACCGCCACCCGCGGGCCTGGAGCGCCGCCGATTGGCGCTTCCTCCAGGAGGCGGCCCGCCTCCTCGCGCGCGCTATCCGGCGCGACGACGACACCATGGCCGCCCGGCGCGTCCGCCG
Organism: uncultured Myxococcales bacterium; assembly: GCA_964478315.1. Lineage (GTDB taxonomy): Bacteria > Myxococcota_A > UBA9042 > PHBI01 > JAAZYN01 > CAYZID01. The sequence continues at coordinate 6,436 of CAYZID010000044.1, read as the reverse complement.
TTACGCGGACGCGGCCGCCGCTTGCGCCCAAGACCTCGTCGATCCCGCGTGCGATGCGGACACGGCGGCGGCGGCCGCGACCCTGCGCCACGCTCTCGCCATGCTCGAAGCGGCGGAAGGGTGCGTGCTCGTGCTCGCTCCCGCGCGCCGCGGCGACCGGGAGCGACCGCGCCTGCTCGCGGGGACCCCAGGGATGTGTGAAGGCCTCGGTGTGCCGCCCTCGGTCCCGCTGGGCGGCGTCGTCTTGCCCCCCCTGTCGGGGCAGGCCCGGCTCCTGCTCCACACGCGCGGGACGGGGCTCCCCCTGCACACCAGCGACGTCCAACGACACCCCGCCGCGCTGGGGAAGGCGCCGCTGCTCTTGGCGGGCGCCGCCGCTCGCCAGCTCGTGGCGGCTCCCATCACGCTGGACGGCCAGGTCGTGGGGCAGCTCACCCTCGCGCGCGCCTCGGCGCCCCGGTTCGGGTTTCGGGCTGGTGATGCGCGCGCGTTGGGGACCCTGGCGTCGCAGCTCGCGGTGGCCCTCGGTCGGCTCGCGCGCCCTCCCCTCTCGGCTCCGTTGGGCGGGGACGTCCTCTCGAACCGCCGCGACGAGCTCATCGCGCGCTTCGCGGCGGGCGTCGTGCGACACGTGGGAGGCCCCGTGTTTCTCACGCGGGCCGCGCTCCAGAGGGTGAACGCCGACCTCTTGGGTGAAGGCGAGCCGGGGGAAGACGGGGCTGGGCTCGCGGCGCGGGAGGCCGAGGCCCACCTCGATCGCGCCGCGGCGGTGTTGGACCGCCTGGATGCCCTGGGGGGCGAGCGGTGGGGAGCGACCGAGCTCGTGGACCCGGCCGCTGCTCTCCGCGGGTTCGAGGGGGCGCTCAGGGAGGTCGCCGGGGCCTCTCACCCCTTGGTCCTCGAAGCGCCTGACGCCTTGCCAGCCGTCCCCCTCGAGGCTGCGGAGCTGCGCGAGGTGGTCGCGGCCCTGGTGGACAACGCCGCGCGGGCCAGCGAGCCGGGGGCGCGCATCGAAGTGGGGCTCGCCCGGGAGGAGCTGGCGGAGCCCGAGGGACCGGTCGGTGTCGCCCTTGGCTCGGAGCCCAGCCCCGCGACGTTGCACTTGTGGGTCCAGGACCGGGGCGCGGGGATGTCCCAGGAGACCTCGCAGCGGGCCACCGAGCCTTTCTTCACCACCGGTGGGTGGGCGGACCGGGTGGGTCTGGGCCTCACCCAGGCGGCCGCCTACGCTCGGCGTGCCGGGGGACGCTTGGAGGTGGAGAGCGCCTTGGGGCACGGCACGACCGTACACCTCTACCTGCCCGCGCCGGCCGTCGTCTCCGCGACGCCGCCCTCCACGGGCACCGTGCTCGTCGTCGAGTCCGACGCGATGCTCGGTCGACTCATGCGCCGCGTCTTGGAGGGGGCTGGGCACAGGGTCCTCCTGGCCGGAGATCCCCCCACCGCGCTCACCGCGGCCGCCCAGCACGATGGCCCCATCCACGCGCTGGTCGTCGACGCCGCGTTCCCACTGGGCACGGCGTGGGACGTCCTCGACGCGTTGCACCAAACCGAGGGGCGCCGGCTACCCGCGCTGATCGTCTCTGGCGCACTCTCGCCGCTTGTCCTCCGCGCCGAGGGGGCCGGGCCCGACGTGGACTTCCTCCCCTTGCCCTTGCAGGCGAGCGATCTCGTGGCCCGGGTTCAGGCGCTCGTCGAGCGCTCTCAGGCCAGCGCGCCCGAGCGGTAGTCCCGGCGCGCCCGGCAGGCGCGCGCTGCCCAGGGCCTTTGGGCTGGGAGCCCGGCATCGTTGCTGTCAGGCCGAGGGCAGCGGTAAGGTCCGGGCGCCCAGGAACCCGAGGTGCACCGTGCAACATCCCACCCGCCCGCCTCGTGCGTACACGAAGGCGCTCGCGCTGTGCGCCCTCGCGTTGACCGCGTCCTCGCTCGCGTGGGGCTGCAGGTCGTCGGACGCGAAGGGCGACGCCGAGGGAGCCCCGGCCGCCGTGGCCGCCCAGGGCGCCGGGACCGCTCCAGGGGCGCATCCCCGCACGAAGACCCGCGGCGAGACCAGCCACAAGCTCCGGGGAGCCGTGCTCCTCGACGACCGCTGGGTCCCCGTGGCGCCCTTCGTGGGTCACGACGCGCACATGGACCTCTACGTCCAGTGTAAGGCGGCGCGGGATCGCGCCCAGGCCGCGGGCAAGCCCGCCCCGCCTCTCTGCTACGAGGACGCCCGGGTCAACAAGCCCACCCACCTGCGCATCGAACACGCCGAGGGGCGCAGCGGGGCGGACGCCATGCGGGCCCTCCGCCGGGCCGAGGAGGGGGCGCACCTCCTCATCGAGAGCAACGGCTCCATCCGCCAGGTCCTGGACCTCGCCTACCCGCCCCGCCGCGCCGGCTCGAACCGCCGCGGGGAGATCCGCGTCCTCAGCGGCAACCGCGCCGCCCAAGAAACCCTGGCGGCGGCTCTCAGGCAGGCCTTCCCCGGCCTCACGGTGGAGACGGTGGAGGTCGGCGACGCCCCCGCGACCAAGCCCCAACAAGCGGCCAAGCCCCAACCCTCTCCCGGCCAGGGCACGGCGCCCTCCAAGCCACCCACCAAGGAGCCCACCCCATGAGACCGACACGCCCCTTCTCGCTCTCCCTCCTGCTCGCCGCCTCCGCCTCGTTCGCCCTGTCCGCGGGTTGGGCCTGCGACGGCTCGGCCGGCGGCGGGGCCCAGAGCACGGCCACCGTGGAGCCCGCCGTCGTCTACGACTGCGACGGCAACCAGGTGGACCTCGCGGCCGAGGTCGCCGCCCACGACGCCTCCTTCATCACCTTCGCCGCCAAGTGGTGCGAGGCGTGCAAGGAGGAGGCGCCGCGCCTGAACACCGAGCTGGTCGACGGCTTCTCGGGGGGCAAGGGCGACGTGGGCGTCTACCAGGTGCTGGTCGAGGCTGATCCGGGCGAGGCGCCGCCCCAGGAGTTGTGCGCCCAGTGGCGTGACGCTTTGGGGGCGCGGTTCACCGTCCTGGTGGACCGCGACCAGGTCACCGTGCCCCAGTACTTCGACGGCGCGGTGGGGCAGCTCCCGTATCACCTCGTCGCCACGCGCGACGGCAAGATCCGCTTCTCCCTGCTGGACGGGCTCCCCGAGAACATCGCCACCATCGTCCAGGACTGGCTGCCGTGAGCGCTGACCGTTCGACCGTCGGCGACGACCGCGCCGTCCTCCTCTTGGGCTGCGGCTTCACGGGCCAGGTCGTGGCCCAGCGTTTGGCCTTCGCGGGGCGCCCCGTGGTGGGCACCAGCCGCACCGCGCGCGGGGCCGGCGTCATCCGCACCCGCGGGGCCCGTGGCCTGGTCTGGGACGGCCAGGACATGGCCCCCCTCGAGAGCCTGCGCGGCCGCCTGGCTGCGGTCGTGTCCTTCGTGCCCCCCACCCTCCCCGCGCCGCGCACCCAGGCCGCACGCGACGGCACCTTCGAGGACGTCCACGAGCGCGTGTTGGAGCTCTTCGCCAACGAGCCCCTGGACCGGTTCGTCTACGTGTCCTCCACCAGCGTCTACGGCGACCGCCAGGGCGGGCTGGTGGACGAGGCCACCGAGCCCACGCCCGACAGCCCCAGCGGCCACGCCCGCGTGGCGGTGGAGCGGGCGGTGCTGTCCAGCGGCTTGCCGGCGGTGGTCGTGCGCCCTTCGGGCATCTACGGGCCCGGGCGCTCGCTCCTGCACCGCATGGCCGCCGGGCGCCTGCGGATGATCGGCCGGGGCGAGGGCGTGGGAAACCGCGTCCACGTCCACGACCTGGCGACCACGATCCTCCGGGCCGTGGACCGAGGCGAGGCGGGGCGCGTCTACGTGGCCAGCGATGAGCACCCCGCCCCCCGCGCCGAGGTCGCCGCCTACGCGGTGGAGCGCTTCGGCTTGCCGGAGCCCACCTTCCTGTCCGACGCCGAGGCGCGCGTGCGCCTGTCACCCGACGCGTACAAGCGCCTGGCGTCCTCACGACGCATCGACGCCAGCGCCACCCGCGAGGCGCTCGGCGTCCGCCTGCGCTACCCCTCCTACCGCGAGGGACTCGACGCTATCTGGCGCCAGGAGGGGCCGGCGCTCCGGCCGGCCGGGTGAGTCGAGTCCAGTGGGGGGGCCGCCGCGGAGGTGCCGTCGTCTTCGCGGTCCCAGCCGGGGCGCAGTGAGCCCAGATCCGCCACCTACTCTGGGATTCGGCTTTGGATCCCGCGTGTGGGCGGCGTCGAGCTGCGCGGCTGGGTGCTCGACGTGACACGGCCACGCCTCCGCGCCCAGCCGCTTGCCTCCTTGCCCAAACGCGGCCTCCTGCGCCTCGGTCCTCAGAGTAGGTGGCGGATCTGGGGTGAGCCCCACCTCTTGGGGACCGGACACCTGCTTGGTATGGGTGAACGCGAGTCGACGCGGCAGACGGCGCAGGAGGGGGAGCGGGTGGCGGACGCGGAGCGGGTGCTGGACGGGGGCGCGATCCCGGGGGGAGACAGCGCTGGAGCGCGTCGTTGGATGCGGGTGGCGCTGGCGTTGGTCGTCGGCACGATGGCCTACAACGTCATCGAGGCGGTGATCGCGCTGTGGTCGGGGGCGGCGGCGGACAGCATCGCCCTGGTGGGCTTTGGGCTGGACAGCGCCATCGAGACGGCGGCCGCGGGCGTGCTGCTGTGGCGCCTGTGGGTGGAGGCGCGAGGTGCGGACGAGGAGACCGTGGAGCACACCGAACGGGCCGTGCACCGCTTCGTGGGCGGGACCCTGTTGGCCCTCGCGGTCTACGTCACGGTGCAGTCGGGACGGACGCTGTGGCTGGCCCAGCCGCCGGAGGAGAGCCTCGTGGGGATCTTCTTGGCGGCCGCGTCGCTGTTGATCATGCCGCTCGTGGCTTGGGGCAAGCTGCGCGCGGCTCGGGAGCTGGGGAGCGCCGCGCTGCGCGCCGAGGCCATGGAGACCTTGGCCTGCTCGTATCTGTCCTTCGCGTTGCTCTTGGGGTTGGGGGCCAACGCTCTTGCCGGCTGGTGGTGGGCGGATCCCGCGGCGGCCCTGGTCATGGTCCCCTGGCTGGTCAAGGAGGGGCGTGAGGGCCTCACCGGCGAGGACTGTGACGACGACGAGTCGGGCGAGGGGTGAGCCCACCGGTCCCAGTCGCCGCTCTCGCGCGCTTGGCGTCGCAGGGGAATGAGCGGGCGCTCTCCCGGTTTGCTTACGGTGTCCCGTCCGGGGACCCTCCCGGCTCCCAGCGTGTCCGGTCCGAGGCTCCGGCCGGTGGCGCCCCCGCCCGGGCGGCCGGCGGCGCCACCGAGTCGTCCAGGAGGCTCGCGCGGCGCGGTCGGTGAACTTCCCGCCCGGGTGGGGCGTTGAGAGACTCGGGCCCCATCGACGCAGGAGGACCCCCGTGGGCTGGCTTCGCCGCACCCAACCGCGCCCTGACCGCGAGCGCTTGTTCCTCGACGAGATCTTCCCTCACGCGGAGGGTCTGCGCCGCTACGCCCTGCGTCTTACTGGCGACGAGACGGCCGCCATGGACTTGGTCCAGGAGGCGCTGACCCGCGCCTACGCGGGCCTGGAGACCGTGCGCCCGGGGACCAACTACCGCGCCTGGGTGTTCACCGTCCTGCGCAACACCTTCCTGTCCAACCAGCGCAAGGCGTGGCGTCGCGAGCCCCTGACCGAGCCTCACGCCGTCCCCGCACCCGACGCTCCACCGCCCGAGGGCGCCGCCGTGGCCCAGCGCCCGGGCGCCTGGGGCCACGTCTTCGGCGACGAGGTCCTCGCCGCCCTGGATGCCCTCAGCGAGCCCCAGCGGAGCGCCGTGGTCCTGAGCGACATCGAGGGGCTCACCTACCAGGAGATCGCCGCCGTGCTCGACTGCCCCGTGGGTACCGTGCGCAGCCGCATCCACCACGCCCGCCGGCGCCTGCGCCAAGACCTCGCCGCCTACGCCGCCCAGCAGGGCATCGGCCCCCAGCACCCGAAGACCGAGCGCGGCCAGGCCCAGGCCAGCCCAAGGAGCCGTCATGAAGCCGTGTGACGCCATCCGCCCCCACCTGTCGGCGCTCGTGGACGGCGCCCTGGAGCCCTTGGAGGTCATCGCCATCCATCGGCACCTGGACCGCTGCTCCGCCTGCCGCCGCGAGGTCGCCGCCCTGGAGCAGCTCAAGGTGCGCGTGCACCTCGCGGGGCGCGACGCCGAGCTGTCCACGAACGCCCTGGCGGCCCTGGAGCGAACCGTCCTGGCGCGCGGCCGCGCCGCGGCTCGGGCGCGCCGCGCGCGCCGCGTGCGCCGCGCCGGGCTGGGTTTGGGTGCGGCCCTGGCGGCGGCGGCGGCGCTCTGGCTCACGTTGGCGCCGGCGCGGCGCTTGGCCCCGCCGCCGGGGGGCCCGCGCGGGCGGTCCACCGTCTGTCGGCGCGGATCCGCACGGCCCCGGGCCCTGGCGCGCGACCGCCGCGC
>CAYZID010000043.1:0-27792 GCA_964478315.1 uncultured Myxococcales bacterium | reverse complement strand
CCCCCAACCCCAGTCCCAACGCACCCACCCCAACCCTCAAGTGCCCGAACAAGACCGACACCCTCCCCAACCCACCAGGCCCCGCACCCCCCCGCCCCGCCACATCCCCCCGCCCTACACCACCACCCAACTCCAACGTCACCAACATCGCCGGACGCAACGAAGGACGCCCCACCTTGAACTCGATGCGCTGACTCACGAACGACCGCAGGCGCTGGTGGATCCCCACGAAGATCTCCTGCACCTCCCGCCCCTCACTCAGGTGGAACCGATGCTCCGGGAACGCCTCCATGAACGGCCGGTACACCTGCTTGCCCTCCACCTCCAGCAACGCAAAGACGTCCGGCACCCGCCCCGGCCCACCATGCCCACCCTTCAAGAACTCGATCACACGCGCCACGCGCCGCGCCTCCCCACGGAAGTGCTCCACGTTCCAACACGCCACCGTCAACCCAGCACCCACCCGCTCACCCCCGCCCACAACAGCCCCACCACCCCGCTCCAAGCCCTCGTCGCACCACGAGCAGGCCCCTCCGACAACCCTCCAGCCGCGCACATATTGCGCAAGTTACTGAAAACATTACCGCGAGATCTCGTAGTACCGCAACCGGACCAACTTTTCACGCTCCGCGATCGTGGAACGCGAAAACACGTTCAACTTTTCACGCTCCGCGATCGTGGAACGCGAAAACACGTTCAACTTTTCGCGCTCCGCGATCGTGGAACGCGAAAACACGCTCAACTTTTCGCGCTCCGCGATCGTGGAACGCGAAAACACGCTCAACTTTTCGCGCTCCGCGATCGTGGAACGCGAAAACACGCTCAACTTTCTTGCGCTCCACGATCGTGGAACGCGAAAACACGCTCAACTTTTCGCGTTCCACGATCGCGGAGCGTCAAAACCCGCTCAACTTGTCGCGCTACACGATCGCGCAAGCGCTTTTCGGCCCGCCGTGCACCTTCTTCGGGAACGGGAACGGCCCCAAGGGCGCCCTCGCGACGTTCCACGAGGTCGCGAACCCGCCCTACAGCCCCTCGCCCACATGAAACGCCAACGCGAACACACGAAAGCCGCCCATCCGGTCGTGCGACGTCCCCGCGAAGCGCGCCTCGGCGCTTCCATAGACACGTGGACCGTTCGCGGAACGGTGGAGACAACGCCGCGCCCACGAAACGGCACCGCGCCCGTCTCCACCTGCTCCGCGCCAGCACTCACGCCTCAGCCGTCGGGGCCTCCGGCTGGCTGGAGGGCACCGTCTCGCTCGGCACCGTGTCGCTCGGCGCCGCCCCAGCCGGCGCGACCGGCGTGGCCCCTTCCAGGTCCGCGTCCTTCTTCTTCCGCCGCGATCCCTTGGGGAAGTAGAGGTCGGCCGCCACCTTCGTGTGAACCAACTGGAGAATCGAACCGTAGGTGCTGTTGTACGTGTTCACGAAGTCGCGCCTGGCGAACAGGAACGCCAGGTCCGCGTCCGCTTTGGCCTTGGCGGCCACCGTCCAGCCGTCGATCGACGTGTTCAGCACCTTCTGGGCGCTCTCCAGCCGAGGCCGTGTCTGCTGGATCGCTGGGACTTCGGAGAACTCGTCCAGGTGCTCCAAGAACCACGCCAGCATGTCCCGCTGCGCCGCACCGCGCGGCTGGATGAGGACCGACACGGGCTTCACGAACACCCCCCGGTACAGCGGGCTCTCGCGCGTCCGGCCCCCCTCGTTGAACACCACGTCGTTCATCAACTTGATCGCCCGCTCCGCCTCGTTCTCCGCCGCGTCCAGCACCGCGCGAGCCACCAGCTCGCGCCCCGCAGCGTCCTCGGCCGCCCGCGACGCCTGGACCATCCTGTCCGTAGCGTCACGCACTGGCGGCGCCAGGTCCGCGGTCACCGGCGTAGCCTGCAACCGCCCCTCCAGGTAACGCCCCATCTGGGCCAACCGACGCGCGCTCTGGCGCTCCCTTGCCTGCCGCATGCTGATCCTCCTAGTCAGCCGACCACGCGCCTCCTCGCGAGGTCACGAGGTCACGAGTTGGAACAATCGGAACGGGAGCATCTTAGTCCGTTCCTCAGGGCCTGCAACCCATCCAGCAGGCGCAGCGTGAACACGGCATGAGCTAGGCCGCACGCGCGCCCCCGACGCTACGAGCCCGATCTGGGCCGTGCCCCGTTCGCACGAGGCCGAAGCCCCCCGAGCCGAGCCCCCGCTCGCCGTCCCCGCAGGTGGGTGAGGCGCTACGGCGTGTCGGGGTCGGGCCGCTGGTCGGGGTCGGGGGTGGCGGCGTCATCGGGGGCGGGCGCCGGGCGCGGGGCGCGCTCGGGGACCGTGGGCGCGTCCTCCTCGTCCTCCGCGTCCGCCTCGTCCAAGACCACGAGCTGACGGTCGATCTCCGCCACCAGCTTCTCCCGCGCGACCCCGCCCACCACGCCCGCGCGCGCCGCGTCCAGCACGCGGTTCTTCTCCACCAACAACAGCCGCCGCCGCGCCGTGCGAAGCTCGTCGTCCCCCAACGCCGACGCCTGCTCCCACAAGGCCCGCACCGCTCCCTCCGCCTCCCGCAACCGCGCCTCATACTCCGAACGCAACGCCTCCAAGTGCTCCGCGTGCACCGTCCCGTCCGCCGCCATGAGGTCCAACTCCCGCAACGCCGCCCGCGCCGCCAACACCCGCCCGCGCTCGCGCTCATACCGCTGCTGCACCGCCACGCGCCCCACCAAGCCCAACCGCCTGAGCAACGGCGACATCGTCATCCCCTGAACCAGAATCGACAACAACACCACGCCGAACGTGATCGTCACCAGAAACTCCCGGTGCGGAAACTCCTGACCAAGCCCCAACACCAGCACCATCGACAACGCCCCGCGCAGCCCGGCCCAGGTCAGCACGCCCGCCCACGACCACGGCACCCGACCCCGCGTGGGGCGCACCAACGCCGACACCCCAAACACGATGACCCCGCGCGCCAAGAGCACCGTCAGATAGGCCACCAAGATGGGCTGCCAGGCCGCCAAGAGGTCCGAGATTCGCACCTCGAACCCGATGAGCAGAAACACGATGGAGTTCAGCGCAAACGCCACATACTCCCAGAACGACTCCACCGCCACGCGGGTCGTGGGGCTCATACCCGTGCGCACCGCGTAGTTCCCGCACAACATCCCCGCCGTGACCGTGGCGATGACCCCCGAGAAGTGGAAGTGCTCGGCCAGCACGAAGGCCCCGTAGGCGCCGATGGTCGTCAGCGTGATCTCGATCATCGCGTCGTCCACGCGCTGGATGACCGTCGTCACCGCCAACCCCACGGCCGCGCCCAGGGTGATGCCCATGCCCACGACGCGGATGAAGTCGAGGACCGCCTCGCCCGTGGACGTGGCCTGGCCGGTGGCGAAGGCCAGGATGAGGGTGAAGACCACGATGGACGTGCCGTCGTTGAGCAGGCTCTCGCCCTCGACGATGACCCGCAAGCGCAGCGGCGCGCCCAGGGACTTGAACAGCCCCACGACCGCGATGGGGTCGGTGGCGCCGATGATGGAGGCGAAGACCAGCCCGTGGATGAGGGAGAAGTCGTGCTCGAACTCCAGGGCGCTGGCGATGGGCACGAGGATCACGGCGGTGAGGCCCACGGTCAGGGCGATCCCGGGCACGGCGAGCGAGTTGATGAGCAGGGCGTTCTCTTTGAAGCGCCGGAACTCCAGGTGGAAGGCAGCCTCGAACAGCAGGCCCGGGAGGATGAGGGCGTACAGCAGGTCCTTGGTCAGCGGGACCGCCTCCACCGCGTCCGTGGCCCCCAGAGCGAGCCCCGTGATGACCAGCGCGACGGTGTACGGGAGCCGCAACCAACGGGCCAACAAGGCCACGGCCGTGGCCACGGCGAACAGCGACACGAAGATGACGTCCAGGTGCATGGGCCTCCTCCGGGCGGCGCGGGGCAGTTACAGAAGCAAGTAGGCGGCGAGCAGCGCTGAGGCGACGTCGGCGTGGGCCTCGGGGTCGAGGGTCGAACCCAGGAGCTGGCGCTGGCCGGGCACGGTCAGCAGGCGGTCGTCGAAGGCGGCGTGGGGCGCGCGCTGGCGCAGGGACGCCACCAGGCGGTCAAAGTGGGCCGCGCGCGTGACCTGCTGGGCCTCGCGCGCCTCGCCCAGCCCACCGTAGTCCACGGCCGTCTCGCGGGCGATGACGATGCCACCGGCCGCCGTGTAGGCGTGGAGGAACCGCTCGCGCTCCTCGTGCGTGTGCGCCACGCGATGCTTGACCTTCTTCTTGGTGGACAGGCCGCCGGTCATGACGGCGCGGCCCAGGCTGCGCTTCTTCTTGGTGATGACCTCGACCTCCGTGCTGGTGACCACGCCCATGCCCACGATCAGCACGCGCAAGGCCCCGTAGGGCACCGCGACCTCGCGGCCGGCGCGGTTCCGCAGGCGCCAGGCGTCGGGGCCGAAGGCGAAGAAGCGGACGTCGAAGCGGCGCTCGGGGCGCGCCAGCCCGGCGGTGTCGCGCACGAGGGTGGGGAAGCCCGCGGCGCCCAGGGCGGCCTCGGTGGCGCGGGCCTGGGCGGGGTCCTTGGTGACGGCGACGACGCAGGGCCCGGGGGCCAGGACGCGCGAGCGCACGTCGTAGGCCGTCTTGCCCAGGGCGGCGGCCAGCGCCGGGGCGCGCGAGCCGTCCGTGGGCTGGGTGTCGTAGATGGCGACGAGGATCATGGGGGCGACCTGGGCTGGCTCGTCGTGGGAGGGGGGGCCGGGGGGGGGGACCGGGCGCCACGCCTGCCGCGGCCCCCCGGGCGGCCCCAGGGTAACGCGTGCGGGCCGCGGACGCCCGCGCCCGGCGCGCGGGCCGGCGGTGAGGCTTGGGAGACGGGCGGGTTTGCCCTATGGTCTCCGCCGGGTCGCGGCTGGCCGGGGACGGCCCCGGCCGGGCGACGCCGGGCGACGCGAGACGACCTCGGAGGATGGGGGAGGGCGGCGCGCGGAGACGGCCAACCAGACACGGCAACGAGAAGACACGGCAACGAGACAGGAGCGAGGCGCATGGACGGGCAGAAGGCTGAGGCGGTTCGGAAGCCAGACGTGACGGTAGACGTGGCGGTGATCGGCAGCGGCACGGCGGGCGTGGTGGCCCACACCATGGCCAAGCGCGGCGGCGCCGAGCGCGTGCTCATGATCGAAGACGGCCCCTACGGGACCATGTGCGCCCGCGTGGGGTGCATGCCCTCCAAGGCCCTCATCGCCGCCGCCCACGCGGCCGAGAACATCCGCCACGCGCCGACGTTCGGCGTGCATGTTCCCTGCGACGGCGAGGGCGAGGTGCGTGTGGATCCCGTGGCCGTGCTGGAGCGCGTGCGGGCCGAGCGCGACCGCCTGTCGGGCCACGAGGTCAAGCGCATCGAGCGCATGCCCGAGGCCGAGAAGCTGCGCGGCACGGCGCGCTTCGTGGCGCCCGGACGGCTGGAGGTCACGAACCGCGAGGGCGACGAGCCCACCGTGACCGTCGTCGAGGCCAAGGCGGTCGTGGTCGCCACGGGGTCCTACCAGTGGGTGCCGGACGTGCTCCAGGGGTTGGGCGACCGGCTGCTGGACAACGAGGCGCTGTTCGCGCTGCCGGCGCTTCCCAAGTCGCTGGCGGTCGTGGGCACGGGCGTCATCGGCATGGAGCTGGGGCAGGCCATGCACCGGCTGGGGGTGCGGACGACGTTCCTGTCGGTGCTGCCGCAGATCGCGTCGGCCACGGACCCGGCGGTGCAGGACAAGCTCCACGCGCTGTTCGAGGCCGAGCTGGACATGCACCTGCCCGTGAAGGTGACGGCCGCGCGGCGCGACGGGGACGAGGTGGAGCTCACGTGGGAGGACGCCGACGGCACGAGCCACACGGGGCGCTTCGAGCGGGTGTTGGCGGCCACGGGGCGGCGCCCGCGGGTGGCCGAGCTGAACCTGGAGGCGGCGGGGGTGCCCTTGAATGACAAGGGGCTGCCCCAGTACGACCCCGAGACGATGCGCTGCGGCGAGACGGCGGTCTTCCTGGCGGGGGACGTGACGAACGCCAAGATGTTGCAGCACGAGGCGGCGGCGGAGGGGCGCGTGGCGGGGCGGAACGCGGCGCGCTACCCGGAGATCGAGCGGGTGAAGCCGCGCACGGGGCTCGCCATCGTCTTCACGGACCCGCAAATCGCGCAGTGCGGGCAGACGTTCGCGCAGCTCACGGAGGCGGGGGTGGACTTCGCGGTGGGCGAGGTGGACCTCAAGAACCAGACGCGCTTGCAGGTGATGGGCGAGAACAAGGGGCTGTTGCGGCTGTACGGCGACCGCGCCACGAAGCGCCTGCTGGGGGCCGAGCTCACGGGGCCGAACGCCGAGCACCTGGCGCACTTGATCACGTGGGCCATCGAGCTGGAGCTGACGGTGCCGCGGATGTTGGCGCTGCCCTTCTATCACCCCGTGGTGGAGGAGGGGCTGCGGGGGGCGCTGGCGAAGCTCAACAAGGCGCTCAAGAGCTGAGATGGCGGCCCCTCCCCGGCTTGGGAACCTGTTCGCGGCGGCCACGGCAAAGGCGGGCACGGAGCGGTTCGAGGTGCTGTACGAGAGCCCGGGGGCGCGTGTGGAGCGCATCGTGAGCTCGGGCACGCAGCCCCCGGCGTCCTTCGACCAGGAGCACGACGAGTGGGTGATGCTGGTGCGCGGCGAGGCGGTGGTGGAGGTAGGCGGCGTGGAGCTGGACCTCCGCGCCGGCGACCACCTGACGCTGCCCGCCCACACCCCCCACAAGGTCCTCTCCACCAGCGAGAACGCCATCTGGCTGGCCGTCCACGCCCCCGCCTGCCTCCCCTCCCCCGTCACCCCACCCTGAGCCGCAGCGCACCCCGAACTCCAGAGGAGAACCGATGATCAAGCGCCTCTACGTGGACAATTACAAGTGCCTGGTCAACTTCGAGCTGGAGCTCCACGCGCTCTCCCTCCTCCTGGGCCCCAACGAATCAACGAGGTCTCGGACGGTCAGCGTGCGCTCATCGCGATCTACGCGCTCGTGCTCCTCACGGCCGACCAGGGCTACTCGGTACCTGAGCGGGGGTCGAAGCCTGAAGCTCTCGGAGTTGGTGGCGCGAGGGCGGGAGCCATGAGTCACGATGTCGATGCGGTGGTACTGTGCGAGGACAGGGACCCCGCGGCCCTCCCGGCTCATCGTGGGGCTCTCGCCAGCGAGCGCGATGGCGGGCGCCGAGCGGTTCGAGGTGCGGGACGAGAGCGAGGCGCGTGCGAGGGAGGGTGAGGGATGTCGAGCTTCCGAAGGGACAATGGGGACGACCACCCGGACGCCTCCGGCAAGCACCTCGCGGATGCCCAGACGCTCCTCGACGCCGGGCGGCCCGATGGGGCCGCCTACCACGCGGGCTACGTCGTCGAGTGCGCCCTCAAGAGCCTGCTCCAAGCGGAGGAAACGATCGAGCGAGGCCACCGGTTGGGCGACCTGTCTCGGATGGTTCCGCTGGTTTGTATGCTGGCCGGGGCCACGACCGCTCGGTACGTCACGCCGACCGTCGCAGGGATCTCCAAAGGGGCAATCTCACACTGGCGCGAGACGATGCGCTATCGCAGCCCGTTCACGAACGCCAAGGAGGCCCAGGCCTGGGTCGAGGAGGCGGAGGCGGTCTACCGCGACACCGTGGCTCGGATGTTCCTCGACGGGGTGATTCGATGAACCACAGGCACATGGACGAAGCGTGGGCGGCCGCGGTCGAAGCCATGCGTGCGTGGCTGAGCGCCCACGACAACGTGGAACGCTCCGTCCTCACGGTGGACATCTACGGGCGCATCCGCGCCATCCTCTGGGGCCCCAAGCAACGAGTCGAGACGACCGTGGACAGCCTGAGAGAGGCGCTCCGCGCGAGCGCTGGCCCCTGGTGGTCCGGCGACATCTGGCTCGCCGGAGCCAAGAAAGGCTCGCCCGTGCACGCCATGGCGTGGGACGAAGGAACACCCGACGACGAGCACCCAGAGCGCTTGCGCCTGCTCGAACGCCATCGCAACCGCGGCGCCTGGTTCGCGGACATCCAAGACCCCGTGTGGGCACCGCGAGGAGCCGACGACGCCGAAGGCCCTCCCGTCGTCGTGTTCTACTCCTTCAAGGGAGGCCTGGGGCGCAGCACCGCGCTCGCCTCCTTCGCCATCCAGCGGGCCCGACGCGGGGAGCGAGTGGCGGTGATGGACTTCGATCTGGACGCTCCCGGTGTGGGGCTGCTCCTGGCCGCCGACGCCGAAGGCAGGACCTCACCGTGGGGCACGCTCGACCTCCTGCTGGAGCGAGACCACCCCGCAGCGCTCTCGGACTACTGGCACCCGTCCCGGCGCCACGAGGTCACGGGGGACGGAGAGCTGCACGTCTTCCCCGCGGGAGAGCTCGATGCGGCCTACCCGGGCAAGCTGGCCCGTGTGGACCTGGAACCCCAAGGGGTGCGCGGCGCCAACCCCCTCGCGTCGGTGCTTCGCAGGGTGCGGGACGAGCTGGCGCCGGACTGGCTCTTGCTCGACGCCCGAACCGGCCTCTCGGAGCCGGCGGGAGCCCTGCTCTCGGGCGTCGCGCACCTCCACGTCCTGTTCGGCAGCCCATCCGAGCAGAGCTGGCGGGGCCTGCGGGTCGTCATCGAGCGCCTGGGGGCGCGCCGGGTCGCCCGAGGACTGCCCCA
Source organism: uncultured Myxococcales bacterium (assembly GCA_964478315.1). GTDB lineage: Bacteria > Myxococcota_A > UBA9042 > PHBI01 > JAAZYN01 > CAYZID01. Next base: position 19,133 of record CAYZID010000043.1, on the reverse strand, counting down.
GGCGGACTGCCTCCTGGTGCAAGCCATGGTGCCGGCCGACACGGAGACCGCGAAGGCGGCGCAAGCGAGCTTCGAGCAGCGCGCGCGCGACGAGTTCTCGGACCCCGAGCACGGCTACTACGCCGAGGAGTCCGAGGAAGCGTGGGATCTCACCGATCTCGAAGCCGACGACGCCCCACACGTGCCCATCCCCATCACCTACGACCTGCGTCTGGCCCACTTCGGCGATGTCGCGGATGTGGCGGACCTGCTCGCCCAGAGCCCCGACTACAGCCGGCTCGGCGAGCGGATCGCCGCGCGGTTCGAGGAGGCAGCCGATGCGTAGCCTGGGCACCGAAGAGCGGCTGGAGCTCCTGCGCGACCTCAGCCAAATGGGCGCCCAAGGGCGCGCGGAGGGCGAGGACCTCGGTCGCCTGAAGCGGACGTTTCATCCCGTGCCCGAACACCTCCGTATGCTCGACCCCGACGTGGTCCTGGTCGTCGGGCCTCGCGGCAGCGGCAAGTCGGAGATCTTCCGAGCCCTCACGGATGCCAACCTCTACGAAGCGATCGCCCGAGAAGCCCGTGGGGTCCGCCTCCCCCCCGAGGGACGCACGCGCTGGGTGAAGGGCTATCCCCTGGGCCGGGACGGCTTCGACGCCGGAGGGCTGCGCCACTTCCTCGATGAGAGTTCTACCCCACGACCAGCCACCCAAGAGCTGTGGTTCGCCTACCTGGTCCGGCTTCTCCGAGACGACCTCAGCGCCGCCGCCGGAAGCTCGCTCCACCCCCTGCTGGACGCGCCCGCGGGGGCCCCCCGCCGTGTGCACGAGGCCTTCCTCGCAGCCCAGGACACGCCGCTGCTCGCCCTCGACGCCCTGGATGAGCGCCTGGAGCGCGAGGGGCGCTTCCTGTTCGTGGCCTACGACGAGCTGGATGTCTTGGGCGGCGACGACTGGGGCGCCGTGGCGGCGGGCGTCCAGGGGCTCGTGGCCTTCTGGGCCGCCTATGCGCGGCGGTGGCGCCGCATCCGTCCCAAGGTCTTCCTGCGCACGGACCTGTTCGACCGCTTCGCCGTGAGCGGCGGGGCCGACCTCGCCAAGCTGGCGGCGGGTCGCGTGGAGCTGTCGTGGAGTAACCGACAGCTTTACGCCATGCTGATCCGACGCATCGCGAACACGAGTGAACGCCTCGCCGCGTACATCAGGGGTAGCGCCAGGAGCAACGTGCGCTGGCGCGAGCATGACGTCCTGGGGCTCATCCCTTCTCTCGCGCGCTGGACCGACGCGCGACCCGTCATCGAGCGCATGGTGGGGCCCTACATGGGCGCCAACAAGAAGAAGGGGCTCAGCTATCGCTGGCCCCTAGCGCACGTGCGCGACGGTCGCGACCGGTCTGTCCCTCGCCCCCTGGTGCGCTTGTTCGAGGAGGCGGCCCGGATCGAGGCGGACAGCCCCAACGCGCTCCGCGGGATGCGCATCCTCGCCCCGACCTCACTCCGTCGAGCGCTCGACCGTGTGTCCAGCGAGCACGTGGCCCATGCGCGGGATGAATGGAAGTGGATCGACACACTGGCGAGCAGACTCGGCGGCGCACTGGTGCCCATGGACCGCCGGGTGGTCGAGGAGCGCTTGGAGGATTGCGCATCGTGGGACCCGGCTCCACCTTTCACGGACCCGCGGGATCTCCTGGACTACCTGCTGGAGATCGGCATCCTTCGCCAGCGCCAGGACGGGCGAATCGACGCGTCGGACCTGTTTCTCTACGGCCTGAAGCTCAAGCGAAAGGGCGGGGTGCGCCGGCGATGACCGAGCCCGCCCGCCCAGCGATGAACCCATCCCCCCCCCCACAATCCATCAACTTCTTGAGAGGACGACCCATGACCCGTATGAGCCCCATCATCGCCTTCCTTCCCCTGCTGTTGCTGGCCCCCCTCTCGCCGCTGGCGGGCTGCGACAGTGATAGCTCCGCGACCGACACCGGCGCCGATGCCGTGACGGCCACTGATACGGCCACCGATACCGCGGCCGACACCGCGACCGACACAGCGGCCGACGCGGCGACCGACACCGCGAGAGACGCCGCGATCGACACGGCGGCCGACGCCGCGACCGACACGGCGACCGACACGGCGGCTGACACGGCAGACGACGACGGGGCAGACACGGCGGACGATACGGCGACGGACGCGGCGGCCGCCACGTGCGACCGCGAGGGGTTCACGGCCGAAGCCGAGGACGCCGGGCCGTTCTATGAGGCCTTCTTGTACCTGGCCCAGAGCACGCTGGGGGCGCCGGTGGACGTGTTGACCTTCGAGCTGACCGGCGACGCCAAGGCGGCGGGCGACTACGACCTGACGGGCAGCCACTACCCGGACTGCGCGGCCTGCGTGCTGGTTTACGAGGGCTGCGACGAGAACCTGGGCAACTGCGCCCACACCTACCTCGCCACCGAGGGGCTGCTCAGCGTCACCGGCTTCGGCGAGTCCGGGACGCAGTTCACGGGCACCCTCACCGGCGCCAAGCTCCACGAGGTCACCCTCGACGCCCAGTCCAACTCCACGCTCGTCCCCGACGGCCAGACCTGGTGCATCGACGACTACGCCTTCGACGCGACGATCCAATAGGCCCCGCAGCCCCAATCGCGACCGCGTGACGCGCCGCGCCCGCGGCCAGGGCGCGTCACGCGGCGCCTCCCACAAGGAAGCGCGATGATCCCCCAGATCGGTGACCTCGTCCGCGTTCGCGCTCGCCAATACCTGGTCGAAGGGGTGGTGCTGCCCCCCAACCCCGGAGACAGCACCCTCGTCCGCCTCTCGTGCCTGGAGGACGACGCCCAGGGCGACACCCTGGAGGTGCTCTGGGAGCGCGAGATCGACGCGCGCCTGCTGCGCGACGCCGACTGGGACCGCATCGCCAGCCGCGGGTTCGACGCCCCGCGCCTGTTCTCGGCCTACCTGCACACCCTGCGCTGGAGCTGCGTCACCGCGACCGACGCGAAGCTCTTTCAGGCGCCGTATCGGGCCGGCATCGAGGTCAAGGCCTACCAGCTCGAACCGCTTCGCATGGCCCTGGGCCGCCCCCGCGTCAACCTCTTCATCGCCGACGACGTGGGCCTGGGCAAGACCATCGAAGCGGGCCTCATCCTCCGCGAGATGCTCATGCGCCAGAAGGTGCGCCGCGCCGTGGTCTGTGTGCCTCCCTCGGTGGTCCGCCAGTGGAAGGACGAGATGGAGGAGCGCTTCGGGCTGCCCTTCGTCATCTACGACCGCGACTACATGTCCCGCGTGCGTCGGGAACGGGGCTGGGCCGTCAACCCCTGGAAGACCCACAACCGCTTCATCATCTCCCACGCCCTCGTCCGCGACGAGGCCTACGCCGGCCCCCTGCGCGACTGGCTCGGCGCCTTCAGCGGCGGCGCGCTGCTCATCCTCGACGAGGCCCACAACGTGGCCCCGTCCAGCGGCGCCAAGTACGCCATCGACTCCAAGCTCACGCGCGCCATCCGCGACCTCGCCCCGCGCTTCGAGCACCGGCTGTTCCTCTCCGCCACCCCCCACAACGGACACAGCAACAGCTTCTCGGCGCTCCTCGAGATCCTCGACCCCCAGCGCTTCGTCCGCGGCGTCCCCGTGGACGCCAAGCTCCGCGACGAGGTCATGGTCCGCCGCCTCAAGTCCGACCTCCGCGCCCTGGGCGAGCCTTTCCCAAAGCGCAACATCCTCCGGGTCGTCATCGACCAGCTCCCCGACGACGCCCCCGAGCTCGCGCTCTCCCGCCTCCTCCAGCGCTATCGCGAGGCCCGCGAAGCCCGGCTGGCCCAGGCCACCAAATCCCAGCAGGCGGCCGCCATGCTGGTCGTCACCTCCCTCCAGAAGCGCCTCCTCTCGTCCATCGAGGCCTTCGCGCGCACCCTCGACGTCCACCGCCGCGGCATGAACAAACGCGCCGCCCAGGCCACGCCCGTGCCCCCACCCTCCCCGCGCACCCTGGACCTCCTGGCCCACACCACCGGCCCCGACGACGAGCGGGCGGCCCTGGACGAAGACCAGGTGACCCGCGAAGAAGACGCCCAGATGGAGGCCGCCACCGCGGCCTCGGCCCCGTGCACCGACCTCGGTCCCGAGCTGGCGATCCTCGACGAGATGACCCGCGTCGCCCAACGCAGCCGCTACGACCCCGACGCCCGACTCAAGCACGTCGTCCGCTGGATCCGACAGCACCAGTGTCCCGAGCTGGGCGCCCAGGGCGCCCGCTGGAACGACCGCCGCCTCCTCATCTTCACCGAGTACGCCGACACCAAGCGCTACCTCCAACAGCAGCTCCAAGACGCCATCCGCACCTCCGACCGGGCCGACGAGCGGATCGCCACCTTCCACGGCGGCCTCGGCGAAGAACGCCGCGAGGCCATCAAGGCCGCCTTCAACGCCACGCCCGACCAGCACCCCCTGCGCATCCTCATCGCCACCGACGCCGCCCGCGAAGGCGTGAACCTCCAGAACCACTGCTACGACCTGTTTCACTTCGACGTCCCCTGGAACCCCGGGCGCCTGGAACAACGCAACGGCCGGATCGACCGCAAGCTCCAGCAGAGCGCCGAGGTCAACTGCTACTACTTCGTGCTCCCCCAGCGCGCCGAGGACCGCGTGCTCGACGTGCTCGTGCAGAAGACCCAGAAGATCCACGAGGAGCTGGGCAGCCTCTCGCCCGTCATCGAGCGCCGCATGGACCGGGTCTTTCAGCGCGGAATCCGCCACGAGGACGCCGAACGCCTGGCCGAAACGCTCGACCGAGCCGACCAGGACGACGCATCCAGCGCGGGCCGCGTGCGGACCATGCGCCTGGAGCTCGGGCACGAGGAAGCGGACGCCCGCCGACGACGGCTAGCACGGAGCCTGGACGAGCTGCGGGGCCTCCTCGGCAAGTCCCGCGCGTGGATCGGCCTGGACGACCGACACTTCCGCGACGCCCTCTCCGCCTCGTTGGAGACCCTCGGCGCCGAGGGCCTCACCCCGCTGGACCCCGCCGCGGCCGCGGCCGACCCGGCGCGCGCCCGCTACGCCCTGCCGCGCCTCCACGAGCGCAAGGCCGCCGACCCCACCTGGGCGGCGACGCTGGACACCCTCCGCACACCTCGCAAGAAAGGCCAGTCCCCTGCCCAGTGGCGGCGCGAGGCCCCCATCCGCCCGGTGGTCTTCCGCGACCCGGGCAACCTCAACGGCGAGGTCGTCCACCTGCACCTCGAACACCGCGTCGTCCAGCGACTCCTCGGCCGCTTCCTGTCCATGGGCTTCCGCGACGACGACCTGCGGCGCGCGTGCGTCCTGCGCACAGACGAGACCCAACCCATGGCCGTCCTCCTGGGCCGCCTCTCCCTGTTCGGCGCCGGGGGCGCGCGACTCCACGACGAGGTGCTCGCCGCCGCCGCCCCCTGGCGGCCGCCCGAGGAGCGCGGCCGCGCCACGCTGCGCCCCCTGGGCGAGGGCGACAAGGCCGACGTCTTGCGGCTCGTCGAGCAAGCCCTGGCCGAGCCCCGCCTCATGGAGAGCCCCGAGCCACTGCAGCGCCGCCTGCGCGCCCACGCCGCCCGCGACGTCAGCGAGCTGACCCCGCACCTGGAGCGCCGCGCCCAGATCCTCATCGCGCGCGCCGAGCGCGCCCTCGACAACCGCGCCCAGGCCGAAGCCCAGGAGATGGCCGCCATCCTCGAAGCCCAGCGCCAACGCATCCGCAAGCACCAACGCCAGCTCGACGAGGACGCGCGGCAGCTCCCCCTGGACCTCAACCCCGACGAGCGCCGCCAGCTCGAGGCCGACCGCAAGCACTGGCGCGCGCGCCTCGACGCCATCGCCCAGGAGCTGCACAGCGAACCCGAGCGCGTCCGCGCCAGCTACACCGTCAAGGCGCGCCGCATCGAGCCGGTGGGGCTGGTCTACCTGTGGCCGCTGTCGAATTGACATGACCACGGGCAGGACGCCGAGCATGACGACGGGCGCGACACGCTGAGGAGGCGGCGATGGCGAGAGCAGCGAGAAGACGAGTCGACCCCGAGCTGGAAGCCCACCGAGCCTGGCTGGGCCTCGTGCAGCCCGTGGGCCTGGTCGTGGCCCCGCCAGCGCTCATGGCGGCCCAGGTCGTCCCCGACAAGAACGTCGCCACGGTGCAGCAAGCCCTGGAGCGCGTCGTCGAGCGCCCCGCGGCGGTCTACAGCGACCCCGACCCCGTCCTGACCGACCTGCCCCGCTTCGCGACGGAGGTGCTCGGCTGGGCGCCCGAGGACCTGGCCGGCGCGCCCGGCGGCCCGCCCCTGCCCCAGCGTCTGAGCGTCCACCTCCCCGACTACGGCGAGACCCTGCGCCCCGACTTCGCCGCCGTGGACGCCTTCGCCCGCGAGGGCGACGAGCCCAAGGTCCTGATGCTCATCTCCGTGGCCCCCCAGGGCGCCGACCTGGACAAGCCGCCCCCGGACGGTGGCGGCCCGGGCCAGCGCCACGGCTGGCACGCCAGCCCCCAGGCCCGCCTGGAGCGCATGCTCCGCGACGCCGACGTCCCCGCGGGGCTGCTGTGCAACGGCGCCGAGCTGCGCCTGGTGTACGCCCCGCGCGGCGAGTCCTCGGGACACATGGGCTTCCCCGTGGCCGAGATGTGCACCGTGGGCGGGCGCCCCATCCTCGCCGCGCTGCACATGCTGCTCGGCGAGCACCGCGTCTTCGGCGCCGCCGACGGCCAGCGCCTCCTCGACCTCATGGCCGAGAGCCGCAAGTACCAGAGCGACGTCAGCAACCGCCTGTCCGAGCAGGTGCTGGAGGCCCTCTGGGAGCTGCTGCGCGGGTTCCAGGCCGCCGACGAGGTCGCCGGGGGCCGGGTCCTCTACGACCTGGCGCGCACCCACCCGGAGGAGATCTACGGCGGGCTGCTGACCGTCATCATGCGCCTGGTCTTCCTGCTCTACGCCGAGGACCAGGGCCTCATGCCCCAGAGCGAGGTCTACGCCCGCAACTACAGCGTGGGCGGCCTCTACGAGCGGCTGCGCGAGGACGCCGCCCAGCACCCCGACACCATGGAGCAGCGCTTCGGCGCCTACGCCTGGCTGCTGGCTACCTTCCGCCTCGTCTTCGACGGCGGCGGCCACGGCGACCTGCGCCTGCCCACCCGCCACGGGCAGCTCTTCAACCCCGACGAGTACCCCTTCCTGGAGGGCCGCCCCCCAGGCGTGGCCCGCGTCGTGGGCGAGCCCTTCGAGGCCCCGCGCGTCTCCGATGGCGTGATCTGGCGCGTCCTCGAAAGCCTCCTGGTCCTGGACGGCGAGCGCCTGTCCTACCGCGCCCTGGACGTGGAGCAGGTGGGTTCGGTCTACGAGTCCATGATGGGCTTCGAGGTCCAGACCACGCAGGGCCGCGCCATCGCCGTGTGCCCCAAGCACGTCGTCATCGACCTAGACGAGCTGCTGGCCCAGCCCGGCGGCAAGCGGGGCAAGTGGCTCGCGGACCACGGCGACTGCAAGCTGTCCGGCAAGGCCGCGACGGCGCTCAAGGAGGCCGAGACGCTCGACGACCTGGTCGCCGCGCTGGACCGCCGCGTGTCGCCCTGGACGCCACGCCCGCTGCCGCCCGGCGCGCTGTTCCTCCAGCCGGGCGAGGAGCGCCGGCGCTCGGGCTCGCACTACACCCCGCGCCAGCTCACCGAGCCCATCGTGCGAACGACCCTGCGGCCCGTCCTCGAAGGGCTGGGCGCGCGCCCCACCCCCGAGCAGCTCCTAGACCTCAAGGTCTGCGACCCGGCCATGGGCTCGGGCGCCTTCCTCGTAGAAGCCTGCCGCCAGCTCGCCGAGCACCTGGTACGCGCCTGGGACCTCCACGACCGCACGCCCGAGCTGCCCCCAGACGAGGACCCCCTGCTGTACGCCCGCCGCCTCGTGGCCCAACGGTGCCTCTACGGCGTGGACAAGAACCCCTTCGCCGTGAACCTGGCGAAGCTCTCGCTGTGGCTGGTGACCCTCGCCAAAGACCACGCCTTCACCTTCCTGGATCACGCCCTCAAGCACGGCGACTCCCTGGTGGGGCTCACGCGGGAGCAGATCGCCGCCTTCCACTGGAACGCGTCGGCGGAGGCCCAGATCGATTGGCTCCACGAGCAGCTCGGGCGCGACGTGGAGCACGCCCAGGGGTGGAGGAGCGAGATCCAGTCGCTGGGCGAGGGCGACTACGACCAGCGCCGCGCGGCCTGGCGCGAGGCCGAAGAGGCGCTCCACCGCACACGGCGCATCGGAGACGTCTGCGTCGCCGCGTTCTTCGGAGCGGACAAGAGCGCGGCGCGGGAGACGCTGCGCAAGGTCTACCGGACCAAGGTGGAGGCGTGGAGGGAGGCGAAGGACGACGCGCAGGGCGACCGCGCCGAGCTCGGGGCCCTCGTCGAGGAGCTGCGTGGCGGCGACCGCCCCGTGCCGCCCCTGCACTGGGAGATCGAGTTCCCCGAGGTCTTCGAGCGCGAGCGCCCGGGCTTCGACGCCATCGTGGGCAACCCGCCTTTTGTCGGCGGTCGGCGCGTTCGCGGCGCGCTAGGCGCGCGCTACTTCGACTGGCTTCCGACGCTGCACACTGGCGCGGCAGGGAACGCAGACCTTGCGGCACACTTCTTCCGTCGTGCGTTTTCTTTGATTCGGAATCAGGGCAGCTTGGGTCTGGTCGCCACGAATACCATCGCGCAAGGAGACACTCGGGCCACGGGCTTGCGGTGGATCTGCACGCACGGCGGGGTCATCTACGCCGCGACGCGACGGGTGAAGTGGCCGGGGCTGGCGGCGGTGGTGGTCAGCGTGGTCCACGTGCGCCGCGGGCCCTGGACCGGCCCGCGCCTCCTGGACGGGCGCCAGGTCCCCACCATCACCGCCTTCCTGTTCCACGGCGGCGGCCACGACAACCCCAAGACGCTGGCGGCCAACGCCGGCAAGAGCTTCGTCGGGAGCTATGTCTTGGGCATGGGCTTCACCTTTGACGACACCGACAAGAAGGGCGTCGCCAGCCCCCTGGCCGAGCGCGAGCGCTTGATCGCCAAGGACCCGCGCAACGCCGAGCGCATCTTCCCCTACATCGGCGGCCAGGAGATCAACACGAGCCCCACCCAGTCCCACCACCGCTACGTCATCAACTTCGCGCAGATGAGCGAAGAAGAGGCGCGACGGTGGCCGGACCTCATGGCCATCATAGAATCGAAGGTGAAACCTGAACGAACAAGGCGTAAACCGAATGGGGAGTTCGCACTTCGCAAGCCACTACCAATCCGCTGGTGGCGACATGCTGACAGTCGGCCCGCCCTCTACGGCGCCATCGCCGGGCTGGAGCGGGTGTTGGCCAACTCCCAGGTTTCGAGCCGCGTGCAGTTCGCTTTCTGCGACGCGGGGGCGGTCTTCGGCCACACAGCCAACGTCTTCGCCCTGGACACCTATGCGGCCTTCTGCGCCCTCCAGTCCCGGCCGCACGAGCTCTGGGCGCGCTTCTTCGGCTCGTCGCTGGAAGATCGGCTGCGCTACACCCCCTCCGACTGCTTCGAGACCTTCCCCTTCCCGCCGGGCTGGACCACGGACCCCGCCCTGGAAGCGGCCGGGAAGGCTTACTACGAGCTCCGGGCCGCTCTCATGGTGGAGCACGGCGAGGGGCTGACCAAGACCTACAACCGCTTCCACGACCCCGACGAGCGCTCGCCCGGGATCTTCCGCCTGCGCGAGCTCCACGCCGCCATGGACCGCGCCGTGCTGGACGCCTACGGCTGGGACGACATCCCCACCGAGTGCGACTTCTTCCTCGACTACCCCATCGACGAAGCGACCTGGAGCCCGCGCAAGAAGAAGCCTTGGCGCTACCGATGGACCTCCCGTGTCCACGACGAGGTCCTGGCGCGCTTGCTCGACCTGAACCAGCGGCGCTATGAACGAGAGGTCGCCGCGGGGCTCCACGCCCAGGGCCAGCGGGGCCGCCCCCCGAGGGGGTCGAGCGCGGCGACGAGGACCGGCGCCGAGGAGGCAGCGCGCCCGATGAAGCCATCGAGCCCAGCGAGGACATCCAGAGAGCAGGCGCCCGCGACCGAGCCCCCGCTGCTCGCCTACCTCCAGGACCAAGACGCGGGAGACGACCCATGACCAGCGCGAACGACGTCCACGCCCGGCGCATCGCGGGCCTGCGCCTCGCGCTTGGCGTCTCCGGGCCCGGCCGCGACCCCCGTCTCGGGGAGCGAGGGGACACGCCATGCTGAAGGCGCTGCGACTTCGAGACTTCAAGAGCTTCGTGGATGAGACGGTCGAGCTCAGCCCGCTCACCGTGCTGGTGGGCGCAAACGCGTCGGGCAAGAGCAACCTCCTGGACGCCCTGCGGTTCGTGCAGGGAGCCGCGCTCGACATGAGCCTGGCCGACGTGCTCGGAGGGCGCTGGGAGGGCGGGCGCCTCACCTGGCCGGGCCTCCGCGGGGGTGTGGCGGACGTCGTCCGGAGGGGCGCGTCCCGCTTCGGGGTCGAGACGACGTGGGCCATCGACGGGGAAGCGGTTACCCACACGATCGAGTGCGACACCGGAGCCCACGGCCGGGTGTCTGGGGTGCTGTTGTCCCGGGAGAGCCTGACGAGCTCGGCTGTGCCGGGCTACCTCTTCGACACGAGCGCCGGAGCGTTGGGCAACCGGTCGGGGCGTGACGAGGGCTCCAGCATTCGAGTCGCGTTGAAGCGGACCGGCCAGGGTAGGAGCCCCACGCAGGTCCACAGCGCGACCCGAAGCGTCTTGCAGCAGGTGAAGACGGACCCGCCCGTCGCAGCCGACGTGCCGCGGGTGCGTGACCTGCTGCTCGATGCGCTGCGCGGAGCCTACTTCCTCGATATCACGCCCTCTCGGATGCGCGGTTTCGCGGCCCAGCACACCACCGAGCTGGGGCTCGCTGGGGAGAACGTCTCGGCGCTGGCGTGGCGGCTCTGCCAGGATCCCGACGCCAAGGCCGACCTGGTGGACTGGCTCTCCGAGCTCTGCGCGCCGGAACTCGTCGACATCGACTTCGCCAAGACCGACCTGGACGACGTCATGCTCGTGCTCGTGGAGCAAGGGGGGCGGCGCATCGCCGCTCGCAGCCTCTCCGACGGCACGCTGCGCTTTCTCGGCCAGCTCATCGCGCTGCGAACGGCACGGAGGGGATCGCTCCTGCTCGTCGAGGAGATCGAGAACGGCCTGCACCCCACACGGGCGCACCTGTTGGTCGAGGCCATGGAGGCCGCGACGAGCGCCCGCGACATCCAGATCATCGCCACGACCCACTCGCCCCTGGTGCTCAACGCCCTCTCCCCGAGCGCCCTCCGGCGCGCGGTCCTGGTCGCGCGGCCCCCCGGCTCGGACGGGACCGTGCTCCGGCGGTTGGGCGACCTCCAGGACTTCGACGCGGTGTGCGCGCGACGCGGCGTCGACCGCATGATCGCCTCGGGCTGGCTGGAGCGTGCGCTGTGAGGGTGCTCATCATCCCAGAGGACCCCACGCTGGACGCCCATGTGGTCCGGCCCGTCGTGGAACGCATCTTTCGGGACCTCCACCGCAGCGCGCGGGTCGAGGTGCTCAGGGATCCCCACCTCCGGGGTGTAGCCCAGGCGCTGAACCCCGATGTGGTCGCGGGCATCCTCCAAGACAACCGGATGATCGACCTGTTCGTGCTGGTCGTGGACCGCGACTGCGACCGGGAAGGCAACAGCGCGAAGGCGGCCGCCCGGCAAGAGGAGCACGCGGGGAAGCTCATCGCGGTGCTCGCCAGAGAGGAGGTCGAGGTCTGGGCGCTGGCCCCACACCGGAGCTCGCTGAACGCGCCGTGGTCCGACATTCGGGCGGACTGCGACCCCAAGGAGCGCTACTTCGACCCCTTCATCGTGCAACGTGGGTGGAGCGAGACCGTGGGCAGGGGGCGCAAGCGCGCCATGCGAGATCTGGGAGCGGCCTGGTCCGGGGTCCTGTCGGTCTGTCCAGAGATCGCGGCGTTGAGAGAGGCTATCCGAGTGTGGCTGGAGGATCAGACGACATGACCACCGCGAACGACGTCCGCGCCCAGATCATCGACGCCTTGCGTCTGGACCTCGTGGGGCCCCGGCCCGGCTATGCGCCTCACGCCGAGTACGCCGAGGAGGCGCTGCCCATCGCGCCCTCGAAGTGGTACCTGACCGGCTTCCTCGTGCCCTACGAGGCGCCGGTCACCCAGCGAAGCGACGACGACGGGGACGAGCAGCTCGACCTGCTGGGGCGCGTCATCGAGGCGGACGACGACAACACACCCGAGCGCGCCTCGGCGCGAAAGGCCTTCTTCCCCTCCTCCGTGGGGCTCTCGGTCCTCGTGTCTCCCGAGACGGCCCAGCTCCGCGTGAAGGTCGCCTGGGCCGACTATCAACCCATCGCGAGCCCCACGGAGGCCGGGGAGGACCAGGGTGAGCTGCTCCCCGAGGCCCCCGGTTCGCGCGTGGAGCAGCGCGCGGGCGGCGGGCGGTGGCGGCGTGTCCCGCGGAAGGCCGAGCGCCTGCTCACCCTCCGCGTGGGGGAGCCCAGCACGATCGAGCTGCCCGAGCACGAAGACCTCAAGCTCGTCGTCTCGGTGCGGACGGTGGAGGAACAGGGGCTCCTCCCCGCGGGCACGCGCTCCGTGTCGGTGTTCCTGGTCAACCAGCGCCCGCCCGCGCCGGACGTGCGGCGCGACGCCGCCTACGTCTTCCAGCCCGAGCTGTCGCTCCACAGCCTCGTGCCCTTCGTGGCGCGCCCCGACGTGCACGGGCGAGAGAGCGACGACTGGGACGAGCAGGTGGCCGACGTGCAGTTCCGCGACGCCGTGGAGTACGCCGTGGGCCACAACATCTCGGCGCTGGCGGTGCGGGAGTCGGACGGCGCCTGTCGCGAGGTGAAGACCGCGTGGATGCCCACCGCCGACGTAGAGAAGGTCGTGCCGGGCAAGCTGCCCGGGGTGCAGCTCGGCATGGAGGCGCTGGCCGCGGCGCCCGACGCGGAGACCGTGCGGAGCCTCGTCGGCCCCATGGTGACGGCCTACGGGACGTGGATCCGACAGCAAGCGAAACAGCTCCCCACCGAAGCCCGACGCAAGGAGGTCGGCCAGGCCCTCCTGAAGAACGCCGAGCGAGCGGCCAGGCGCATCCAGGCCGGCCTCGACGCCCTCGACGACCCGCTCATCCTGGAGGCCTTCCGGCTGGCGAACCGGGCCATCGCCACGGCCATCCGGCAGCGCGCCTGCCACGGCGAGAGCGAGCAGAAGCCCGAAACGCAGCCCCCACCCGCGTGGCGCCCCTTCCAGCTCGCCTTCTTGCTCATGAACCTGGTGGGCACGGCCCGGGCGGACCACGCCGATCGGGGGGTGGTGGACTTGCTCTTCTTCCCCACGGGCGGCGGCAAGACCGAGGCGTACCTGGGGCTGGCGGCCTTCTCGATGTTCCTGCGTCGGCTGCGAGACCCTTCGATTCAGTCCGCTGGCGTCACGGTGCTCATGCGCTACACGCTGCGGCTGCTGACCCTGGACCAGCTCGGCCGCGCCGCGACGCTCGTCTGCGCCATGGAGCTCATGCGTCAGGACGACGTGGACAAGCTGGGGAGGTGGCCGTTCGAGATCGGCCTGTGGGTGGGGCAGACGGCCACGCCGAACCGCATGGGTCGCAAGGGTGACAACGACCGCTACTCGGCCCGCGCGCGCACCATCGCCTTCCAGAACGACTCGGGGCGCAGGCCCTCGCCCATCCCGCTCGAGAGCTGCCCGTGGTGCGGGTGGAAGTTCACGAAGGACAGCTTCAAGCTGCTCCCCGACCCCAGCAAGCCCACCGACCTGCGGGTGAGCTGCGTCCACCGCCGCTGCGCGTTCCACACGCGCGCCCAGCCCCGCGGCTTGCCCGTGCTGTCGGTGGACGAGGCCATCTACCGACGGCTGCCCACCTTCCTCATCGCCACGGTCGACAAGTTCGCCAACCTGCCCTGGGTGGGGGAGTCGGCCGGGCTCTTTGGGCGCGTGGAGCGCCACGACGAACACGGGTTCTACGGCCCGTGGGAGACGAATCGGGGACGTGCGCTGTCAGGGCCGCTGCCGCCGCCCGAGCTCATCATTCAGGACGAGCTGCATCTGATCTCGGGGCCGCTGGGGACGATGGTGGGGCTGTATGAGACGGCCATCGACGCCCTCGCCAGCCCCAGCATGGACGGCGAAGCGCCCGGCCCGAAGATCGTCGCGTCCACGGCCACGGTGCGGCGCGCGGAGCGCCAGATCCGCGGGCTGTTCGGGCGCAGCGCGGTGGAGGTCTTCCCCCCACCCGGGCCCAACCGGCGAGACTCGTTCTTCGCGCTCGCCGTGGGCGCAGAAGAGCGGAACCCCCGCACCTACCTGGGCGTGGCGGCGCAGGGGCGCAACCTGAAGGTCGTGTTCCTGCGGACGATGCTCGCGCTCATGGCGGCGGCGCAGCGGGCCTGGGTCGACAACGGGGGCGCGCAGAACCCCGAGAACCCGGCCGACCCGTACATGACCGTCCTGGGGTACTTCAACTCCCTGCGTGAGCTGGGCGGGAGCCGGCGCATCGTCGAGGACGAGATCGCCACGCGGCTCAAAGACTACGCCTCCCGGCGCAGGCGGGTCGGCGTGGTCGACACGCTCTTCGCGGACGGACGACGCATCACCGAGCCCCGGGAGCTCACGAGCCGGGTGAGCACGAACGAGGTGGCGGACACCAAGCGCAGGTTGTCGCTCCCGTTTCGCCAGAAGGAACACGTCGACGTCGCGCTGGCGACGAACATGATCTCGGTGGGCCTCGACATCACGCGGCTGGGCCTCATGGTCGTCCTGGGGCAGCCCAAGACGGCCTCGGAGTACATCCAGGCCACCAGCCGGGTGGGCCGTGACGACCAGCGCCCCGGCTTGGTCGTGACCCTGCTCAACGTCTACCGCCCGCGGGACCGCAGCCACTACGAGCGTTTCGCCGCCTGGCACGAGAGCTTCTACCGCGCCGTGGAAGCCACGAGCGTCACGCCCTTTTCGCCGCGCGCCATCGACCGCGGGCTCGCGGGCGTGACGGTGGCCCTGGCGCGACTGGGGCACGCGGGGATGACGGCGCCCCGAGGAGCCTTCGCGATCAACGCCCACCGCGCGGAGCTGGATTTCGTCGCGGAGGTCCTCTCGCGGCGGGCCGAGGGGCACGACGCGCAGCTCGACCGCGGGGCCCAGGAGGAGCTGCGGCGGAAGGTCAAGGAGCGCGTGGTGGGGCTGCTCGATGCGTGGTCGAACATCGCCACCAAGAAGGGCGACTTGCAGTACCAGCAAGAGGTGGGCGTTGCGCCGCCGCTGCTCTTCGACCCGCTGTCGCCGGAGCTGGCGAAGCAGAATCGCGAGGCCCAACAGTTCAAGGTGGGGCGGAGCCTCCGAGACGTGGAGCCGACGGTGAACCTGTGGCTCCCCTCGTCCGATGACGCCCAGATGTGAGGAGGAGCGACCGTGAGCAACAGACGTGTGCCCCCGACCGGCGAGCTGCGGCAGAGCCAGGTGGTGACGACCTTCGGGCCGGGCGCGATGGTGGACCTCCCCAACCACTCGGTGCTCATCGGTGGGCTGGAGAGTTGGCGTGGCGACAAGACGCGGATCTTCGAGGACCGACTCGAAGGGTGGCTGCGGGAGCGCCTCAAGGTGCCCGATCTCAAGCTCTTCGCGCCGCCGGTGGACACGGGCGAGCCGCACGGACAGCAGACCGGCATCACGGTCTATCGGTTCCCGACCTGGTTCCTGGGCCAAGTTGACGAGACCTGGACGGCGCCCGATGGGCGCGTCTACCGGACCCGACCGCTCATCCCCTACGACCGTCTCGTCAAGGGCGGCTACCTGACGCGCGACCGAAAGGTGAAGCCGGTCGTCCCCATCCGGTTCGTCCAGGCCTGCGTGCGAGGGCATCTCAGCGACATCGACTGGTACGCCTTCGTGCGAAACGACTTCGACACCGAGCGCACCGGCGAGCTGTGGTTCGACGAGGGCGGGGCTGGGAACGACTTCGCCGAGATCTTCGTGCGGGACGTGAAGACGGGCAAGAGGCGTCCGCTCTCCGACGCCTCGGTCCCCGACAGCAAGGTGCTCGGCCGGTGCAGTGGCCGCAAGCCCTGGTTGGGCCCGCGTATCTGGGAGCCTTGCGACAAGCCCAACCGCCTGCTCACGCGGGCGGCCTCCAACGCCTACTTCTCGCAGACCATGGGGGTGATCGCCATCCCCGACGGGGACCGGCAGCTCAGAGACGCCGTGGACCGCGTCTGGGAGCGCTACCTGCGCTACTGCGAGGACGAGAGGGATGTCCGCCGGGAGCGGAAGAAGGAGGAGGTCGCGGCGGCGCTCGATGGCTTCGACGACGCCGCGGTGTGGGCCGAGGTCGAGCGCCGACGCGAGGGCACGCGAGCGCCCGAAAAGAGCATCAAGCAAGCCGAGATCGAGACGCTCCTGGCACAGAAGCCCACCCTCGGCGAAGACAAGCCCGAGGGCGACTTCTACGCGCGAACGCACGAGGTCGGTTCGCTGCCGCCCGAAGCCCAAGGGAAGGTGGACAAGCTGGTGCTGGTGCATCGGCTGCGTGAGGTCGTGGCCCAGATCGGCTTCACGCGGTTCGAGGCGACGTTCCCTGACATCGACGGCGAGCTGGACCTGGACATCGAGCTGGCCCCCATCGCGCGAGAGCTGAGCTGGCTGCCGGCGTATCAGAATCGAGGCGAGGGCGTCTTCCTGTCGTTCGCGTCGGCGGCCATCGAGGCGTGGCTGGAGCGACCCGGCGTGAAGGAGCGCGGACGGCACCTCATGGGGGGACACGAGCGCTGGCGGGAGCGCAAGGCGCGCGCCCAGGGGTTCGCTGGGCTGCCGTACATCATGCTGCACTCGCTGTCGCACCTGCTCATCACGGCGCTGTCGCTCGACTGCGGCTACTCGGCCAGCTCGATCCGCGAGCGCGTGTACGCGGGCGATTCCGGCTACGGGATTCTGCTCTACACGGGCAGCCCAGGTGCCGAGGGCACGCTCGGTGGGTTGGTCGAAATGGGCAAGGACATCGGGCGGCACCTCAAGCGCGCGTTGGAGTTGGGGCGTCTGTGCTCCAACGACCCGGTGTGCTCCCAGCATGACCCGTCCGATCCCCTGGAGGAGCGTTACCTCCACGGCGCGGCCTGTCACGGCTGCCTGCTCATCGCCGAGACGAGCTGCGAGCGTCGAAACGAGCTGCTGGACCGCGCCTTGGTCGTGCCCACGGTGGGCGCGGCCGACGCCGCCTTCTTCGGTGGTGGTGCGTGAGTCACCCCTTCCGGTCCTTGGGACGCGCGTCCCTGCTGGGCCTGGCGCGGGCGCTGCGCGCGGGACGGGTGGCCGCGCCGTTCGGGCGAACCACCCTCGTGGCGCAGGTGCCCGAGGACCGGGTGGACCGGGTGCAGGAGGGCCTCCGGTCCCTAGCGCGCGCGGGGATGTCGGGCGAACACATCGCCACGATGCTCGAGATCTTGGCGGAGGAACGGGGAGCACAGCAGCGCCTGTCCGACCGGGTGGAGCTCGTGCTGTCCCCGCCGGAGTTGGACCGAGTCGACGCGCGCGACACGGCGGTCGTGGTCCGAGAGCTGTTCCGCCGCGCCGAGAGCTCCGTGCTCATCGCGAGCTATGCGCTAGACGCTGGCGACAAGGCGGCCTCCCTGTTCGGGGAGCTGGCCGAGCGCATGGACGCACGTCCAGAGCTGGACGTGACGGTGTACGCCAACGTCCATCGCCCCCACCGAGACGACAGGGAGCCCGCAGCGCTGGTGCGGGCTTTCGCCACGCGCTTCCGGGAGGATGTCTGGCCGGGACAGCGTCTGCCCGCGGTCTACTACGATCCCCGCTCGGTGGCGCTGGACCGGGGCAAACGCGCGGTGCTTCACGCCAAGTGCGTGGTCATCGATGGGCGCTGGTCGCTGATCACATCGGCCAACTTCACCGAGGCCGCCCACGAGCGGAACATCGAAGCGGGGCTCGTCCTCGATGACCGACGCCTGGCCCGACGGTTGGTCCGGCAGTTCGACGAGCTGGTGGGCAAGGGCGCGTTGAGGCGGCTCCGCCCCCTCGAGGCCACGAGACGAGGAGGCACGGAGCCCCAGTCCGGCGAGCGGTGCTGAAGGCCCCCCACGACCTCGACGACCTCGGTGGCAGCATGTCCGGGGACCGGGCGCGAACCGCTGGCCCGGGGGGCCACAGGCCGGCGGCAAGCCCTGGCGGCGGTCACTGGACGGTGAGGTCCCAGCTACAGACGCGGTGGCCCTGGGTCGTGTCCCACTTGCACCAGCCCGGGTGGGCGCAGTCGGCGGGGTCCTCCGAGGGGCAGGGCTGGCAGTCGCTGTCCTGGACGCACTCGTCCGCCGCCGTCACGCACTCATAACGCCGATCCAACCCCGACAGCTCGGGCTGGTACTGCGTGGGCGACGGGACACACCACCCGCTCGCGCAGTCCGCGTCCACCTTGCACCCCGCCGGCAAACACGCGTTCGCACCCACGAACCACACACCACACCCGCACACCTCGTTCGCCCCACAATCCGCGTCCTCCATGCACCCGTGATAGGTGCACTCGTACCACCCGTCCCCCATGCGCGCGCACCGACCGTCCGGCTGCTCCGTGCAGTCGCTGTCCCGCTCACACTGGATGGGCCCCCACCCCGCGCTCTTGTCCTGGGCGAGCTGCTCCGACCAGTCCGTCGCTGGACGCTCGGCTGAACACACCGATGCCTCCGCCCGATGCACCGCCGGCTCGGGAAAAGACGGCGCCGCGGTCCCATCACAGGCCCCCGCCGACAACGCCATGACCAAGCCTGCGCTCAACGAAAAGAGAGAGAGGTGGATCGTCTTCATCGGGCTACTCCTTCATCTGCAAACGACCGTCGCCAGCGGTCTCCTCCCACCAGCGCGCGGCCCTTCATCGTGTAGCCCGTGGCCTACGCAAGACGCGTTCCACACCCGTGAACGCACGGGAGGCGGCTCCCGCTCGGTGGGATGTGGGAACTTTCCCCACACCGCGACCACCGGCTTGACGCCCCAGCCCCGTGAAGCGACGCCGCAAGCCCCCCCCCGCACCGCGCCCCGATCCGCCACCTACTCTGGGATTCGGCTTTGGATCCCGCGTGTGGG